>NZ_JAMXSK010000009.1:0-165684 GCF_024124645.1 Pseudoalteromonas sp. Ps84H-4 | reverse complement strand
GGCTATTTCAGTTTTGACTTGTTCAATGAGTGTATTCATGACTTACCTCCAAGTTATGGGATAACCCCAAGGTAAGTGTGGCTCAAATGATAAGAATAGGATCTCCGCGTAGCGGCTTAGTTCAACATGTTTATAGCGAGCTAATCGCGCGTTTTTCTACCACAGCGTAGCTCGTTTTTCTTATTAGATTATTTCTAACAAACTTGTTAACTAATTACCAGTGTTATTAAAATTTAGGAGTTCTCGCTTTTACCTCAGGATAAAAACGAGCGATTGGGTCGTTTTCTTGACTATACGAGCGACTGAGCTAAAACTGTATATATATACAGCTTCATTTCAAAGGAATGAAAATGAAAACTCGCTCTCCTTATTTAAACTACATTGCAGACTATATGCTCACTCGTCAGTATTCATTAAGAACAATTAATGCTTATTTAGGTTGGATCGCAAAATTTATTCACTTTCACAACAAACGTCACCCAAGCTCAATGGGAGATGCAGAAGTCAAAGCGTTTTTAGACCATATTGTATTAAAACGTAATATGTCACCTAGAACACAAAGTGCAGCTTTAAATGCGCTCGCTTTTTTATATAAACATATTGTCAAAAATGAGCTTTCTTTAAACTTGAATTTTGCACGAAGTAATCGACAACCCAAGCTGCCTGTAGTGATGACGCCTGATGAAGTAAAGCAATTGATGAGTCATCTTTCCAAGCGATATTACTTAATCACGGGGTTAATGTATGGAAGTGGTTTGCGTGTGATGGAAGCGGTGCAATTGCGAGTAAAAGACATTGATTTTGATTACAAATGCATTCAAATTTGGAACGGAAAAGGCAACAAGCATCGTATAGTTACTCTTGCAACGGAGTTGCTCCCATTACTTAGAAATCAAATTTTGCAAGTTGAAGAATATTTAAGATTTGATTTACAAAACGAGCGATACGCAGGTGTGTGGATGCCTAACGCTTTAACTCGTAAATATCCCTCAGCTAATAAATCACTAGCGTGGCAATACTTATTTCCTTCCTACAAATTAAGTGATGACCCAGAAACTGGCGAGATACGTCGCAACCATTTCCACCCTACATGTGTTAGAAAAGCGATTAAAAAAGCATTAAAGCAAACCAATATTACAAAGGTTATTACGCCTCATACCTTGCGCCATTCATTTGCAACGCACCTATTGCAAAGTGGCGCCGATATTCGCATCGTTCAAGCACAATTGGGCCATTCTGATGTCAAAACCACACAGATTTACACCCATGTTTTACAACAAGGAGCAAACGGTGTTGTAAGCCCATTAAGCAAAATTTTCTAGCTATTATTAAAGATGCGTTAACTTATCATTCAATGTGTAGGGATTGGACCGTTTCTTGATTGCTCAAAGCAGCAGTTAGAGCATTTAACCTAACTTATTTTGGGGCATAATCAAGGTATGGCTTATTTTCTGATTTTGGCACAGAACTGTCCTTCAGCACCAACCCATTTATATCCAAAAATGGTTTTCTACGAATAAGTTTATACACGACAAAAGTGCCCAGAGTGATTTTTAAACGTATATGTTGTGCACATTGCTACTGTGCGCTATTATTTCTGTACTGATGCACAATAGGACAGTGCAGGGATATGGCTGTAAATTTTAAGGATGAGTGGCTCGAAGCATTCTATGAAGAGGATAAACGACATCGATTAATCCCTAAGGTTATAGAGAATGCTTTATATCGTAAGCTAGAAATATTAGATGCAGCAAAGGCTGAAGCTGACTTAAGAGTACCACCAGGTAATCGGTTTGAGCATCTTGAAGGTAACTTGAAAGATTGGTGTTCAATACGAGTGAACAAACAGTATCGATTGATTTTTAAGTGGGTTGATGGTGTAGCAGAAAACACCTATTTAGACCCTCATAAGTATTGAGGTAAGAGTTATGCGTATAACAAAGCGTCGTCCTGTGAGTGTAGGTGAAATGCTCAAGCTAGAGTTTTTGGAGCCTATGGGCATTACATCAAAAATTTTAGCTGAAGCAATGGGTGTACATAGAAATACAGTTAGTAATTTGATTAATGGCGGTAGCTTAACAGCGCCCCTTGCAATTAAACTTGCTGCAGCGTTAGGGAATACCCCAGAGTTTTGGCTTAATATCCAGCACTCTGTAGATTTATGGGATACGAGAAATCGTTATCAAGAAGAAGCTAAATCTGTAAAACCTTTGCTTTCTGCTCAAGAATCTTCACTAAGTACATCACAAACTATTTAAAGAACCCATAACGTATATTGTTAATACACAATCTTGATCATTCCGGCAAATTCATTTGCTAGTGAAGCTGAAAAAGACGAATTAAAAGCTTTCGTACAGAAGTTTTTATAATTAGCTTTTTCATCTGACAATATTTCGTGGCATGTAATGCACAGAGCCACGCTAACACACAGGTGTTAGCGGGCATCATTAACTTAGGAGCCAATTAGCTCACTCAACTAACTTAATTTACTGTGGGCTGCACATCTAAGCCATAGCCAAACATTACAGCTAAAACTAATACAACCGATGCTGCGACCATTAGTTTAATCAACAGTGGTAAACAGAATCTAAACCAATGTCCGAAAGAAAAACCTGTCATACCAATAAATACCTACCGTAAATTATTAATTTGTTTTGATTAATACTGAATGTTAGACGAAGAGTGAATAAATACTAAATCAAAGGAGTGATAATGTCTTATAATTTAAAGTTGCTGTAGTAATAATTGGTTTATTTTAAAAAGTTTCTTCTTAAATTTTCTAATTTTTAGGAGTTTTTTATTTTTAATATGGTAGGGTTCTTTAAAGTTATAATTAAAAGCTCTTAGTCATATTGTAGGTAGAAGGAATTATTTTAAATGAGTCAGAGGAAATCAACCCCATCACTTCCAGATCCTTTCCCGGTAGATAAATTAAGAACACTACAATTCGGAAGCGCTGATGGACATAGAGATAAAGTTGAGGAGTTTGGTATTATAGAGACGTCATCGGTAAAACAGTTCTATACTAATCAACATTCAATAATAGTGGGGGCAATAGGTACAGGTAAAAGCACTCTATTTACTCTTATAAAAAATAATGCCAAAAAAATCGAGTCATATAAAAATGATTTAATTGTACCATTGGAAGAGGCTCTATCCTTTAATGAACTTTCTGAATTCGTAAATAAACACTATGCTGGCAAGGATGAAAGTACATTGTACCAACTATTATGGAAATTTAATATTTTGTTGAAAGTATCAATTACGCTTTCAAAACAAGAGGGTTTCCCTAAAAATGATTCTGAAAAAGTAGTTAATAACTTCTTAAATGATTCAAATAGCTCAGATAAATATTCAAATATTCTTCACAAATTAAACAATATAATTTCGAATGCTAATGTCAAGTTTGAAGCAAAGGTAGGTGATAATCCAATTAGCTTTGAAGCTGGATTATCACAGAAATCTCCAAAACCAGAAAAGAAGATTAACCTTGAGGAAGTGCAGAGGGCAATATCTGAGTCAATTAGTGCACGGAGTTATGACTGTGCAAGGGTTATTATAGATAAAATAGATCGATTTGTAGCAGGGACCGAATACTATATACAAAGGCAGTATATAAACGCTTTGCTTGAAGTGGATGATGATCTGGCTGCTATTACTAATATTAATTTAAAAATATTCATAAGAGCAGATTTATTTGATCGTTTAGACTTTGCAGCACTGGGATATGATAAAGTAAACGATAATGTGATAAGGCTTAAGTGGAGCCATGACGAGACTTTACGATTTTTAAGTTCAAGAATTATGGTGGCGTTGACAAAAGCTAAAATCTGCCGGTCAGAAGACATTTATAAAGCTACAGATTTAAGTGAGTTTGATTTAACCTGGAGAGAGAAAATTCTTTTAAGTTCAAAAGTCCCCGAATATATTAAAAGTTTTGTTAACAAAAAAGAAAAGTCTGAGCGCGCTACCAGCTTATACGCAAAGTTTGATAAAGCAATTATAACTAAAGTCTTTCCACGTTCCACTATCCATTTTTGCTCTAACGATAATAAGTATATAGAAATGGATGTTTTTGATTTTATTAAATCGCATTTTTTAGATGGAAATGGTATTTGCACTCCAAGGTATATGCTTATTTTTCTGAAGGAAGTAGTAACGAAGGTTGCCTCTTACTATGATGATAACCCTGATCAGGTCTCAGAGTTAGTCCTTATAGAGAAAGACTTTGAGTGGGATTTATTTAAAAAGTATTGTGTTTATCAAGCATACCTTTCAGCTAAGGATATATATATAAAAAACATTGAGAAAATCGACTCAAAATGGACTAAAAATGTAAATGTGTTTTTGGCGAAAAGAGGGAATAAAACAAAGTTCGATTACAAATGGATCAGGGCAAACATTCCAGATATTTCAGAAGATGATGCCGTTGACTTTTTATCTTTTCTACAGGTTATAGGTTTCTTGAAAATTTCAGACGCACATCAAGATGTAAAAAAAAGAGGTTATGAGTTACCAATATTGTATAAATTATCGAATATACCTAGTGAAAGTCATTTATAAGGACATTTTCAATTCATGATTAAAAACATAACCATTACAAAGCAAGATTACTTAGAGTATTCCAAATTTGCAGTGAGTAGGCTGTGTAATGCAAAAAGTAAAGCAAGCTCTAGTTTTCTTAAGAATATGATCATCTGGTTTGTATTGGCTGTAACTTTTATGTCTGTGTTCCAATTAAAGTCTATTCGTTTTAATGATTTTCATTGGCAATCTGCGCTGATCACAGCAATTCCTTTTTCGATATTACTTATTGTTTTTCTATACAACATTAATAAATTCAAAATACTATCAATTCCAAATGATAGTGGTTTAGTGATTGGAAAGAAAAGCTTAGAGTTTCAAGCTGACGGAATAACTGAAATAAATAGTCTAGGACATTGCTTCTATAAATGGGAAGCAGTAGAGGAAATTGAAGAACATAAAGGTAACGTGTATATCTTTGTCGATAAATTGTCAGCATTGATCATTCCGGCAAATTCATTTGCTAGTTAAGCTGAAAAAGATGAGTTAAAAGCTTTCGTACAGAAGTTTTTATAATTAGCTTTTTCATCTGACAATATTTTGTGGCAAGTAATGCACAGAGTCACGCTAACACACAGGTGTTAGCGTGCATCATTCATTCAATGTGGAGCCAATTAGCTCACACAACTAACTTAATTAAGTGTGGGCTGCACATCTAAGCCATAGCCAAACATTACTGCTAAAACTAATACAACCGATGCTGCGACCATTAGTTTAATTAGTAGTGGTAAACAGAATCTAAACCAATGGCCGTAAGGTACACCTGCCATGCCTAAAATACCCATGAGTACGGCATTGGTAGGAATGATCATATTTGAAAAGCCATCACCAAATTGGTAAGCAAGTACGGCAACTTGTCTTGGTACACCCACTAAATCACCTAGTGGTGCCATCAGTGGCATGGTGACATAAGCCTGCCCAGAACCTGAAGGGATAAAGGTATTGAGTAGGGTTTGAATAACCAACATGCCAATTGCAGATATTTCAGCTGATACATAAGAAAGCGGTAACGACATGCCATGTACAAGGCTATGCAGGATTTGGCCGTCTTCTAAAATAAGGGCAATACCGCGTGCAACACCAATTAACACTGCGGTAGTAACAAGATCAGATACGCCTTCTATAAATTTGTTTGCTGCTTCATCAGCAGATAGTTTGCCTAAGATGGCTACAACCACACCCCACGCAATAAAAACACCACCTAGCTCGTATAAGTACCAGCCCTTTGTAGCGATGCCCCATACTGCAATTGCAAGGGTAATAATAAAGCTGCCTAAAATAAGTTTATGGCGCATGGCAAGTGCTGGGTAACTTGTTGCTGTTTGATTTTCTAGTGGGCAAGGCACGCCAATCATCATTGACTTAGATGGGTCGTTAGCTACCTTTTTGGTGTATTGCCAAACATGATGAAAACCAATGAGCACGAATGGAATAAAAATGGCTAAACGTAACCACAGGCCAGAGTAAACAGGAATACCTGCAATTTGCTGTGCGATTAATACGGTAAATGGGTTAAATGCCGAAACACCATAACCAATACCATAACCTGCGACTATCATACCCACGGCGGTCATTGCGTCTAAGCGCATTGCTTTACAAAGGGCTACTAAAATAATAACAAAAGGAATATATTCACCGGCGGTACCAATACTGCTTGATGCCAAGGCAAAGCAAAACACCACCATAAAAATTAACCGCTGCGGCTTTTTACCGTGGCGCTCTAAAAGCCTACCAATGAGTGCATCGACAGTGCCTGTCGCACGTGCAATAGCTAATACGCCACCAACAATTAACACAAAGAAAATAACATCTTGAGCAGCAGCAAAAGCACGAGGTATGGCTTGTAATAAATCCCATGGGGTTAAGTAATGTCGCTCAGCAACCGTTTGATAGGTACCCGCAACGACCATTTCGCGGCCAGATTCACTTAATGTGGTAGTGAAAAAACCTTGTGGTACTAACCATGTAGCAATAAGCGCAACGACCATCATGCTAAGCAGAAGTATCAAGGTATGTGGAACTTTAAAACGTAAACCCATTTATTCTCCGTAATTATGTTAGGTATTTAAGTTAAATTCTTAAAATCATAACATGATAAAAGCTGATAGGTTGTCTCTTAACTAAACACACTGTTAAAGATTGTAATAATTTAGATACAAAAAAGGCCAGAAATCTGGCCTTTTGATAATGATTGAAATTTTATTTAGCTAAACCAAATGGGTCATCAATGCTATGAGCCGGCTCGGTAAACCAGCGCGGGCCTTCGTCTGTCACATAAAAGTGATCTTCTAAGCGAATACCAAACTCATCAGGTACGACAATCATAGGTTCATTACTAAAACACATACCTGTTGCGAGTGGGGTAGGGTTTCCACCAACTAAGTATGGCCATTCATGAATATCTAAACCAATGCCATGACCTGTTCTGTGTGGACAGCCCGGTGTTTGATATTCTGGCCCCATGCCATTTTCGGCTAGGTACTGTCTTGCAGCATCATCTACTTTGCCACATGGCTCACCATTTTTTGCAGCAGCAAAAGCAGCAAGTTGGGCATTTTTCTCGTGCTGCCAAAACATACGTTGACGTTCGGTTGCTTCACCAAATACATAAGTACGGGTAATGTCTGAGAGGTAATCATGCACTTTACAGCCAGTATCAATCAGTACCACGTCACCTTTTTTAAGGGTTTGCGGGTTTTTAACGCCGTGCGGGAAAGATGACGCAACACCAAATAATACAATACAAAAATAGTTACCCGGTGCGCCGACCTTTTGGTGGGCTTTTTTAATAAATGCTTCCACTTCAGTGGTGGTGATGCCTTCATAAAGCATACTTGCCGTTGCTTTGTGTACTTCTAGGGTCATGTCCATAGCGCGTTGCATTAGGGCAAGTTCGCTGGGTGATTTATGCATGCGGCAGTGAGCCGTTACGCACTGTGCGTTAACAATGTTGTAATTGCTATTAGCTTTATTAATGCCGTCGTAGATGAAAAACTGTGCGCTTTCATCAATACCAAGGGTGCCGTTTTTGCTAATGCCCATTTCTGAAAGTACATCTACACACAGTTGGTAAGGATTTTCGTGCTCTTGCCAACCTCGAATTGGGCCATCAATCACCATAAAATCGTTTAAGCTGCCGATTTCAAAAAATGGTGCTATGTATTGCACATCACCTTTAGCAGGTAAAATCGCGCCAACTAAACGCTCACTTGCGTACCAACGCATACCCGTAAAATAGGCAAGGTTAGTACCTGCATTTAAGTAAATTGCGTCAATATTGTTTGCTTGCATATACGCTTGTGCTTTTGCGATACGCGCATGAAATTCGTCGTTTTGAATAGGGGTTAAATCTGTTGTCATATCTGACAAAGAGTCAAGCGCCTGCTCTGGCGTTTGTGTGCCAATACCATATGTTGTCATTGTGTACTCCTTGGTTTTTTGTGCATTGTGGCTTGAGTAAACAGCTGATGCAAACTCACTGCGACTAATCGCATAATATTCGTATTTGTGGCGATTATTGTTAGCATGCGCAAAAAATAAGGAGCGACAATGCAAGTTAATTACTTAAAAAGACAAGCTGAATTTAAAGCCTTGCTAGAACAACAAGGTTACAGCGCCATGTTAGTACTAGGTCATGAAAATATTCGTTACTTAAGTGGTTTTAGTGGTAATGCCGCTTATGCATTAATTACTCAAAATGATTGTGTGTTGATCACTGATTACCGATACCACCAACGTGCAATTGCAGAAACAACAGGATTTGAAGTTGTTTGCCGAGACAGAGACAACGAAACTCTTGGTCATTGTATTAACAGGCACCTTAGCCCAAACAGCCATGTCGCATTTGATGCAAGTTATGTCACAGTAGCAATTTGGCAAGGTGTGGCAGATGATCTTAGCGGCCATACTTTAACAGCAGTAAACGGCTTAATAGAAAAACTAAGACGCGTTAAAGATAGCTGGGAAGTGGCGCAAATAAAGGCTGCCGCAGCCATTGCTGATGAAGCATTAGCACAAACGCTGCCTTATTTTAAACCGGGTGTAACTGAGCGTGACCTTGCCTTAGAGCTTGAATTTAGAATGCAAAAGCTAGGATCAGAGGGTATGTCGTTTGCCACTATCATGCTATTTGCAGAACGCTCAGCCTTGCCGCATGGTAACCCGTCAGATCAGGTTTTAAAGCAAGGTGACTTTGTAACCCTTGATTTTGGTGCAGTTGTAAATGGCTATCGCTCTGATATGACTCGTAGTTACATTATTGGCGAAGCATCAGAAAAACAAACCCGTATTTATAATACTGTTCTAGATGCACAAAATACAGCACTTGAAATGGTTAAACCGGGTGTTAATTGTTTAGATTTAAATGCCATATCAAACAAGGTGATTGCTGATGCGGGCTTTGGCGAGTACGCAGGTAAAGGTCTTGGCCATGGTTTAGGGTTATTTTTACATGAAGTGCCATTTATCAACACACTGACAGACTACAACCTTGAAGTAGGAAATGTGATCACCATTGAGCCTGGCATTTATATACCAGGCTACGGTGGTGTGCGCCTTGAAGATGACATAGTTGTCACCGAATCTGGCTTTGAGGTGTTAACCCATGCGCCTAAGCCATTCATAATCTAAGATTCATTTTTTAGCATAGGCCAAGCGGGCTAAACGATCAGTTACGTGGTAACTATCAAGCCCGCTAACGGCCACTGTGCCAATGGCTTCAATATCGACAAAGCCGTCTTCTTGCAGACACGCCTCATCTAAGTAGATATCAGTTATTTCACCTATGATAAGTTCCGTGCCATTGATGGCAAGGTGGTGGTGTTCTTTGAGTTCAAGGGCATATTTAAGCTTACTTTCTTTAACAAAAGGCGCCGTAAAGTTATTTAGGTATTGAGTAGTAAGCCCTGTAGCATCAAATTCAGACTCGTCTTTATCGTAGCGTGCCGATGTTTGGTGCGC
Organism: Pseudoalteromonas sp. Ps84H-4; assembly: GCF_024124645.1. Taxonomy (NCBI): domain Bacteria; kingdom Pseudomonadati; phylum Pseudomonadota; class Gammaproteobacteria; order Alteromonadales; family Pseudoalteromonadaceae; genus Pseudoalteromonas; species Pseudoalteromonas sp. Ps84H-4. Next base: position 156,141 of record NZ_JAMXSK010000009.1, on the reverse strand, counting down.
TTTGCTATAAATGTCTTTGTTCACGTGTTTAATCGTATATTGCTTAGTCGCTAATAAGTTCTCTAGGGTGTGGCGAGGCACTGAATGAGGGCGAATTATCATACCCACTAAAGGGGGATGTGCGCCAAGATGAAATACTGAACTAACAATGGCTAAATTAGTTTGGCCGTTACTATCTTGTGTGCCGACTAGGTTAGCACTTTTAAATCCCGACAAACTATTAATTAAATGGGCGCGGTAGCGGCTTTCTAGATCTACAATGGCTTGCTTTGTTAAATGCATAATTGTCCTGTTACCAGTCTATGGGTTTTCCTTGCCAGTCAAAGTAGGCTGGGCTGGGTGATTGTTGTAAATAATCAGCATCACTTATCAATGAATACAGCTGCTCGGCTACAAACTCAGGGGTAAATAACTTTCCTTCGGGTACATTTGCCTGAAACGGCTTTGATAGCGGAGTATCAGTGGTACCTGGGTGAAATAACACGCAGTGGCATTGTTTATAGCGCCTGCTAAGTTCGATCGCTGCAGATTTAAATAACATATTTAAAGCTGCCTTCGAGGCACGGTAGCTATACCAACCGCCTAGATTATTATCACTAATGCTGCCAACCCGCGCACTAAGAGCGCAAATCACTGTTGCTACTTGCGGCTTTAAAAGCGTTGAGAATAAAGTCACACAGCGAATTGGCAGTAGGGCGTTTGTATGCATGCTATTGATAAAGTGCTGCTCAGATATTTGTTCAAGTTTACGTTCAGGCGCATTATCTGGATCATGTAATAGGCCATTAAATATCATCAGTTGAGCTAAGTCATATTGGCTGTTGGCAAGTTCTTTGGCAATTTCACCTAAGCTTTGCTCTGAGTAATCAGTTGTAAAATGATGGTGGCTGATTTCATTGTTCGATACCTCATCAAAATTAGCATTAAATTTATTACGGCTGATGGTGACGATATGACCACGACTGATTTGTTTTTTTAATGTTGTGAAATAGGCTTTAGCGATTTCACTGCTTGCACCGCACAGAATAAAGAGTTGCATTTTTGACCTGTTATAAAATATTTAAAAAACTTTTTTAGCTCAATCTATCATCAATAAGTATTGCGATAGCGATTTAGAATCTAATTTACCTAAACTAAAGTAGATAAAAAGGCTCGGTAAAAATTTGACCAAACTGATATTAAGAATGCCTTAATTTACGCGTATTTTGACAATTTAATTGGTAAGTCCATTTTACCAATTGTGTGTGTCGCTAACCCTTCTATCAAAACAAACTGCGTATTTATTACACTTTTATGTTGATAGATTGGTTATTCTTTTTTACGAGTTTGTTAGAAAATTCGATCTATTAAATTAACGCCGACAATGATATTAATAGAAAGGATCAGTATTTAGCTGCGTTCGTGCTTGGTTAAATACTGCGCAGTAAGTACTTTCAACTTAGCTAAAGAAAGGAGTATGAGAATGAGTGAACAATATGCTGCACTTCGCGGTAATGTTAGTATGCTTGGACAAATGCTGGGTCAAACCATTAAAGATGCACAAGGACAAGCCATTTTAGATAAGGTAGAAGAAATTCGCGCTTTATCTAAATCGTCACGTAGTGGTAACGAAGCCGACAGACAAGCGCTTATCGATGTACTACACGCTCTCACAGATGAAGAACTATTACCGGTTGCACGCTCATTTAATCATTTTTTGAATCTTGCTAATGTTGCTGAACAATTTCATACCGTATCGCGTTTTAATGATGTTGGCTTTTGCCAATTAAACCCTCTCACTCAAACATTAAAAGCGTTAGCAACAGCGGCAAAACAAGGTCAAGTAGATCCAAATCACTTGGCACAAACACTCTCAAAACTCCACATAAACCTTGTACTAACCGCACACCCAACAGAGGTGACGCGTCGTACTATGATTAATAAACACGTTGAACTTAGTGATTGTCTTGCATCTTTAGAGCGTAAAGACAATTTGCCAAGCGAACGTGCTGACCTATTAAACCGTATTGCTCAGCTAATTAGCCAAGCATGGCATACTGACGATATTCGCCGTTCGCGCCCAACGCCAATTGACGAAGCAAAATGGGGCTTTGCTGTTATTGAAAATAGCTTATGGCATGCCGTACCGCGTTTCTTACGTGAATTTAGCGAAGATGTAAAAACTGAGCTCGATTTAGAGTTGCCGATTGATTACAGCCCAATTGAGTTCACTTCTTGGATGGGCGGAGACCGTGATGGTAACCCGTTTGTAACTGCTGAAGTGACACAGCAAGTACTTGATCATGGCCGCTGGATGGCGCTTGATTTGTATTCGCGTGATATCGAAACGCTAAGCAATGAGTTATCAATGTCAGATGCAAGTGATGAGCTTATTGAACTTGCAGGCCAAGACTTTGAACCATATCGTGCGGTACTTAAAAAACTCAAGAATCAAATTGCCGAAACTGTGACGCATTTAGGCGCTAAAATTAAGAAAAAGCGTACTGATTCTGAAGATTTAATTACAGATATAGCGCAAATTAAACACCCAATCGAAGTGTGTTATCGCTCGCTGATTAAAACCAATATGAAGGTAGTTGCCGATGGTTTACTGCTTGATGTACTGCGTCGTATTAACAGCTTTGGTCTACGCCTTGCTAAATTAGATGTTCGTCAGGATTCGTCGCGTCATGGTGATGTTTTCTCTGAGTTAACACGTTATTTAGGCTTAGGTGATTATCATCAATGGCAAGAAGAAGACAAACAAGCATTCTTACTTGCTGAGCTAAATTCGCGTCGTCCGCTTATTCCAAAACATTGGCAACCGAGCCCTGAAGTACAAGAAGTGCTTGATACATTTGATGTAATAGCAGCGCAAGATGCACAAACATTCGGCCTGTATATTATTTCGATGGCTCGTACTGCATCTGATGTACTGGCAGTGCAGTTATTGCTTAAAGAAAGCGGCTGTAAGTTTAACTTACCGGTTGCACCATTATTTGAAACGTTAGACGACTTAAATAATGGTAAAGATGTTATTGAATGTTTACTTGATAACACCTGGTACCGTGGTCATATTCAAAACCAACAAAATGTCATGATTGGCTACTCAGATTCTGCAAAAGATGCAGGTATGATGGCTGCAGGCTGGGCACAATATGAAGCAATGGATAAGCTGGTTCAATTAGCCGAGAATCGCGGCATTGAATTGATTTTATTCCACGGCCGTGGTGGTACGGTTGGTCGCGGTGGCGCGCCAGCTGCGCAAGCACTTCGCTCACAACCTCCTGGTTCATTAAAAGGTGGCCTGCGTGTAACAGAGCAGGGTGAAATGATCCGCTTTAAGTTTGGTTTGCCAGCTGTAGCACTACAAAGTTTAAATATTTACGCCGGTGCAGTACTTGAAAGTAACCTGCTACCACCGCCAGAGCCGAAAAGCGAGTGGCGTGAGGTGATGGAACTTATCAGTGCTGACTCGTGTGAGCATTACCGTCAAGTTGTGCGTCATGATGAAAACTTTGTACCTTACTTTAGAATGGCAACGCCAGAGCAAGAGCTTTCTAAATTACCACTGGGTTCTCGCCCTGCGAAGCGTAACCCAAATGGGGGTGTAGAAAGCCTTCGTGCAATTCCATGGATTTTTGCTTGGAGCCAAAACCGTTTAATGCTGCCTGCTTGGTTAGGTGCGTTAACAGGTCTTAAAGCTGCTTTAGATAAATATGGCATCGAGACACTTCACGAAATGAGCTTAAAATGGCCTTTCTTCCGTGCTCGATTAGAGATGCTAGAAATGGTATTTAGTAAAGCCGATAGTTGGTTAAGTGCTCATTACGATGATGCATTGGTAACTGAGCAATATAAACCACTTGGTGTGAAGCTTCGCCAAGAATTGAGTGAGGCAATTGAGCTGGTGCAGTCATTAAGCCCACAAAAAAGTTTACTTGCTGACCAACCTTGGATCAAAGAGTCGATTGCACTGCGTAACCCGTACACTGATCCACTTAACTTACTACAAGTGGAGTTATTACGTCGTTCACGTGCAGCAGATGAAAACTCTGAAGGTGATATCGATAATGCCCTAATGATTACAATGACTGGTATTGCTGCAGGTATGCGCAATACAGGTTAATTGATGTCGTCAACTAATCGTGCATCGATTGGTAATGTAATCACAAACCGTGCGCCGTGCTTTGATGGTACGGCGCATATATTGCCTTTCAAGTTATATTTCACAGCATTAAAAACCACGTTCAAACCAAGCCCTAAGTGATGGCCACCTAAATTAGTGGTATAGAATGGGGTAAAAATTTCTTGCAGGATTGATTCCTTAATGCCTACGCCGTTGTCTTGATAGATAATTTTGACATAGTCATTACCTGCGCGGATGGTAATGTCTACCTTTCCTTCTGCTGTATGTGTAAAACCATGTTCATAGGAATTAATAATCAGAGTTTTTAGAATATCCTCTAAAATTGAAGGGCAGGAAGTAATGGCTACACTGTCTCCATCAACATGATAAGTAATTTTCTTACCCAAATATTTACTCATAGGCTCTAGTTTATGATGAATAAAGTTTTTTAATGGAATACTTGATAAGGGTTTGTCTAAGTTAATAGACACATTAAGTGCTTTAAATTCCTCAACAATACCTGCTAAGCGGTTAATAGCAGAAATAACAAGATCCTTGGCCTTGTCGGTGTTGGTAATAAATTCATGGAAGTATTTGCTTGATAAGTTTTGTTGTTTAAATTTATCTGACAAAGACTCTAAATATTCGTCGATGAGTGAGCTTGCTGTGACAATTGTGCCTATTGGTGTATTTAATTGATGGGCCATGCCAGAGACTAATGAGGTTAAAGAGGCTATCTTCTCGATTTCAATTAAATGATCCTGTGTTTCATTTAATTGTACTAGTATCTTTTCAAGTTCTTGTTTTCGCTTATCAATATTATTTATCGCGATAAAAGAACCAAACAAGATTATTACCAAGCATATTGATATGACGATAGTAAGATCTTTAAACGCCTGCGCTTTTGTTGCTTTTACTTGCTCTGCCCGTGTAAGTTCTGCAATTTTGAGCTCTTTGGCTTTTGCATCAGCCTGCGCTAACGCTTTAGCTAAATTAACATTTGCTTGGCGTTTTAAAATTTCCGCATTGATCTGTGCATAGTGTTTGTATGCAATCAGTGCTTCAGCATACTGTTCTTGCTTTTCAAGTAGTTGTGCAGTCAACTTGGTTACTTCAAGCTGAGTCGTGATATCAGAGAACTTAAAAGTATCTGTTTCAATCGAAGCAAGTAAATTTAGAGCTTTGTTCGCTGAATCTTGTGCATCGTATGTTTGCGCTAAACATAAAACCACACTTAAGTAATCACCGCTGTAAGCTTGAGTTTTTATAAGCTCTACAGCATCAGTTAGAAATTCTTCTGATTCATTTAACATACCTTTTAAACGTAATACCTTTCCCTTCAATACAAAACTTTTACTTAGATGAGCAGTAAAGCCGTGGCGTTGTTGTAATATTATCGCGTCATTTAATACATCTAATGCATGATCAAAATCACCTAAACCAATTAGTGCCATTGCAAGGTGGGTACTTGCAAACGACTCATCTAGGGGCTGATTCTCTATTTTTGCGGTATCTCTGTATTGTTCAAAAGCGATGGTAGCGTCACGGTAACGTTTTAAATTGAGGTTAATCAGAGCAATATTGATTTCGGTTTGTTGTAAAAGGTGCTTTCCGATTGTTTTTGCCACAGGTAATGCATCGCTATAATAGTGTAATGCATCTTGATACATGCCTAATCGGGCATAAATACCGCCAGATATGTTTAAGTAGCCATACATTAAATCCTTATTACTCGACTGTAATGCTATATCCATGAAATGAACTAGTGTTTTCATGGCTTGCTCTAATTCATCGTTTTCAAGTAAAAACCAAGCCTTATAATTTGTGATTATTGCTCGTTGTTCTAATGAAAATATTAATGTGTCAGAGGATAATAATGAATTGACTAGCTGTAGGGCATTGGTAGGGGAGCTGGCATAGGTTTTAGTAATTGAGGTTTCTATTTCCTTAAATTCAGTTTCTGTGATTGCTTGTGACAGAGCAGTGCTTGTGAACAGCATCAAGCATAGATAAAACAGAAAACGAATTTTCATTACAAATAATCCTTTATACAAACCAGAGTAAGGATGGAAAGTGCATAATCCTTTCGTCTACATATGTGAGGTTATTTATTATGGATTTTAATTAGAAATAGAGTTATACGAAAAAGCTTAATAATGGATTAGAAAACTCATACATGTTCAAAAGGTAAATAGATTATGAAAGTAGGTAACATTTGCGGGTATAAATCCAATCCTTAAGTGTGAACTTTGCAGCTGGTCATACCTATTTTATTGCTAGGTATTGACTAAGCAAGGCAGATCCATAAAATAGCCCGGCTTTTATTCAGCAACCATTAATTTTACCTTTACCCACGCATTTTAGAGTAACCTATGTCGAACGTGTCAACGTGCATCACTTATGATGCATCGACGTCTTTAGTGATGATGACGTTAAGAGGGACTGCAAGTGCACAGGATGTGATTAATTTTTACCAAATAGCCCATCAATATTCAGTATTATATGGGTCAGAAAAAATTCTTGTAGATGTATCTGAGTTAACCCATGACTTCGCACCAGCAGACTTGTTTACTATAATGCCAGTGATTGCTAACTCGTTAAAGCGAGCTGTATTAGCTATTGTGGTGAGTTTCGATGGCTTTATGCATGACTTATTTGTGCAAAAAGCTAAACGTTACAACCTTCAAGCCGAGAATTTTGAGTGTTTTAGTAAAGCTAAAAATTGGCTAGTTCATCAATAAACAGAGAAACTAGCTGAAATTCATTTTCTGTGTATATTTGCGCTTACAAAAAATGCCTATTTAACACTTTTTTTGTTGTAAATTTCGAGACGCAGCGCGTTGAAACCTAGTATTTAAATGCATAACCTTTTAAACTGTTTAGCCAATTAATAATTATAATTTGTTATGACAGTAACTAGGAAAGACGTATCTAATTCTGTGTCAAGAACAACACCTTTTGACTTCAGTGATGAGCAAAAGCAATCTCTTTTTAGTCAGTTGAAAAGCCAACGTGGCATCTTATCTCAAGCTGATATTTTATTACTTTGTGAGCAACATCAGTTAACAGAGTCACAACTCTTAAAAGCGTGTGTACCTGTTGCGAGTTTGTTTTCTATCGCACCAATTTCAAAATTCTATGTCGGTGCTATTGCACAAGGTAACAATCAGCAAGGTGAAACGACATTCTATTTTGGTGCTAATGTGGAGTTTTCTCATCAAGCGCTAAGTTTAGTTGTTCACGCAGAACAATCTGCGATAAATAATGCATGGTTAAACGGTGCTCAATCAATAGATAAAATTGCGATCAGTGATGCCCCTTGTGGATACTGTCGCCAGTTTATGAATGAGCTCAGCACAGCGCAATCACTTGAAATATTACTTCCTGAAAGACACTTTACTTTACATGAGCTTTTGCCGTATTCGTTTGGGCCAACAGACTTAGGGAATAACGAAAGCTTATTCTCACAGGAAAAAAACGACGGTCATTTCGATAGTGTTAATGAGCTCGATCAGAAATTAGCTGAAACAGCGCTAAAAGCTTACGTACCTTATACCGCGAACTACTGTAGCGTTAAAATCACGACTTTTGAAAACGGTAATTTTTACGGAAGCTATGCTGAAAATGCGGCTTACAGCCCAAGTTTATCACCGCTTCAAAGTGCTTTAAGTCAGTTTTATCTTGCTGGGTTAAAGTTTGATGATAAGACGGTTAAGTCGATCACCTTGTTAGAAACACAAGGGGCCGAAAATCAGTATGAGGTGGCTAAAAGTGTGCTGGCAAGTTTTGATAACCCACCAGCATTCGAGCACTGTATTGCTAAGCTAGTTAAAGATTAGTTTAGCAATAGTTTTGCAGCTTCAATGACTACGGCGACTGACTTTTTCTCAATCTCGCCGTGGTCAACATTAGGAATTTCTTGCTTAGTACGGTTTACTAATACACCTGCAACACACGCTGCGCGTAAGCCAAGTGCTGCACACATAGTGAAAAGTGTTGCTGATTCCATTTCATAGTTCATCACACCAAGCTTTTGCCACTCTTCACAGCTACCTTGTAATGAGCGAGGAACATAACCTGAATAGGTATCGTAACGTTCTTGACCTGGATAGAAGGTGTCACTTGAAGCTGTAATACCAATATGGAAATTAATGCCTAAATTATCACAAGCATTAACCATAGCTTGTGTTGCAAAAAAGTCAGATACCGCAGGGTAGCTCAATGGCGCGAAGTGCTGACTTGCACCATCTAAACGAACAGATGCTTGGCTAATTAAAATGTCGCCTTCATTAATGTGTGGTTGAATAGCACCTGTTGTACCAATGCGTAAAAAGGTATCAATACCTAGCTGGGCAAGCTCTTCAACAGCAATTGATGTAGATGGCCCACCAATACCAGTTGAACAAACTACCACGCTGTGGCCGTTTAACTCACCACGATATACATGAAATTCACGGGTCTTTGCTAAGCACTTTGGGTTATCGAGAAGCGTTGAAATGCGGGCAGAGCGATCAGGATCACCAGGGACGATTGCCAGTGTTGCACCGTTTAAGTCCTCACGAGTGAGCCCTAAATGAAATACCTTTTCCATTATTAAACCTTATTTTTGTCTAAAGCGTAATACTTTAATCATACGTGTTTAAAGTACAGGACAGATGTCCTATTAGATTACGAATGTTGCAAGATTTGCACAGATAACCTAAACCTAAAGATGTAACGATAAAAGAGGACCTATTATGCCTGCTTCATCATCTATGAGTAAACATCATGAATTTGCTCGCTGTTTAGAGAGTGCTCATGTTTCTATGGCTGCTCCGTTTCATTGGCTTGCTTTAGCGTTTAAAGATATTGCCAATGCGCCAATCCTAAGCTTAGTGTACGGTTTAGTTTTTACACTAATACCTGCAGCAATAATGTACTTTGTGTATCAATTTGATACACACCTTGTCATTTTGCCAGCGGTTGTTGGCTTTGCTCTTATTGGCCCTGCATTTGCGGCTGGGCTTTACGATGTTGCTTGGGAGCTAGAAAAAGGGCATAAACCGACCTTAATGCACAGTTTAAAATCAATGTTTAGAAACCCCGCTGGTGAATGGGGATTTGCAGTATTATTAATGGTGATTATGATTGTGTGGATGAGACTTGCTGCATTGATCCACGCACTGTATCCGAATGTTGTAGATCCTAGCTTTGAACAGCTATCTGCGTTTCTTACGCTTGGCTCGATAGTTGGCGGCATTTTGCTGGTAACAGTCTTTGCTATTTCAGCATTTACCCCGCAGATAATGATGGAAAGACGCGTAGATATAATGACGGCGGTTATCTCATCGATGAATGCAGTAAAAACCAATGTAGGCGCAATGGTTGTTTGGGCTGCTTTAATAATATTCATGGTATTTCTGGGATTTGTAACTGGAACGGCAGGTTTCATTGTTATTATGCCATTATTAAGCTACGCGAGTTGGCATGCTTACATTGCGGTAATAAAAACTAAGAAGCCAAGGGGTTACGAATAATGAGTATTCACCTAGCTTGAATATAAATCTATTGCAGCAATCTAATAGGTTGCTGCAAAATTTGACTTTCCCTCCGTGCATGTTATACCTGCCAAAATACCACGCTCATTGAGTTATTGAGCACCCATAATGAGTCTCTTTAGAAATAATAAACTATAAATTTCAAGAGGTTAATTTTTCCTTCTTCTCATGATAAATGTGATGCTTGCATCGCGGTTTCTAGATTATGAGAAAGCGTAATTTTAACGATTACGAATGAATATGCAGTTATTTAGCAGCGGAGTAGAAATGAGTAACACACAAAAAGCATTTCACGAAAAACTAAGTCAATGTCTTTGCCCACCAGGCGATGGTGTTTTTACGGTAAATACAGCGAAAGAACGTAAAGATGCCTTACGAACAAAATTATACGGTCAGACAGAGAACGTAGACGTTCTTTGGAAAGAGTCATTAGAGACACTAGCCGACTCAGAACATAAAGCTGTGATTCTTGGGATCAGCTCTGATTGTGGTGGGGGTATTTTACGTGGTGCTAACTGGGGCCCGTTATTTTTACGTTCTACCTTAATTGATCAACAGCCACAGGCTCGTGCGTTCGACTTAGGTGACGTTCGTGTTATTCCGCATTTATTGCATGATAAATACCTAAACGAAGCTACAATCACAAACTGTCAAAAAGCACTCTATGCTGATGAAAACAGCGAATACCATGTATCACCATTGTCTATCACTGAAGATGTCTGTGATGGGTTTTATGCCAACTACCCAGATAAAGGTATTTTCGGGATTGGCGGTGACCATTCAATCAGTTATCCGCTAACTAAAGCGTATTTAAAAGCAAAGCGTGATGCAGGTAAACGCACTGCAATTATCCATTTTGACGCCCACACTGATTTACTTGTAGAGCGCTTAGGTATCGATTTATGTTTTGGTTCATGGTGTACACATATCCTTGAGTATCTACCTGCACCGCGTAACCTTATTCAATTTGGTATTCGTTCAAGTGGTAAACCGAAACAGCACTGGGAAGAGACTTTTGGTGTTAAGCAGCACTGGGCACATGAAATTATTGAGCGCGGTGCTAAAGCTGTTGCTGAAGAAGTAATTGCTCAGCTTAAAGCAGATAAGGTTGATGAGCTTTATGTGAGCTTTGATATTGATGCACTAGACGAAGCATTTGCTTCTGCGACAGGCACACCTGAAGCCGGTGGTTTAACACCACAGCATGCATTAGACATTTTGGTTGCTTTAGCTGATGAGTTTCCAATTACTGGGGCTGATATGATGGAAATTGCACCATTTACAGACAGCTCTTTGATTGGTCAAACGAGTTCTGAAACAACGCTTAAAGAAGGTGCAAAAATTTCTGCCTTTTTAATTGCTGCGATGAACAAGTAATTTGCCTTGATGCAACAGGGGAGTGTGTTACTCCCCTTAGTCATTCCTTAGTCTTAAAAACATTCCATTATTCCTAACTACACGCTATATTATTATAAAAAATAATTATAAATTTGGTTTGTCTGCGATGTGGAAATCTCTAGCCTTGTTATTGCTTATTATTGCTTATTATTGCTAAACCTAGTTTTGCAGCAATAACAGTGGTAACTGAAAACTTTCCAAACTTCCAATATCAGAACGAACAAGGTGAGTTAGTTGGCTCTGTCGTGGGCAAAGTTAAAGCTGCCCTCGAAAAATCAGGGATGCAGTACGACATATCAATTAATACTTGGTCAATTACATACAATGCTGCTTTACGTGACGCAAACACGTGTATTTTTTCATTAGCACGTATTCCTTCCAGAGAGAAAAAATTTAAGTGGATACATAAACTTGAAGGCTTTTCAGCATCTTTTTATGCATTTAAATCAAATCGGCTGAGTATCAATAACCTCGATGATGCGAAAAAATATCGTACTGCAGTTCTAAAAAATAACTACTCCCATGTTTATTTAAAAGAGCAGGGTTTTAATGAAAATAAACAGTTAATCCTGCTTGATAGCTTTGAAAATATTTACGACATTCTTAAGAGTCGTCGTACAACTGTTGATTTAGTGGTATTAAGTGACCAACAATATCAATTTGAAAGTAAAAATGATCAAAGCCTTTCTTTTCTAGAGCCTGTTTATCAGCTACCTGTTGCACGCGCTGATTTATACTTTGCTTGTAACGGAAATATCGACCCAGTGACTTTAGATAAGCTCAATAAAGCCTTTGTTTCCAGTGATTTAAAATAGCACTTGTTGATTGCTATAAAGCAGTTATAATCAGCTGCTTTTTGACCATTCTCGCTAAACTCTAAACAGCATAAGTGAGCAAAAAGTTGTTTGCATTCAACAGTCTGAATGCTTTTTACTAGGAGCCACAATGAGTGACTTACTCGTTATTATGATATTAATTTTGATCAGTGCGTTGTTTGCAATGAGCGAAATAGCTATTGCTGCATCACGTAAGATAAAATTAAGGGTCATGGTCGACGAAGGCAATAAAAAAGCCCAGGCAGTATTAACGTTGCAAGAGCAGCCAGGGGCATTTTTTGCGATGATACAAATTGCCTTGAATGCGATTGCTATTTTAGGTGGTATTGTCGGTGAGCAAGCTTTATCACCTTATATTGAACAAATTTTAGGGATGATTTATCAAGGCCCGTTACTAAGTCAAATTAGCTTTTTGATTTCGTTTTTTAGCATAACCTCATTATTCATTTTATTTGCAGATTTACTGCCTAAACGCCTAGCGATGATTATGCCAGAGGCTGTTGCTGTCAATGTGGTGTCTATAATGCGCTGGGTTACCTTTGCATTAACGCCATTTGTTGTGTTCTTTAATGGCACTACAAACTTAATTTTACGCGCCTTTAAAGTTCCGGCTGAACGAGAAGATATTGTTACCACTGAAGACATCGTTGCTATGATGGATGCTGGGGCTGAATATGGCAGCCTGCAGCAACAGGAATATGAGTTAATAGGCAATGTGTTTGATTTGGAGGCCCGGTTTTTATCGAGTGTGATGACTCCACGTGATCAAATTGTATTTTTTGATGTAAAAGCTGATGCCCAAGAAGTCGCTACCAAAATTATTGAGCACCCGCATAATCACTTTTTAGTGTGTGATGGTAGCTTAGACAAATTAATTGGTTCGGTTGAATCAAAAGATATCCTTCGTAAAGTACTTAAAGGGCAAACTGCTGAGATAGATAGTGAGTTAATCAGCCGTGATATTTTTTACTTACCAGAAACACTCAGTCTTTCTGAAGCGTTAAATACCTTTAAAAAAGCAGCTGAGCCATTTGCTGTTGTTGTTAATGAATATGCACTAATGGTTGGCATTGTCACTGTTAAAGATTTAATGAAAGGCTTTATGGGTGATTTGATCAGTCATCAGGGCGAAGAGTTAATTATTCAACGTGATAACACTTCTTGGTTAGTGGATGGCCTGACACCTGTGGTTGAGCTTGCTAAAGTGCTAGAGATAGAAGAGTTTCCTGATCAATCACATTATGAAACTGTTGCCGGATTCCTTATTTATACGATGAAGCGACTTCCGAAGCGCGCCGAGTTTATACACTTTGGCGGGTTTAAATTTGAAGTGGTTGATGTTGAAGGAGTGAAGGTCGAGCAACTATTAGTTACTCGAATTTCAGAAGAAAGCAATTAAGGCTGCTCATGCAGCCTTTATTCAAAAGTATCTTTCACTATTGCCTTAGCTTGATGCACCATGTGTACGCCATTTGACCAACACTCAATGGGCTGCAGTGATGCATTATCAAGTAACACCAGATCTGCATCTGCATTGATAGTCACTCTACCTTTATTAATACCAAGCACATCAGCTGGATTTGAGGTAATAGCCATTAATGCGTGTTCAACCGATACACCATATTCTTGAACGGCTTCTACAAACGAGCTATGCAATGTTGATTCTTTACCAACTTCAAGACCTAATAGATTAAAGTTATCATCAAAAATAGGTAAGCTTGCATGCCCATCAGAGCTCATGGTGAGCTTAGTCGGTTGTACATTATTTTTAAGGCAGTAAGCCAGTGCCTGCGCGGCTGAATATTCACCATGGGCAAGATCATACTCTGTCGTGCTTGTGGTAAAGTCGATAGTGCCACCCGCTTTGCAAAACGCCACGCCCGCATTGAGTAAAGCTAGATTACGATTCATATGCGTAGGATAAAACTGGCTAAGCGAAATATCAGTTAAGCTATCTATCTCATGTAATAAAGATAAGTGACTATCTACTGGACCTACATGAATACTAACCGTGCCTTTTTTGCCACTTAACATGCCAGCCACTTTTGCTTCAGCGGCTAGTTCAGCAAGTTGCTGAGCCGTAGGCTGACTACTGCGATGATCAGAAATGGCGACTTCACCGACACCAATAAACTCCTCAATATACATAATGTCATTCGTTATTGAACCAGTCAGTGTTTTAGCAGGTAAGTGATATGAACCTGTATGGCAAAAAACATTCAATCCTCGTTCTTTAAGTGCTTTTGCTTTTGCAATTAAATTACTATGGGTTCGACTACTTGAGTCAGTACCAAGGGCAGCGATAACCGTTGTTGTACCATGCAATGTTGCATCTGTTAGGTTCATTTCAGGTGTTCTGCTAGCAAAACCAGCCTCACCGCCACCACCTGTTATATGGACTAAAGAGTCAACAAACCCCGGAGTTAAAATGCAATTAGATCCATCAACGATGGTAACACCATGATAATTTTCGATATTAATTTCAGGCTGTATATCTACGATTTTTCCGCCCGCGATTAAAACATCTTGGTTTCCAAGCGGCGAAGGAGCGAAAATATCTGCGCCTTTTATAAGTGTTAACATAATTAAATCTTTTACTGATAGTTAATAAAATGTGCGAGAAAAATAAAGCAACTAGCAAGGCCAAATAGCGCTAAGGTAAAACGCCAAATAAAGCTTGCCCACTCACTCCAATCAAGTTTAACAATGCCTAAACAGCCGATAAGGCTTGCTGAGGTGGGAATAAATATATTGGTTAGTCCATCACCTAATTGAAATGCCAGCACTACAATCTGCCGTGAGATATTTAATAGATCACCCAGTGGTGACATTAGCGGCATTGTGATTGCTGCCTGTCCTGAACCTGAAGATACAAAAAAGTTAAACACGCTTTGAAATAATAGCATACCCCAAGCGGCGATATAATCTGGCACAACTGAGATGCTGGTGGCACTATAGTAAAGCAAAGTATTTAGAGTTGAAGGCGATGTTAAATCGCTACCGCCAAGTATTAAAATAACGCCTTTTGCTAAAGCAACCAAAAGCGCTGCTGGCAGGAGTTCTTGGCACCCTCTTTAAATGCATTTGCGCTTTCATTTGCTGTTTGTTTTTTAAATAGACTAGCAATAACAGCAGAAGCTACACCTAAGCAGAAGAACTGCGCAGCTAATTCAGGAATATAATACTGCCTTGCCATAACACCCCAAATAACCCAAATAATACCTGCAATAAAGGTTATTAAGATAAGTTTATCTGCGCTGTCTAAGCTAATTGACTTGTTATTTTCTTGAGCACTTAGGTTCTTTGCCGATCTGATTGAATTAGCATATCGGATAGTAAATAGAAGGCCAAATGAGGTAAAAACCAGCCACGCAACCATTCTGAATCCTGCACCAGAAAACACCGGGATCTCTGCAATTGATTGAGCAATTGCGATACTAAATGGGTTCATCCAAGAGGTAGCAAAGCCAATCTGTGTCGCAACATAAGTTGTTAATACAGTTACTTTTGCATCATAACCAAGTTGTTTCATAATGGGGAATAACACAATACAAAAGGCGATGGCTTCTTCACCCATACCAAATACTGCGCCTCCTAATGAAAAAAGCACAAATAGCAAAGGAATGAATATCCACTCTACGTGTTGTGTTTTATTAATCAGCGCCATAATGCCGTTATTAATCGCACCCGTTTTTAAAATAACGCCAAAGGCGCCACCTGTGATTAAAATAAATGCCATTACCCCGATGGCTGCACCATATTTGTCACCAGAGACTAAGCCTTCAAACAATACATTGGCTAGACCAATGCCTCCTCCTTCTGCAAAAAGGGCAGGTGGTGTATGTTCTGTTGCTTTTTGATACTGTGATAATTCAACACTGTGACTATCTTGTTCGGCATTAAACACACCGGGTGTTATAAATAAACTGGCTAAATAGGCGATGACTGCGACGCATAACAAAATGATGCTCGCATCAGGCATCGCAAACTGTTTGTTTTTCATAAAGTCACTTAACGATTGTTCGAAGAATGTGAGAAAAGCAAGGTATTGTAGCCCTTGCTGAGAAAGATTAACACTGAGAGCCGCGAGTTTGAGTTATTAATAACACAAACTTAGCAATGTGGGCGACATAGAGCCGCCCACATTAATGTTAAAAGCGATAGCTCAGACTCAACGTATAGCGAGTGCCATATGCATTATGATTGATTGAATCAAACCCGCGGCTTGAGCCATATAGCTTAGGGGGTTCTTTATCGAAGATATTATCAATACGAGCGCGGATTGATAATGCATCATTGACAAAATAGCCAGCTGATAAATCCCATACTAACCAGTCATCAACGTCACGTTTTAACTCCTCGTTAAGCTCTCCAAGCTCTTCTAGTTCGTCTATTTCACGACCACGCAGCCCTTCGATATCATCCTCATAACTACTGGTATAATTGGCACCGAGATTTAAGTAATAACTCTCAGCTTCCCAATCAATAGAAAATCTGCCTACATTTTCAGGGTAGCGATAAGTACCGATTAATTTTTCGATTGCATCTGAGCCAGGTTTATTTCGCTCAAACTCTAAATAGTGTGTACCATCGAAAGCGAGTGTTAAATTGCCTTTTGCAAAATTAAATCGATGATCAAATTTAAAATCGATACCTGCTAATGTCTGGGTGCCGGTATTTTCAAGAGGAATAATATGGTCTCTAAATAATGGCAGGAATAGCTCATCTTCTCGCGGGTTAAACTCACTAATATAGTTTGTGAGGATCTCTGAAAGGTTAGCGCCATCACTTTCGATATTGAGTCCAGCATTATCGGTTACTTCACACAGCTGCTCCTCGTACGAAATACCTTCTTGACCTTGTGGTACTAGCCCACAGTGACGAAGAGAAGCATCTGTTATAGCTCTATCTAGCACTGCAGTCATATTGGTATCGATAACTTGTTCGTGATCAAAATGCCAATAATCAACCGTTAAGTTAGTATTTATAGATGGGCTCCATGCAAAGCCAATGCTGAGCGCTTCAGACTCTTCGGCTTTGAGTGCTTGATTACCGAGTTCTAGGCTGTTAACACTGACCTCGGTGCCATCACCCATACAATATAAATCTGCAACAGCCTGATTAGCACCGCAATCGAAGCGTGATTGTGTGGTACGTAATTTTACGCCAGCTTGAGTTAATGAAGGTGCTCTAAACGACGTTGACCAAGAACTTCTAATGATCAGAGAATCTAAAGGACGATAGCTTAAACCAACTTTAGGGTTAAACGTTCCACCAAAATCATCGTAATGATCGTAACGACCAGCGACTTGCAGCTCTAGCTGCTCAGTGAGTGGCACATTCAACTCTAAAAATGCAGCGTACTGAGTACGATCGGCTTCAGACAAGCTAGAGCCGAAACCAAATACATCTACCAAATAACCATTTTCAGGACGGGCTTGTGAGTCTAACGATGGAATATCTTTTAATTCTTCTCGTCGAGCTTCAATACCAAATGCAGCATAAATGGGTAACTCATTAAACGTAAATAAATCGCCATTAAAGTTTAAATCCCAACCGTATACTGTACTTTCACCGCTTCTACTTGGGTTTGCCTTTGCAAGATCAAGCACTGCATCGTTATTACTATCCCCCTGTAAAAACGGGTTGTAGAACGGCATTAACTGACCTTGTGCACAATTGAGCTGTGTTCCATCGTATGTAGCTAATGATCCGTCAGAGCATAATTCACCAGTGATAGCTGCATGAAATTGGTAGCGGTTATAAATACCATCAATTGCTTGTTGCTCTGACTTAGAACGAGAAAATGTTACACCTGACTCCCAACTCCAATCACCAATATAACCGGCAAGGCTACTGACTAAGCGAAAGTTTTTGGTTTCGACTTCAACCGTTCGCGGTGAATTAAAGCGCGCATCAAATGCAAAGCCATACACATCTCGACCCGCTTGAGTGGTAAATGGATCAATATAAAGCTGGTCTATCAGCTCGTTACTGCCGTCAGCGTTATCATAAATAAATAACGCATCTTCAATAATATAAGGGCCGTCTTCGTCGCTTATTTGATTGATAGGGGCTGGTGATGAATACGCTTTTGATTTAGTTTGGCTATAGAAGAAATCGGTATGCCAATCTAAATCACCTAAGTTGCTGTTAAACATAAAGCCAGTTGATAGGCTTTCAAATGGGGTTTCTAGGTAATCATCTTGGTTAGCATAGTAAGCACAAATTTGCTCCCCATACTCAGTCGTAACAAGTTCTGTTTTACAGTTTGGCGCAGGTAGCTCATTGCCATCTCGACTACTGTAGTAATAAATGTTTGGCGAGTTCTCAAGTTTGGGTAAGTATGAGTAACCATTCACTAAATTTGGGGTTGCGGTATAGCTTCTGTCGGTCGCTTTAAAGGCATTGCGGTCGTAAATATCAGCAAATACCGTTAAGTTACTCTCACCTATATTCGTGCCGTAAACTAAGTTAAGTTGTTTCTTACCTTCGTCATGACTGTCAAAACTATTAGTGTAAGAAGTGTTTACTTCAGCTCCTTGAAAGTCATCTTTGAGAATATAATTAATAACACCAGCGACAGCATCAGCCCCATATATTGCCGATGCACCAGTGGCGAGAATATCAATGCGCTCGATTGCGGCAAGTGGAATTGAGTTCACATCAACAAAATTTTCAGTGCCTGATGCGAACGAGCTCGGCGCAACACGACGGCCATTAATCAGTGTTAATGTAGCTGAGGGCCCCATACCACGAAGGCTGGCAGCAGATTGACCCGCAGGCGTTGAGGTTGATGTACCACCACTTTCAGATGTTGAAAAGGTACCGGATCCGCCTTTAAAAACGGATAAATCTTTTAATAATTCATGAATAGTGTTCGCTCCTGAGCGCTTGATTGCATCTTGGTCAAGCACTGTAAGCGGGATGGTTCCTTCTAAATCAACCCCTTTAATTCGTGATCCTGTTACTTCTACTCGTTCAATTTTTTCTGATTGTTGGTCGTTTTGAGCATACACAGCTTGTACTGGGCACAGCGCAGCACTGATTGCTACAGCAATTGATAACTGACGAAACATATTGATTTACCTTTGTCTTAAAAAACACACGGCAAAACCGTGTCGTTTTGAATAATTGTTATAATTTTTTAGACAGGGCAGTGGGTTATAGACACAACTAGCCCCTCACAGGAAGTGAGGTGTGGCTACTCGTCAAACCACTCCGAAAGGTAGTGTGGAGAGTAGAAATATGTGCAAAGCGATAATGCGTTTTTCAACATAATTCCAATCCGTAAGGTCTTTTGACAAAGCTAGTAATACAGTGCTAGCTTACTCGCGTTTTAAATGTTCCTTTTTTTTATAGCAAGCAACAAAAAGCTGTGCAAGTAATTTTCTAATATTTTTTTACAAGAGTGTAACAATATGAACATCCTTAAGGAGCAAAGTGCTAAATACCACATTGGGTTTATTTTTGGGGTATTTAGTGTTGTTTTCGCGTCATTTGGCAGTAAAGTTAATGCAAGTGAGCAACAGCAAACGTTAGTTTTAATTGGTGGGGCATTGACAACCTGCTCAAGTATGAGCCCTAAAAACTGCCTTTCCAATAAACAGATTAGTGGTAAACAAACTAATCAATTTCGATTAAATAATGATGCTTTATCTGCAATAAAGACAAACTGGCCAACAAATAATGAAAAAAATCGCCAGCAAACGCTTAAGGTATTAGCACAGATTGCACGTCAACAGTCTGATGTGAACACTAAAAGTGATCTTTTATGGGCATGGCGTGATTTAGATAATACGTTATTGAACGCGTTAACAGATAAAGAGTATAACTTAGTGCTAGATAGTCTCGAAGTTCCTGTGTTAACAGCCGATTCTACAAGACAAAAAGAGCAAGTTAGTGTACCGGATAACAATGAAAGTGCAGCAAGTGATATTTTAGACTTTGTGTCTGCTTCGTTAAAAACAACGGATGAATCACCAACCATTTTAGCGGTTACAGCTTCAAGCAGAGACCCTTATGAATCAGCAGATTTTTATGAAGGATTATTAAGCTTTAATGGTGTCGAATCAAAGTGGTTACCTTTAACACCCGCTTTAGCAAGAGCGATTACCAGTAAGCAATGTGAGAATTTAGATGCATTACGTACTGAGACAATGGCTGTTTTTAACCGTGAGACTATTTACCCTGACCGAATTAAGGCCGAAAAAGCGCTTTGTGATCAAGGGGTAGAGCATTTAGTTAAACAGATTGAAAACGCAACGGGCATTATGTTTAACGGTGGTGATCAGAGCTTAACCAGACAGGTGCTTTTTGATGATAACGGCAAGCAATACCCTTGGACCCATGCAATTTTACAAAGGCCATTACTTGTTGGCACAAGTGCAGGAACAGCCGTGCAAAGTGGTGGTATGAATGCTTATGGTTCGGTGCCTATGATTTCTAATGGGACTAGTTTAGCAGCATTAAGAGCTGGAGCATTTGCTGTTTCACCACCGAGTGAGCGCTGTAAAAATGAATGTGATAATAGCCTTTCAGCAGATTCATTAACCTATGAAAAACAAGGCGGTCTAGGTAGCTTTACTTATGGGGTTTTAGATACTCATTTTAGCGAGCGCAACAGAACCATGCGTTTGGCTAGATTACTGGCAGATTCAGGGCAAAAACATGGTTTTGGCATTGATGAAACTACGGCGCTTGTATCAATTCGAGCAGGTGAAACCGCATTAATGACGGTGATTGGTAAAAGTGGTGTAGTACATGTTCAATCAGACGCTAAAAACAAAGGAGCAATCAGTTATTGGCCTGCAGGTGCGGTTATTGATGTAACAAAGGATGGTTTTAGTCTTGCGAAGCGAACTGTTGATAATGCACTGCCTAGTATTAAAATTCCGCGATTACCGATGCAGCGTTTTGGCACTATTTTCTCTGATGCTAAATTGCGCTCGCTTGTGCAAGCTATGTGTTTAACTCAAGAACAACAAGCTGTAGCCCAGCATGATGAGTTTCTACTCGATTTAAATGCTACTGAAGATACGCATTACTACCGTGTTAATAAAAGTAGTACGGGCTGTGCTGTAGAGAATCTAGCCTTTAGTGTTAAATCCTTTTAACACTATAAAGCACTGAAAAAGTAGTAGATTATTTGTTCGTTATTAGTTAGCGTAACACTAATAACGAACAAATCATGGAATGAGTTAATGAAATATAATCTACTACTTTTATTTATTTTTGGCTGTTTGTTTGCTTATTTATCTATTCCAGTAGTAGGGGTTGGCTCAGCTTTAGCGATCCCTAGCGAAATTCTTACACCTCTTTATGATTTGTCACCTAAATTTGCTTTAACAGTGATTGATATTGTTACGTTAGGTATCCCACTAATAGCATTACTTTTTGTGTTCTTATTATTAAGTAAATGGCTCTACCTAAAAGACAAAGCGTATTCATATTTTATATTACTGATACCTTTTTTAGCACTGCATTTATATTTTGCTTTTAATACCTTTTCTGCAATTTTTGATAATACGACTTTGCTTGCAAGTTTGCCTAAGTATCTATTATTAATAATTTTTGTGGCGCTGTTTTCTAATAATAAAAAACCGAACTTTAGTTGATGTAAGTCATACGCGAAAGTTCAACATATAAGCTAATCTCTAATTAATCAGTGAACGAAGTTGGTCATAGAATGAAAAAATTACTGCTATTAACAAGTGGGGGTGATTGCCCTGGGCTAAATGGGGTGATCAGAGCTGTGGTTAAAGCAGCCGAACATGATGGCAATTGGCAGGTATATGGAAGCCGAAGAGCTTATTGTGGTGTTCTTGAAAAGCCAAATGATATTATTCACTTAACTAGTGAAGTAGTGGCCGGTATTCATGTTCGTGGCGGCACAATTCTAGAAACAGTTAATAAAGGGAATCCTACCGCATTTCCTGCAGAGATAGCAGGCGAGCAAGTATTTATTGACCGTTCAGATGAGTTAATAAGTATTGTTAAACAATTGGGTTTTGATGCAGTCATTAATATCGGGGGCGATGGTTCTCACAGAATTTCTCAGCATTTATTTGAGCATGGCTTAAATATCGTAGGCGTGCCAAAAACCATTGATAATGATTTATATGGCACTGATTACACAATTGGTTTTCAAACTGCCGTTGACACTGCAACAGAAGCCATTGATCGATTAATACCAACTGCGCAAAGTCATAATCGCGTGATTGTGACGGAAGTTATGGGTCGTGATGCGGGTTGGATTTGTTTACATTCAGCAATTGCAGCAGGCGCTGAAGTAGCACTTATTCCTGAAATTCCCTACGATATTGAAGCGATTAAAGCAAAACTTAAATCACGTTTTTATAATGGCCATGGATTTGCAAATATCGTTATTTCAGAGGGAGCTAAACCTGTTGCAGGAAGTGTTGTAAGTAAACAATCAAGTGAGTTTGGCTACGAAAACCCAGTGCTAGGTGGAATTGCTGAGCAACTAGCCTCACAGATCCGTATTGCACTTGACCTTGATGTAAGGGTCACTGTGTTAGGGCATATTCAACGTGGTGGCACACCCAATGCGTTTGATAGGGTGCTTGCAGCAGAGTTTGGGGTGCAAGCATTCGAACTTGTTAAGAAAGGCCAGTTTGGTTTTATCCCCGTAAGTAAAGAGGGTGAAATTAAACCAATCAGTTTAAAAGCCGCAACTTCTGAATATCGTGTTATCCCTTTAGAGCATTCGTTAATAAGCAGTGCCCGGGCTATGGGGATGTGCTTAGGTGACTAATAAGCAGTTCTAACTGATAGTTTTAAAATGATTTTCTTAACTAGCTGCTAAATTATTCAATTAGCAATTTATTTGTTGCACAAAAAACACACTGCAAAGCAAGCAAAATATTTAATGTAAAGATACTTAAAGGTGGTTGATCTGTGCCTTTTTTAGTTTAGAATGATCGTTCACTCTAAATTAAGGAACTACACATGCAGCGCTCTCGCATTCCATTTTTTGCAGTGTCAGCTTTGGCTGGTGCTGTTTTATTATCAGGCTGCGGCCAATCAGAATCGGCTCAAGGGCAATCGCAGGCAGCTCAAGCTGTACCTGTTGGTGTTATTGAGATGCAAAGCAAACCACTTACGCTAACTAAAGAATTGCCAGGTCGTGTGGCTGCTTCACGTATCGCGCAAATTCGTCCACAGGTTAACGGTATTATTCAGTCTCGTATGTTCGTTGAAGGTGCTGAAGTAGAAAAGGGCCAAGCCTTATATCAAATTGACCCATCTACATTTGAAGCAGAGGTCGCTACCAGCAAAGCCGCTATTACTAAAGCTCAAGCAAGTATTGCTAATGCCAAAGCAAAAGCTGAACGCTATAAAGAGCTATTGAATATCAAAGCTGTCAGTCAGCAAGATTATGATGAAGCGGATGCGGCATACAAAAGTGCAAAAGCCGACTTATTGACTGCTCAAGCACAGCTTAAAACCGCTGAAATTAATTTAAACTACAGCAAAGTGTTAGCACCAATTAGTGGTCAAATTGGTAAATCGGATGTCACTGCCGGTGCCCTTGTTAGCGCTAATCAAGCAACAGCATTAGCTACTATCACTCAGCTTGATCCAATCTATGTTGATTTAACACAGTCAAGCAGTGAACTAACACGTTTGAAAAAAGCTATCGCCGCAGGTGAGCTTGATAAAGATGCCGCTTTACATTCAAAAGTTGAATTAATAATGGAAGATGGCAGCACTTATCAACACAAAGGCACATTACAATTTTCTGAAGTAACCGTTGATCCAAGTACAGGCTCTGTGACTTTACGTGCTGAATTTCCTAACCCTGAAAAATTACTTCTACCGGGTATGTATGTTCGCGCAGTGATTGTTGAAGGTGTGAAAAGTGATGCGATTTTAGCACCACAACGTGGTGTGAGCAGAAACACCAAAGGTGAACCTACTGCCATGGTCGTAAGTAAAGATAACACCGTTGAAGCACGTGTGCTGAAAACTGACCGTACTGTAGGCTCAAACTGGTTAGTGACAGATGGCCTAAATAATGGCGATAAGCTGATTGTTGAAGGTTTACAGAAAATCCGCCCAGGTGCCCCAGTAAACGCAATGCCAGCAGAATCAGTAGCTAACAGCCAGTAACGGAGAAACTTAATGTCACGATTTTTTATTGATCGGCCCATATTTGCATGGGTACTTGCTATCGTTGTTATGCTGGCAGGTATCTTAGCAATTAGAAGTTTGCCGGTTGCGCAGTATCCATCAATTGCACCGCCTGCAATTAGTATTCAAGCCTCATACCCTGGTGCGTCGGCCCGTACATTAGAAGATACGGTTACACAGGTTATTGAACAAAAAATGAAAGGGCTCGATGGCTTGCTCTACATGTCGTCAACCTCTGAATCGAACGGCTCTGCGACTTTAACGTTAACTTTTAGTGCAGATACCGACCCTGATATCGCACAGGTTCAAGTGCAAAACAAATTGTCGCTTGCAACACCTTTATTACCAGAAGAAGTACAACGTCAAGGTGTCTCGGTTGCAAAATCGGCTCGTAACTTCTTAATGGTTGTAGGCTTTGTATCTGAAGACGGTAGCATGAACAACATCGATATCGGTGATTATGTTTCATCTAACGTACTTGATATTATTTCTCGTGTTAACGGGGTGGGTGAAGTACAACTTTTTGGCTCTCAATATGCAATGCGTATTTGGTTAGATCCAGCTAAATTACTTAAGTACTCATTAACTCCTGCTGATATTAGCGCTGCAATCAGTGCCCAAAATGCACAGGTGTCAGCAGGTCAACTTGGTGCCTTGCCAGCAGTGAGTGGCCAACAACTGAATGCAACAGTGACTGCGCAAAGCCGCTTACAAACACCTGAGCAATTTAGAAATATCTTTGTAAAAACCAATGCTGATGGCTCGGTTGTTCGTTTAAGTGACGTTGCCGATGTTGAATTAGGCGGTGAAAACTATGGTGTTGTCGCTCGTTTTAACGGCAAACCGGCATCAGGTTTAGGTGTTAAGCTTGCCAGTGGTGCTAATGCACTTGATACAGCTGATGGCGTAAAAGCGGCACTTGCTGAACTTGAGCCTTTCTTCCCTGAAGGTTTAACTACGGTTGTACCTTACGATACAACGCCGTTCGTATCACTTTCAATTGAGAAAGTAGTTAGCACTCTAATTGAAGCTGTTGTGCTGGTATTCTTGGTAATGTACTTATTCTTACAGAACTTCAGAGCAACACTTATTCCAACCATTGCAGTACCTGTTGTATTGCTAGGTACGTTTGCCATCTTACAAGTGTTTGGCTTCTCAATTAATACTCTCACCATGTTTGCTATGGTCCTTGCCATTGGTCTACTGGTTGATGATGCGATCGTTGTTGTTGAAAACGTTGAACGTGTTATGACAGAAGAGAACTTGTCTCCTCTTGAAGCGACACGTAAATCAATGGATGAAATCAAAGGCGCGCTTGTGGGTATTGCCATGGTGCTCTCGGCAGTATTTGTGCCTATGGCGTTCTTCCCGGGCTCTACAGGTGTTATTTATCGGCAGTTCTCAATCACCTTGGTAACGGCAATGAGTTTATCAGTGCTGGTTGCGTTAATTCTAACACCGGCCCTTTGTGCAACAATGCTAAAACCAAGTCATGTACATAACGATAAATCTTTATTTGGTCGTTTCTTCCTTGGTTTTAACCGTGGTTTTGATAAAACAAACTCGGGTACACAAGGTTTTGTGTCTCGTATGATCAAACACAGTAAACGCTATTTACTTATTTACGGTTTAATCGTGGGTGGCATGGTGTTTATTTTCTCACAGTTACCATCGGCATTCTTACCAGATGAAGACCAAGGGATTTTGTTTAACCAAGTAAGCCTACCTGCTGGAGCAACAACAGAACAAACCTTAAAAGTTGTTGAAAAGATGGAACACCACTTCTTAGAAGATCAATCAGAAGCGGTTAAATCTATCTTTACGGTAACAGGTTTCAGCTTTGCAGGTTCTGGGCAAAACGCAGCAATCGGCTTTGTTGGCTTGAAACACTGGGATGAACGTCAACGCCCTGATTTATCAGTAGGCGCTGTTGCTGGTAAAGCCATGGGATACTTCTCAACCATTAAAGAAGCATTTGTGTTTGCTTTCCCACCGCCAGCGGTTGTTGAGCTCGGTACTGCAAATGGTTTTACTTTATACCTACAAGACCGTGTTGGTTTAGGACATGACAAACTACTTGAAGCTCGAAACATGTTTTTAGGTATGGCGGCACAAAACCCTGTGTTATCGGGTGTGCGCCCAAATGGTCAAGAAGATAAACCAGAGCTGGAGCTTGATATTGACTTAGCCAAAGCTGAAGCATTAGGTCTGACTCAAGCAGATATCAATAATACGTTATCAACGGCTTGGGGTAGTCGCTATGTAAATGACTTTATTGACCGTGGTCGTGTTAAAAAAGTGTATTTACAAGGTACGCCTGAATCACGCATGGTGCCAGAAGATTTAGACAAATGGTACGTGCGCAATGCCAATGGCGATATGGTGCCATTCACTGCGTTTGCTCAATCTTATTGGACTTATGGCTCACCGCGTCTTGAGCGTTATAACGGTTTTTCAGCGATGGAAATCCAAGGTGCTGCTGCACCGGGTTATAGTACAGGTCAAGCGATGGCCGAAGTTGAGAAAATGGTTAAGAAGTTACCGCCAGGTGTGGCGTTCGAATGGACAGGTATTTCATATGAAGAGCGTTTAAGCGGTGGTCAAGCACCATTACTTTATGCACTTTCATTATTGGTTGTATTCCTATGTTTAGCGGCGTTATATGAGAGCTGGTCAGTTCCTGCAGCGGTTATGCTCATTGTACCGCTTGGGGTATTTGGTGCGTCGATTGCGTCATTTGTATTTAACTTATCAAACGATATTTATCTACAAGTGGGTCTATTAACCACTATTGGTCTGGCATCAAAAAATGCCATCTTAATTGTAGAGTTTGCGATTCATAAAATGGATGAGGGTATGAAACTTGTCGATGCTGCTGTTGCTGCTATTCGCCTTCGTTTACGTCCAATCTTTATGACATCAATGGCATTTGTGTGTGGTGTACTACCACTTGCAATTGCATCAAGTGCGGGATCGGGTGCACAAAACGCACTAGGTATTGCTGTTATTGGCGGTACTCTTGCGTCATCGACCATTGTGGTGTTGTTTGTGCCATTGTTCTTTGTATTGGTGCGCCGTGTATTCCCTGGCAAAACAAAGTCAACCAAAGAGGAGCAGGCATAATGAAAGCTAAACTTATCTCAGTGTCTGTTGCTGCACTTATGCTATCTGCCTGTAATATGGCGCCAGATATGGAGCAACGTGAATTACCCGTTGCTCAAAACTATGATGTTCAAGGTACTGCAGGTGATATCAATGCACTTAATTGGCAGTCATTTTTCACTAATGCTCAGCTGCAACAGCTGATTGCGCTAACGCTTGAAAACAACAAAGACATTAAAACTGCTGCACTTAATGTGCAGCAGGTAAGAGCAATGTATCAGATTGAAGATTCTGCGCTTTACCCAAGCATTGATTTAAATGCAGCGGGAACCCGTCAGCGTCTTCCGGCAGATTTATCTGGTACTGGTCAAGCGACTATTTCTGAAAACTATTCAGCGACTGTTGGTTTAACTGCTTACGAAATTGATCTTTGGGGCAAAGTGCGCAACCAATCAGAGCAAGCTTTACAAAACCTCTATGCCGCTGAATACAGTTTAACCAGTGTGCGCATTAGCTTGATTTCGGAATTAGTGAATGCGTGGCTTAACTATGCGACGGACAAAGAGCTTTTGGCGCTTGCAAACGAGACTTTAAAGTCTCAGCAGGAGTCTTTAGAACTAACCCGTAAAACATTTGCTCTTGGTGCTGCGTCTCAGTTAACGCTATCGCAACTGGAAAGTACAGTAGCAACCGCTAAGGTCGATATTGCAAACTATCAGCGCTTACTAAAGCGTGATAAAAATGCTCTCGATTTTCTAGTGGGTAAAACCGTCACTGCTGATTTACTACCTAATCAAAATATAGATGATGTACTGAACTTGCCGGATGTGCCAGTGGGGTTGCCGTCAGAGTTACTGACGCAACGACCAGACATTAAGGCCGCTGAGCATGATTTACTGGCAGCTAATGCAAATATTGGTGTGGCAAAAGCGGCATTCTATCCGAGTATAAGTTTAACCGCCAATGCCGGGACGGCCTCTGCTGATTTGAGTAATCTTTTTGATTCGGGCTCAGGTACATGGAGTTTTGTACCATCGATTAACTTACCTATCTTTAATATGGGTCGTAATCAAGCCAATCTCGATGTTGCAAAGGCACAACAAGAAATGGCGCTTACTAACTATGAGCAAACCATACAACAAGCATTTAGAGAAGTATCTGATGCCCTTGCTGACCGTGAAGGTTATATGCATCAGCTAGATGCACTCAACGATTTGTACCAAAGTAATGAGTTATCTTTTACTTTATCAGATGCGCGTTTTCAAAAAGGAGCAGACAGTTACTTGCAAGTATTGGATGCGCAACGAAATTGGTACAGTGCTGGGCAACAGTTAATTTTGGGTAAACAAGCGTATCTTGCTAGCCAAATTAATTTGTATAAAGCACTTGGTGGTGGCTGGAATGCGCAAAAAAATGTGCATTAAAACAGCAAAAGCATAATTTATTTAAGGTTTTGCAGGATCTTAGTTGTTTTGACTCTCCTGTGATATTAAGATCCTGTAAACCTTGTTTAAGTAAAAGTTAACCATTTCAAAAGAGCTTGGAGAAACCATGACGCAAAAAACGAAAAGACACAATGACCCTGCGCTTGCTGAGGCAAGACGTAATCAAGTGCTTTGTGCTGCAGCGGATTGTTTTCGACGTAAGGGCTATCATGGCGCGGGAATGGCTGAAATTTCTAAAACAGCAGGCATGAGTGCAGGCCATATCTATAATTATTTCGCTAGTAAAGAAGCGATTATAGAATCGATTGTTGAACGTGATATGGAAGAAATGTTCTCAATCTTTAAAGAGTTTGCAGATAAGCCGGGCGATCGTGTCACCGTGTTGCTAGATGGACTCGATAGAGGTGTTGAGCGCCATACCGATTTAAATCAAGGTGCGCTTGATTTAGAAATGCTCGCAGAAGCTGCGCGCAATGAAAAAGTCGCTAACTTACTGCGTGAGTCAGATAGCCACGCCCGTGACTCAATGCGCGAATTGTTAGTTGGTGAAAGAGGGCCGTTACAAGGTACCGCACTTGAAGAAGTGAATGCCCGTATTGAAGTGATGTTTTCTGTGATGGGGGGCTTACTACTACGTAAAATGCTTAATCCTTCTTTAAACATCAGTGAGCTTTTAAAAGCACTTCGTCCAGCGATGAAAACGCTTCTATTACCATTTGATAAGGGAATAGATTAAGCTCTGCAAGGTAATTTATTCCGTTACTCCTGTTCAGTTAAAGTGATTCTGTGAAGTTTTTTATTACGCATTCACTTTCATCACATTGATAGCAATCCGCGTTGATATTTAATCATTTTTGCCAACTAGTTGTGTTTGCAAGTTCAACATATAGCACTTTAAATAGAAATCTGTTTTCTCAAGCTCAGAAAATCAAGTTAAGTACAAAAATGTGTAAGTTATTCATAGCATAATGAAAAAATGTCCTAAACTTATTGATAGGAAATAAAGGTAAGAGCTTATTTTTTCATCTAAAGTGCCTGTTTAGGGCTTATCTGCTGTGTGGAAAGAAACTTGCATTAATGTATATGATTAAAATAACAAGGAGTGACTATGTGGGCAGCAATTAGCTATCTTGCGCTGGCAATTATTTTTATAATCGTGGCTATTCGAGTTGAGCTCGTTTATTTTGCGCTATTTTTTTATTGGGCTGCATTGTCGCTACTACTAGTCAGTGGCGCTTATTTTTTTAACATTGCGCGAATTTTCAGAAAGCGTGAAAACGGTGTAATACCAATTTATATTCGTTGGGCGTTTATTCCCTTTTTACTAGGGGCTCAAATATACAATGCTTGGTCTCGTAAGCATGATAAAGTGCCTCCCTTACAACAAATAAATGAACATCTGTTTTTAGCTTGCAGGCTCTTTCCATCAGATATTGACACCATGAAAGAGTTAGGGATTACAGCAATCTTAGATGTTACCTGTGAGTTTGATGGCCTTGAATGGTCATCGACCCAAGAAAATATTCGCTATTTGAATATCCCCGTTTTAGACCACAGTGTGCCAACTCGTGCGCAATTACATCAAGCAATTAACTGGATCCACCATCAAGTAAAGGCTGATAGACGTGTTGTTGTACATTGCGCATTAGGTCGCGGACGTTCAGTGTTTGTTATGGCTGCATACTTACTAAGCCAAGATAAAGATGCAGATGTTCATACTGTTTTGGAGCAAATCAAAGAAACTCGAGAAACTGCTAATTTAAACAAGCGCCAACTTCGTCACTTAATAAAACGTCATCGTCGAGGCGATTTACTAATTAAAAACAAAGCTGTATTAATTGCTAATCCAGTCTCTGGTACAAAGCTGTGGCAAGAAAAGAAAAAGCAGATAACCGCAAGGTTAAGTGAATATTATGATTTAACTGTACACACTACAACAGAAGAAGTGGACGGTATTCAATTAGCTAAAGAGGCTATAGAAACAAATCCCGATGTTGTTATCGCATGTGGTGGTGACGGTACAGTGACAGAAGTAGCCAGTGTATTAGTCAATACCGACTGTAAGTTAGGCATTATTCCTTTAGGCACTGCTAATGCATTAGCTCATGTATTAATGGGGATCCAATCTAAGTTAATCCCAGTTGAACAAGCTTGTGAACTTATTATTGAGGGACAGGCAAGTCGGATCGATACCGCTTTGTGTAATGGCGAGCGAATGCTGTTATTAGCAGGAATTGGGTTTGAACAGAAAATGATTGAAAAGGCGCATCGAGATGCTAAAAATGAGTCCGGCCAACTAGCTTATTTACAAGGATTTTGGCAGGCACTAAGCGAACATGAAGCGCAAGATTATACAGTTACATTAGACGACAATGAACCTCAGTCTATAAATACCAATAGTTTAATCATTGCAAATGCAGCGCCGTTTACTACATTGTTGGCTCAATCAGCAGGTCAGCCAGATCATAATGATGGTTTACTTGATGTTAATTGGTTAACGCCTAACTCAGAGGCTAAAGCCAGTACATTAAGTATTGCTGAATTAGTATTTTCAAGCATAACGCAAACAAGCTTTGCCATTAATAGCCATCATACAAATGCTAAACGAGTTTCTGTAAGTGCAGAAAAAGACATAAGTTATGTGATTGATGGTGAGGTTAAAACAGCAGAAAAGCTGGTGGTAGAGGTATCACCGAAGTCACTTTCGGTGATAATGGCCGAAACCTAACAGTTATTTTTTAATACTTTTCCATTCAAAAGGTGCGTCATCATCGGCCTTTTGAGAGGAGAAAGTATCAATGTATAGTTGTTCAACTTTTTCACGGGCCCAAGGTGTTTTACGTAAAAATTTTAAGCTTGATTTAACACTTGGGTCATTTTGAAAACAGCGCACATCAACATGCTCAGCTAGTCCTTCCCAGCCAAGTTTTTCTTCAAGTTGGGTTACGATGTCGGCAAGCTTGATACCGTGCAAAGGGT
The DNA here is from genome assembly GCF_024124645.1 of Pseudoalteromonas sp. Ps84H-4. Lineage (NCBI taxonomy): Bacteria > Pseudomonadati > Pseudomonadota > Gammaproteobacteria > Alteromonadales > Pseudoalteromonadaceae > Pseudoalteromonas > Pseudoalteromonas sp. Ps84H-4. The sequence goes on along the minus strand of NZ_JAMXSK010000009.1, from coordinate 124,580 downwards.
TATTTGGTTGATTGTCCATGCTTAATCTTTGGTTATTTCTAAACTGAGTAATAGTAACGTATCTAGCGTCTTTAAGCTAATTGACGTTTATACTCTTGCCTCGTTTTGGATAGACAATATCGCCGTTTTTATCCAGTCTTAACCACGCTAAGTCGCTGTTTGAAAAATTTGGCTGTTTGGCTGCACAAATTAACGTTATATCGCCAACAGCAATATAAGCGCCTTCGGTGTAACGCTTATTTTCATACCAACACACTTTGTGGTTGTTAAGTGCTTCTTGGCCATCTAGCACAACTAATGCTTTATCCTTTGCTAAAACGAATTGTGAAAACAATAAAATAAACAAGGTAGTTAAGATTAAAATCTTTCTAAACAAAATACACCTCTCATTGTGCAGTTTTTTGTATCTACACTAAGCTTATGACTGTATTCTATAAAAGCACAATGACGTGATAATAAAAAGGTGAACACATGCAATTTAATAAAAATATGATTGACGAATTAACCCTGCTTGCTAAGTTTCCCCGCGACTCACAAATGCAAGGCATTAAAATCCACTCTGATGCAGAAGAAACAGTAAAAAATGCTGCAAAACGTCTTTATGACAAAGGCATTACTGATAGCCCTGATGGCGGCTATTTAACGGATTTAGGGCTAGATTTGATCAATCACGTGAGTGTTATTAATTCAGCACTGAGATAAAAATTAGATAATAAAAAGGCCCAAAATGATTGGGCCTTTAGTTTTAATAACAACGAATTAGATTGCGTCAGGTTGGTTCTGAGGAGCCGCATCAATAAAGGCATCTAGCTTATTACAATGCTCATAAACTGCGGCGATTTTTGGGTACTTACTCATATCAACGTTAAAGCGTAAGGCATTAAATACTTGCGGCACTAAACAGACATCAGCAAGTGTTGGTTTGTCGCCAACACAAAAAGTGTTCGCTTCATCAAGTAACTTTTCGATACTCTCAAAGCCAACTTCTACCCAATGCTTATACCAGGTCGTTTTTGCTTCTTCATCAACACCAAGATCATTAGCTAAGTACTTTAATACTCGCAAATTATCGATAGGGTGGATATCGCACGCTACGGCATAACATAAATTGCGGATCTGGGCTTTTTGCCATGCATCACCTGTTAAAAGCGGTGTTTCTGGGTGTGTTTCTTCAAGCCACTCTAAAATAGCCAGCGATTGTGCAAGCACACCTTGATCAGTTTCTAGTGCCGGTAATAACCCTTGTGGGTTTTTTGCTAGGTACTGGTCGCTTTGCTGCTCTGATTTTAATAAATTAACGGTGACCAACTCGTGATCAATGTTCTTTAAATTAAGAGCAATGCGAACTCTGTAAGCGGCTGATGAACGAAAATAGCTATAAAGTTTCATTATGCGTCCTGTTTACCTGTGAAATGTTTTTTAATAGTGCGCCAACAGTCAGTATAGTTAGGCTGACGCTCTTTACCTTCAAGAGCATATTTAGTTGGTGAAATAACGTAACGCGATTCGAACATAAATGCCAAGGTGTTTTCGTAGCGTTGTGGTTTAAGTTCGGCATTTGAAGCTTTTTCAAATACATCTGCTTCTGGACCATGTGGCGACATACAATTATGTAAACTTGAACCCCCAGGTACAAAGCCATGCTCTTTTGCATCGTATACGCCTTCGATAAGCCCCATGAATTCACTCATAATATTACGGTGGTAATAAGGTGGACGGAATGTGTTTTCAGCCACCATCCAACGAGGAGGGAAGATAGCAAAGTCGATATTTGCGACACCTTCTGTACCCGATGGTGACGTTAGTACGGTGAAGATTGAAGGATCTGGGTGATCATAACTCACGGTATTCATAACATTGAATCGAGCAAGGTCATACTTGTATGGTGCACTATTACCTGTCCATGCAACGACATCTAATGGAGAATGACCAATATCGCAGCGGAACATATTGCCATTAAACTTTGCAACTAGTTCAAAGTCTCCCTCTACATCCTCATAAGCCGCAACAGGGTAGTGGAAGTCACGGTCATTGGCGTAACCATTAGCTCCTACAGGACCGCGCTCTGGTAAAATATAGGCATGGCCATAGTTTTCACAAATATAGCCGCGGGCTGTGTCCGTTAATAAATCAACAGCAAATTTAATCCCGCGAGGAATTACGGCAATTTCACCAGCTCGGACTGTTAGTTTTCCACACTCAGTTCTTAGTAATAGTTCACCTTGTTGTGGTACGAACAGCATTTCACCATCAGCATTATAAAAGTAACGGTGTTGCATTGATTTATTGGCTACATAGATATGAATACCTATACCTGTTTGTGCATTTGCACTGCCATTAGCTGCCATGGTAATCAAACCATCAATAAAATCTGTTGGCTGCTCAGGAATTTCAATTGGATCCCAACGTAGCATTGTCGGCGGCGTTGGGACTTCTGTAATAGGAGCGGTACGAATAAGGCCTTTGTCTATAGGTGTATAATCACCTTGTACTACTGACGGGCGAATACGATAAAACCAAGTACGGCGGTTATCAGCACGCGGCGCTGTAAATGCTGTTGTGCTGAACTGTTCAGCATATAAATCGTATTTTACTTTTTGAGGGCTGAATTGACCTATAGGTAATGCACCGGGTAATGCTTCGGTTTCGAACTCATTACCAAAGCCTGTCATATATTGTAATTCGTTATTCATCACTAGACTCCTGAAAGGTTTTAGGTAAGATACTCTCATGTGAGACTAAATTCAAACTGCACTGAATTTACTTGTGTAAATAATTTTTGACAGTAGTGAAGCCATGACAACAAACAAACACCCAACGCTCGATTTACAGCAGTTCTTACCTTACTCATTAACCAATATTGCAATGCAGATGAGTGAGCAATTTAGTGAGCTATATCAAAAGCAGTTTGATTTAACCGTGCCACAATGGCGAGTAATCGCGAACCTGGCTCAATATGGTGAATGCACTGCTAAACAGTTGTGTGATATGGCACAAATGGATAAGTCAACGGTGTCCCGTGCAGTAAAGTCGTTATTAACAAGAAACCTGATCGCAGCAAAAGCGAACCCAACTGATAAACGCGCAAACTTGTTATCGTTATCAGAGGCAGGAGTAGGTTTGCATAAACAAATTGTTCCGTTAGCAAACGAATGGCAAGCAAGTTTAGTGAGTGAATTAGATAGCCAAGAAATTAAACAATTTATGAACACTCTTAGTAAGCTTTCCAATTACTTAAATAAAAATGTGTAAATCTGTAATCAATGCATTATAGCAATTGATTTAGGGAATCGATACGTATATGATAATGGCTATCATTTACAATTAGCAATTTGGATGTCTCCTGTTATGAAATTAGCGTTAAACACCGTGAAGACACTAGGTTTAAGCCTAGTATTAGCATCTACTTTTATTGCCCAACCTGTATTGGCAAATGGCCCAATTGGTGAGCACGTTAATCATCTAAAAGAAAATTTAAAAGATTACTCTGATGACGTTGAATGGATGATCAACAAAGTCGATGTTATGGTGAGTGATTACGAAAGCAAAGGTGCTAAAGCTGTAAAAAGTGATGACCTAATCGAATACTGGGAATCAGTAAAGTTCCATAGTGCAATTGAAACAAACTATGTACCGGTTTATGCATCAATTTGGCAAAGTATTTATGGCATCAAAATGGCTATTGATGATAAAAAACCTGCTGCTGAAGTACGCACTCATCAAAAGGCGTTGAATGCTGCCTTGTGGCAAGGTTTAGGGGCTGTTAAACTTGCCGCTGATTTCCAGCAAAAAGGCTTGTTAAAAGCTGTAAAAGCGACTGCTTCAGAAGAAATGACGCAAAGTGCTACCATCGATGAAATCAAACACAAATTAGACCGTGTTGTTGCAAAGTACGCAGAGCGTTTAAGTGACGAAGCAACACAAATCGTACATGATACTTACTTGCATTTATTCGAAGGTGTTGAAGGTACACTTATCGAAAAAGATGCGAAGTTAGTCGAAGTGCTCGAAAAAGATTTTAATGTAACCCTGCCAAAAGCGATTTCTGATAAAGGGTCTGTTGACCAAGTACGTGCAGTGGTTGTTGATATGCAAGAAAAGCTAGATCGCGCTAAGGTGTTACTAGAAGAAGCCGAAAAAGCTCGTAAGGATGTATTTTAGTGAAGCGTAGAACCTTTATTCAAGGACTTGCTGCGTTCGGGGTAGTAGGCGCAATGCCACTACCTCTTTCTCGTGCCTTCGCAGCCAGTGCTGCAAGCCCCGTTTCTGTAAAAGACTTACCCGCCCTTGAGGGTGACTTAACATTATATTTAGGCCGCGGCGAAGGCGGCTTGTACGAAAACGTACTGCAGTCGATCGAAAAGAATAATCCAAAATTGAATTTATCAATTCGTAGAGGCCCAACGGCTGCGCTTGGCAATATGATTGTCGCTGAAGCGAAAGCAGGAGTTAAACGTGCTGATTTATTTTGGGCTGTTGACTCAGGTGCGATTGGTTTAATTACCGACGCGGGTTTGGCTAAACCATTACCAAGTGATTTAGCAGCACAGTTACAGCCACAATTCCGTTACCCTGGTTGGGCACCGGTTACCGGGCGTATTCGAACTCTACCTTATAACACCAAGCGTCTGAGCAAAGATGATATCCCCGACAGTATCATGGCAATTGCTGACAGCGATTTATCAATAGGTTGGGCACCTGCTTACGCATCTTTTCAATCATTCGTAACGGCTATGCGTATTCTTGAAGGTGAAGATAAAACCGCTAAGTGGCTTAAAAAGGTTCAAAAACGTTCGAAAACCTATGCTGGTGAGCTTGGTGTAGTAATGGCAGTTGAACGTGGTGAAGTCGATATTGGCTTTGCAAACCATTATTACACATTACGACTTAAGTCAGGTAAACCAGACGCTAATCTTGATCTTGCTTTTACCAATCAAGATGCCGGTTGTTTAGTTAATGCATCAGGTGTTTTATCGTTAACAGATAACCCTAATGCGATGAATTTTATGCGTTACTTACTAAGTTCTGAAGTACAAAGTTACTTAGCCCGTGAAGCCTATGAAATTCCACTGATCCAAGGTATTGAACAACCAGCTGGCTTACCAGCATTAACGGATGTGTCACCGCCGAAAATCGATTTAACTCAATTGGCAGATTTAAGGCCAACACTCGACCTTATGCGCAGTAGCGGTGTTTTATAATGCGCATACCTGCTTCTTATCCGATGGCGCTGCTTGCAGCGCTTTTGGCGTTAGTGCCAGTTTATATTCTGATCACTTTAGCAAGTGATGCGACTGCTGTATTTGATAGTCATAACTTAAAAATTCTTGGTAACACCTTATCACTTATGGTGTTAACGGTAATAGGCTCTATTTTAATTGGCGTACCTCTGGCGTTTATTAGTGCCTATGTTCAACTTCCTTTTAAAAAGCTGTGGCTTGTTCTGTTTGCCGCTCCACTAGCAATTCCAAGTTATATTGGAGCGTTTACTTTGTATGCTGCATTTGGCCCCGGTGGTGAGATAAATCAGCTGCTCGGCTTCGAAACGCCGCCTATGTATGGACTAACAGGCGCTGCCATTGTAATGACCCTGTATACGTTTCCTTTTGTAATGCTAACAACTCGATCATCTTTACTTAGCTTAGATGCCAGCATGGTTAATGCTGCACGTACTTTAGGTATGTCGATGACAATGAGTGTATTTAAAGTTATTTTACCTCGGGTTATCAATGGTATAGCGGCAGGCTCTTTACTGGTTGCGCTTTATACCTTATCAGACTTTGGTACACCGGCGATGATGCGTTTAGATACGTTCACTCGGGTTATTTATGTAGAATACAACGCTTTTGGTTTGAGTCGTGCGGCAATGTTATCGCTACAACTCATGGTTATCGTTGGATTTTTATTGTTTATCGAGTCACAAATTAAAACAGCTTCAGAACGCCATGGACGTTCATTGATGTTATTTCCATCCAATGGTCAAAAAGTTGCGATGTTACTGACATTTTTACCAGTATTGCTACTTGCGATTTGTTTACCTTTGGCAATTTTTTCACTTTGGCTTGCCCGTGATGGAGTTGCAGATTTTGACTTCAGTATTGCTTGGCATTCAGCCTATGCATCGGGTATTGCTGCTATCGTTGCTGTTGTTGTTGCTGTACCTGTTGCTCATGCTGCCTTAAGCGGTAAAGCAGGGCGTATTATGGAGCGTGTAACTTATTTTGGATTTGGTATTCCGGGTATTGTGATGGGAACGGCATTGGTATATGGCGGTCTACAGTTGCCACTCTTTTATCAAACCTTAGCTCTATTAGTAATTGCTTATGTGCTGCGCTTTTTGCCGCTTGCAGTTGGCTCTGTAAGAACCAGTACTGAGCATCTAGATTCAAGTTTAATTAAATCAGCACGAGTATTGGGTGCCAGCCCTCGTGAAGCATTTATGCGAATTACTTTACCCCTAACTATGCGTGGTATTATCGCTGGTGCTGCTTTGGTATTTTTAGAATCAATGCGTGAACTTGAAGCAACACTTTTACTTGGCCCAACGGGTTTTGAAACCCTTTCAACATATTTGTGGCGTGTTTATGAAGCCGGTTACTTTGGCCGTGCTGCTATTCCTGGTTTATTGTTGGTAGTGATATCAGCATGCGGCTTGGCTATAATGCTCTCTGGTGAAAAGCGCAGTCAATTAGAACATTAAGGATCAGTTTAATGCTATCAGTTAGTAAGCTGTCTATCGATTATGGTAGCAATCGTGTGGTAAGTGAACTTAACTTATCACTTGGGGAAAGTGAGATCCTCATGCTAGTTGGTCCAACTGGCTGTGGTAAAAGTACAATTTTACAAGCGTTAGCTGGGCTTATTCCTATTAGCGAAGGCGAAATAAATTTAGGTTCATGGCGAGCTACGCCAAAACTAAAAGTTCCCCCGGAAAAACGTAAAGTAGGAATGGTGTTTCAAGATTTTGCCCTTTTTCCACATTTAACTGTTGAACAGAATATTTGCTTTAGACTTAACGATACTTCTAAAGCCGATCATTGGATAAAGCTACTAGGTCTTGAAGCATTTCGAAATAAAAAGCCGGCAACCTTATCTGGTGGTCAAAAGCAGCGTGTCGCACTCGCTCGAACTCTTGCTCATGAACCAGACTTTGTTTTACTTGATGAACCATTATCTAACCTAGATGCAGCTCTAAAAGATACTCTTCGATGGGATATTAGAAATGCATTAAAGGCTGCAGGTGTTCCCGCTATTTGGGTGACCCATGACCAAGAGGAAGCCTTATCTGTCGGTGACCGTGTTGGGGTGCTTAAAGAGGGGATAATTCAGCAAATTGATACTCCTGAGCGTTGCTTTAGCTTGCCAAGTAATCGTTTTGTGGCACGCTTTTTAGGTGAGGCAAGTTTCATTGCCGGTAATTGTGTAGGTGATACAGCCACAACAGATATAGGCAATGCACCAGCAATCAAAATAGATCATGATGCAGCAAAGGTTGATGTATTGTTGCGCCCTGATGATGTTCATCTAATTAATAATGCTAATACAAATAACGGTGAAGTGACCTGGGTACGTTATGAGGGTGGCAGCCGATTATGCGCTGTTAAACTTGCATGCGATACTGTGGTGACAAGCCGTGTGAGCCATGAGGTGATAGTGCGCCCGGGTGATGCTGTGCATGTTTCAATCAATACAACCCATCCACTTGCGGTTTACGCAGCTTAAATAAAACTTTGTGTGCAGGTCAAATTGGCCTGCATTTTCATATCAGGGTAGTTCGGGCATTAGTCCGTGATCATTCAAGTTTAAAGATTTGTCGCCATAAATGACGACTTACATAACAATGCTGGATCGCTTTTAACATCAGCCCCCAGCCATCAAACGCGACATAAAATCGCTGCTACTAGTAACTTTCTAACTTTACTATTGTTCCTTGCTAACTTTCCCCTAGTAACCTGTAACTCGCTCACTTTCTTCCAAACGTAAAAAGCCCGCCAGTAGGGGCGGGCTTTTGTTTTATAACAAGGTTAACTCGTTATTAGAATGTGTAACGTACACCTACACGCATTTCCCAAACTGATGCGCTGCTTTGTGTTGCAGTTTTACCATTGTTAGGGTTGAAGTTTGAATATACGTAACGACCTTGGTCATCAAGGTCTACAGTTACCATGCTGTTACCAACAAAGCTACCTTTCTTAAGTACGCCCCAGTCATCGTTTAACATGTTTGTTAAGTTATCGATAACGAAGAACACTTCACCTTTGTGACCAGGCATGAAACCAGGTAACTCTTGAGTCATCTTGAAGTTAACTTTAGTGAACCAATCTGCATTTTGACGGTTACGACCAGAGATTTGACCGCGTTCAAGGCCTTGAGCAGAAATCCATTGGTTAAACTCAGTTACTTCTTCAGGTGTCATGTTGTAAACAACGTTCGGGTCATTCACTTCAGGGATATACATTAACTGACGACTACCGTTTGAGTTGTTATCACCCCAAACATCATTGTCTCTATCATCAAACGTGTAGCTGTAAGGTAGACCTTTGTATGTTTCGCTGAATAGGTTGAAACGTGTGTTGTATCCATCAAACAACTCAGTTGTGTAACCTAATGTCATAGTAAAGCGATGTGGGATCTCGTAATCAGATGTGTGTGCACCCGGGTTAGTCGGATCGTATGTCGCTAAGTTACCATAGTTTGAGCTCGCTACCGAGCTTGTCATAGGGTTAACATCTGTTGAGTCAGTGTAAGCGTAAGCTAGTTGTAAGCTAATGCCGTTATCAAAGCGTTTGCTCATCGCAGCAGAGATAACATGCGACTCACCGCTGTCGCCACTTACATTAGTAAGTAATAAGTCACCGCGACGACCTTCTTTAGACTCAAGAATTGGACGACCATCAAACGTTGTTTCACCAGAATCTTGTAACGCGATATCTTCTAGGAATGCAGCATCTTTACGTTTAGTGAATAAGTAATCTAGTGAGAATACGTACTCATCTTCAGTTGTGTATGTTGCACCCACTGAGTATTTCCACTCTGATGGCATTTCGAAATCAGGGTCAACAGCGTTTACAGATGAATCACCTGAACCAATAACTGTGTTTGCAACTTCATCATACATATCTTGTGGAACTTCGTAACCTGGCGTACCACCGTTAACGTTTGGCGTATTGAATAAATCGATACCGCCCGAACGGTAAGCACTGATATTAGTAATACCATCGTTAGAGTATGAGTTAGATAACCATACGTTCGGGTTACCACCAGAGAATAAGCCAACACCAGCGCGTACTTCTAATGCATCCGTTGCGTACCATTCAAAACCAACACGTGGTTGAATTAAATCGATACCATCGAATGTTGCTTGGTTGCTGAAACCGTAGCGATTAGTAAAGTTTTCATTGTAGTTTGGTTTGTCGTCACTTGTGTATTTGTCGTAACGAAGACCAAATGTTAATGTTGCATCTAAATCTGTGAAGCTGTACTCATCTTGTACATAGAAAGTGTGTTGTGCGTATGAGAAGTTAGCAGCTGCGTCAGTTGGGTTGTTTGTACCCGCTGCATTGTTATAGTAGATACGGTCTGCTAAACCTGCTTCAAAATCATTAACTGATTTAAAACGCCACTCACCTTGCGTATGCTGAACGAATTGGTTGAATACGTCTAATTCTTCAAACTCATATCCAGCAGTAATTGTGTGTTGATCAAGGTAATAAGTACCTGCAATTTTTGCTGTTACTGTTTCGTAGCTAAGAGCATTGGATTGACGAGAGTCATCTGGGCCAATATAGATTGTACCACCATCAGCAGTACGAATTTGCATCTCACCGAAGCTACTTGCCGCATCTAAAGAACGTACAGTTTGGTCAAGCTCAGATTTACCTAGACGAACCTCAGTTGAAAATTCATCAGACCAATCTGAGTAAAGTGAACCAATGATTGATGTAAATTCAGCACTTTGCTTGAAGAAGTGATTATCTAAAGTAACAGTGTTGCTGTAAGCATCCGATTGAGACAGTGTAAAACCATCATTGTAGTTATAGATTAAGTTTGCACGGTGATCGTCGTTGATGTTCCAGTCTAACTTAACTAAGATTTTTTCATCTTCAACTGGTGCGCTTGATGGCATTCCACCTGCGTCATAACCGTAAACGTCTTGAGCAATTTGCTGTACACGAGCAACATCTGCCGCTGAAACACTACCAGTGTCTAAACCGCCGTAGTTGTACTGTTTAACACCTTCAAGTTTTTCGTAAGATGTGAATAAGAAAAGGCTATCTTTAATAAGTGGTAAGCCAACGTTGAAGCCATAACGTTTTTCAGTGTAATCACCGTTGTCGTAGTCTTCACCTTCGATTTTGTCGCCTTTCATTGAATCATTTGTGTAATCGAAGAACATACCACCGTGTACTTCGTTACCACCAGATTTAGTAACTGCGTTAATGTTACACGATGTGAAACCACCGTATTGAACATCAAAAGGCGCTAGTTCTACGGCAACCTGCTCGATTGAATCGAAAGAGAAAGGAGCACGAATTGTCGGGTAACCGTTTGAGCTTAGACCGAAGTTATCGTTCATACGAACGCCGTCTAGCGTTAAGCTGTTGAAACGTGGGTTACCACCACCACAGTTGATTGAACCGCGGCTATCATCGATTGTTACACGTGGGTCAATACGAACGATGTCACGTAAGTCACGGTTGATGGCTGGTTGGTTTTCTAAATCTTCAAGTGTGAAAGTCGCAGCAGGACCTGTGCCACCAGACATACGGCTGATAGGACGACCTGTAACAACGATTTGTTCGATGTCTGATTGCGGCTCTAACGTAACATTAACAGGGTAGTCAGCACCAACTTGTAGGTTAATGTTGTTGAAAGTTTGATCTGCAAATACGTCAGAATCTACAACAACGCGGTAAGGACCACCTACGCGTAGGCCTTTAGCTGTGAAGTAACCCGCATCGTTCGTTTCAGTTTCTTTAGTTGAACCTGAAGGTAAGTGAACGATAGTAATCTTAGTGCCAGCAGCAGGGTTGCCGCTAGGACCTTTGATTTGACCCTTGATAGCAGATGTTGTTTCATTTGCTAACGCTGCACCACTCACACCAACACATGCTGCAATAGCAAGTGATAGAGCTGTTTTGCGGAGTTGGATTTTCATTATGTTATTTCCCGTGTTAGAGGTTATGTTTCATTTATAGTTTGCTGTCAGTTGGCATCTTAAGTGCCTTTACTAACGGTTTTGCTGATTTATCAAATAAACTATTTAATAAACCGGCCAATCTTATCCCGCCTTGCTGTAGGCGAGTTTTAACAATTGGTAAGTTTTTATAGATATAACTATAACTTACGTTTGTTTCATTTTCTTTATAGATTGAATTTGCAATATTATGTGATTCGATTAACCAATCGCTTGGTGAACTGGTAAGGTAGTCCATTATCAACGCTTGATTTGTTGTATTTATAAATTGCGCAAATTCAGTATAGGACAAATTTTCATTTTCAATGAGTTTTGAGTCCCACAGGCTATGTAAATTGGTATCTTGCCCGAAGAATGTGACAGAAATATTGTTGCCGCCACGATCTTCACTGCGACCTGCATGGAATGGTTGGTGACTATCACCAACAAGATGAACTAAAAAGCGTAAAGCAAACTGTTTTTCTGCAAGTGATGCTTTTTGGTTTTGTAAAACTGAAATTGAATATTCCATCCCTTCAAGGATGTCAGACACTGTGTCTTTATTGTGGTGGGCATGAGAGTCGAAATGGGGATCAGCATCACCCTCTTTGAAATTGATGTAATGCCAGCGAGATGACTTTTTTTGCCAAAATTGCTCAGGGGCAGAGCGCATTTCATCGGCCCAAGTGGCAATTTGAGGGAGTGACTCGCCATCAAGTAAAGGAATTAATGCTTGCCTCGTGGTGTCAGTAATATGCTTAGATGCAATTTCACCAACAATACGATGACCATTTTGTCCCCATGCATTAGCCGGAGTACTTAACACCGCTGAAATAACAGGTGTCGATAACAGCAACATCTTTATTGTTTTTTGTAACATTGACTCAGTGTCCAAAAATGAATGTGCCCTGAAGCACGATTACTTGGTGCTAATTCTCCTGAATTTTAAAACAAATAGAAAGGACTCAATAAGATTCATAATTTCTTGTTCATATATGTTTAAAAACAATGAGTTATTTATTTCAGGTAAAATTACCTGTTGTAATAAGTAAGAATAATTGTTCAAATAGAGGCAAGGGTGCGTTGTTGGCTATAAAAATTGAATTTAAGAACAATACTAATAAAAAAATCTTTGATTGTTACATTTTTGTTTCTGTCGTTTGGCTTGTTTTGTTTTGTGGGAATTTTACAAGCAAATAAGCCTATATCTGATATCGATACGTTTATTGAAACTTCTTTTCAATGTGATACTAAATCAGAGGTTAATCTTAATGAACTTGTCGTATATTCATCTGGTAAACGGCTAGCTGAAGATGTCGCGTTTTCATTATGTCAAGACGACACTATCAGTAAGCAATATGGCAAGGTTACCTCTTATTGGGGTTACAAGACATCTGATACAGTTGAGTTTTTGGGTAAAGGATTAGCCGATTTGATCCTCGCAAAAGAAAACTTAATTAACGCTTTTATGGCAGAATCAACTTACAACTATAAAGCCGTTGTTGGTTTTCCTGATTACACCGCCTACTTTATTTCAAGCAAAGAAAAGCCGCGGCTAGATAAAAGTTATTTTCTTGACAAACGAATTGGCCTTTTAGATTACCCTACAAGCCGTTCTGGTCATATTTTGCCAAAACAGTTGTTCAAAAAGTTAGATATAAATTTAGAGAACTTAGACATTACCTATGCTGGCTCTCATTCAGAGCTGAGAGAATTACTAGCAAGCGGTAAAGTTGATCTAATTTCTTCTTATTGGCAAGACATAGACCAGCAACGTTTTTCAATCAATTATATTACTCCCATCAGTGACAACATTAGTGGCAGCCGTTGGTACCTTAAAATGCAAGATGAAAACACAGATCTTCTCTGTGCTGTTCAAAAACGTTTAATTGATTTAGCGCATGACCAAAATTCTCATTATTTCAATCACGTTCAATCATTCTTTAACTGTAAAACGCAACACTCGATGCGAATTAATGCTGAGGTAAACAATGCTACCAATTAGAGTAAAGCTAATTTATGGTTGTTTATTCTTCGTTATTTGTCTGGTCTTATTTGGTAGCTATATTCTTGCAAAAGCGGTTAAGTCAACAGAGAATAATCAATTAAGCTTGGCAAATATAGAGAAGCGAATCGCCTTAGATTTAACCCATTTAAACCTCCCTGATGACTTTTTAAAGCATTCTGGTAGTAAAGAGGCTGTTATTGACTACCTTGCTAAGCTTAATTCGCAGCTCAAAGAAACCCCGATTTTTGTTTATTCCATCGAAGGAATTACAGAGTTTCCAGCAAGAGCAGATCTGATTGAAAAGCAACTTCAAACACCACAAAAAGTTTTTACTATTAGTTTTGTTATTAATAACAATATTTTAAATAAAAATGATATTGCAGTATTTATTTTGGTATGTTTGTTTTCACTTGCGATTAGTTATTTACTCTTCTTAAGCGAACGCACAAAATTACAAGTTGCAAAACAACTTCCCGAACCTGAACCGAATAGTAAAACAAAACCTATTTTGATTGTCGATCTTCAAAATAAAACATTGGCAGGGAATTGTAGCCCTGATAAACCTGTTGCATTAGCCAATAAGCCGTTATGTTTTTATTTGGCTTTGGTTGAGTTTTGTACTGAAAATCCTGATGTAGTGCTCAATCAGAATAAGGATGTTCCTGAAGAGTTACTTACACTCGCTAATAAGTATTTTTACCGGTTAGTTGAATTAGGTCATACAGTTCGGAAAAGACCAAATTTTACCAATAGTTTAGAAAAAACCTTGAGTGAAATCCGCGCTGCGCTTGATGACGTTTGGCAAGATCAACCAGAAGTTAAAGATGTTTATTACCCACCGAAAGCGCATGGTGAAGGTTCACGTTCACGTTTACATCATTATGGATTAAAGAACATAACGTTAGAAGATATTGAAGTGATAGGTAAGTAAAACTAAAAAAGGGAAGTCATTGACTTCCCTTTTTACTTTTAATTTGTTTATTTAGGCGCGAAATCGGCCGCTTTAACAGGACTATTTTGCTCAAAGAAACGTTTTAATGCCTGTGCGTCAGTATCATCTGTACTGACAAAGCCTTCTTTGTTTGTAAGAGTAGGGTAGCCATCACCACCTGAGGCGTTGTAGCTGTTAATACTCATACGATATGTTTTCGTCATATCAAGTGGTTTACCAGCAATTTTAACATCAGATAATGTGTCGTTTTCACGCTTAAAGCTTAATTTATAATATTGCAAGTAAGCACCTGAATCAGGTGGGAAAGAAGTCACAACAGATAGGTAATCAAATAATGCCTTCCCGGTCATATCAATATAGGTGATACGGTTTTTAAAAGGGTGAACTTTTAAAATGTCTTTATAGCTCACATCGCCAGCTTGAATGCTATCACGAATACCACCGCCACTTATTATACCAAAATCAGCACCAACAGATTGCATTTGTGCAGCAATTATTACCCGTGCTAGGTTTACTTGCTCGTAACGAACTTTGTTACGGTCACCCTCTAGCTTTTCATCAACTGCACCAATCTTTCCAGCAATTTGCGCTGCACCTTTTGCTTGATACACAGCAAGTACATCTTGTAAGTTTTTGTTTGGTTCGATGTAATCAGCTGCCAACTTTTTATTGCCGTTTTCATCATTGATATAAAGATTTACCGGAATAAGCGCGTAATTAAGTAGTGTTAGTTGACCATTTTCTAATTTGAATTCAGCTTTACCAACATATTTACCCCACTCGTGTGCTTGCATGATCCAAGTACCATTTTGTTGGTCTGGCTTACACTCTTTGCCTGGTATAAAACTCTCATCTGCGACGTTGGCCTCTTTCATACAGACCGGTTCTTGTGAATGCCCACCAACAATTATGTCAAGTGTACCCTTTGGTAGGTTACGAGCCATTGTTACATCACCCGGTGCATTAATACCAAAGTTTGCATCAACATAATGGCCCATGTGTGTAACTGCAATAGTGATATCAGGGTTGTATTGTTTATCGATTTCAGGAGCTAGCTTTGCTGTAACTGCTGTTGGGTCTTTAAACTCAAGGTTGCCAATATATTGAGGGTTACCTATTTTAGCTGTATCTGTGGTTGTTAAACCGATTACAGCTATTTTTAGGCCATTCTTCTCAAAGATCTTATATCCTTGATAACGTGTCTTGCCAGTTGCCTTATCTATAATATTGGCAGATAAAAATGGGAAGTTAGACCATTTTTGTTGTTGATCAAGTACTGCCAGTGGGTTATCAAATTCATGATTACCTATAGCCATGGCATCATAACCAATGATAGACATACCTTTAAAATCAGGCTCTGCATGTTGTAAGTCAGACTCAGGAATACCTGTATTGATGTCGCCACCTGAGAGTAATAATACTGCATGACCTTTTGCTTTAGCATCAGCTCTTAATTGATCAATTAAGGTCTTACGAGCTGCCATACCATACTCACCTTGCTCATTGTGCCAAAAGCGACCATGGTTGTCGTTTGTATGGAGTAATGTGAGGTATTGTACTGAATCAGTGTGAGTAGAAGAGCTGCAAGCCGCTAAGGTAAGCAGTAAAAAAGAAGATAAAAAAAAGCGCATAATTGTTTGCCTGTTAAAAGCAGTAGTTAATTAAGCGCTTAGTTTAAACGACTTATATTTAAATTAAATGTCTTTTATAGATTTTTATTGCTATTTTCGGTATTCAATTGTCCAGTTGCAGCGAGTTGCCTACGAATTAACTCTTGTTCTGCATAATGTGATTTTTGATGGTTATTACCAACCATCCAATTTAAGAAGCTCGCTGGTAATTTACTATACGGCTCACCTTGGTGTAAGCCAAAATCGCATATTGCGTTTTCTTCATTCGCCATGGTTTATTCCTGTGTGTTCTTTGTTGTCATGCAAATACTAACAAACTCAGTCTATTTGATAAGACGATTTTGATTTAAGATTTATATTTTTTATAACCATAATGAATACGCGGTGTAAATAAATGTAACTAACTTGTAATTGATATGGCGCGTTTTGTGTAACTATTTTGTTTGCTATTTAAGCGCCTAGCGTTTTTGTTTAGTCTTGCTGCAGTTTTAGAATAAAAATATCAGGAAAGATAAAAAATGAAAAAATATTTAATTGCCTCTGTGCTTTGTGCAGCAAGCTACAGCGCCAACTCAACTATCATTGAAATGCAAACTAACCAAGGCACGATTACAGTTAATCTATTTGATCAACACACCCCAATAACAGTAGAAAACTTTTTAAATTATGTAGAAGAGGGTACTTATAATAGTAGTGTCATTCATCGCTCTGTAGAGAATTTTGTTTTACAAGGCGGAGGATTTAAATTTGATTCTGATTTTAAAGCTATTGAAACAAATGATGCGATAAAAAATGAGCCTAAACTATCTAATGTGAAAGGCACCATTGCGATGGCTAAGCAAGGTGGTAATGCAAATAGTGCAACTAGCCAATGGTTTTTCAATTTAAAAGACAATAGTGCTAATTTAGATCTTCAAAATGGTGGTTTTACTGTGTTCGGCCAAATTACAGCTGAAAGCCAAATGGTGTTAGATAAAATCACTGAACTCACACACTGTGGTGATATTCCTGTTGTTGGTTTAAATAACGATCAATGTCCAACAGATACCTCAGGCTTTAATGGTGAGAATTTGGTAACTATTAATAGTGTGGTAATTCTTGACGATGATCCGAACTCTTCTCAATTATTAAAACCAAAAGAAAACACGCTGATCAAACAAGATAAGCCTTCAGGTGATTTAGACAGTGGCTCAGGTGGTAGTATGGCGTGGATGCTGTCTTTACTAGCTTTGTTTGGCTTTTGTCGTCGTAAATAATTCTTTGATAAGGCGCTTAAAAGCGCCTTATTTCTTAGTATTACTGAGTATTAAAAGATTGTTATTAATATCAGTACCCACATAATCAGCATAATAAAGCTACTGATAACAAAGCTATAATATCTAGCCTTTAACGTATTAGAGGTTAAATGTATAAAGCTATGGATTATACGCAAAACGACATAAGCCCAAGCAAAGCCAACAAAAACAGTACCTACAGCATTTAGTTGTAGTGCTGTTAAACACGCAATAAAAAACAGTACAGGCATTTCGAACTGATTTATAAAGTTACGATCTGCAAGACGCACGTGCGAACCTGCCTTTTCTAAATCCATTGTAAGAAAGTCTTTCATTTCTATGGTTTTTTTCTTAGCCGCGCTAAAGCGGCGCTTGCCCATAATGTACATTACTATGAATGTAAGTAATACCTGAGTAAACATCGCTACGATTAGCCACTTTTCCATAACTCATCCTTTTATATTGTAATTATTATGATTATTAGCCTTTTGCATTGCTTTTTCACAATGTGTTACAAACTTTTAGTGTTAGTCTGTTAAAAAGCATTGAATTGCGGCTGATGAAAACTCATCATAAATAAAAATTGATTCAATATCTAATGGATACATAATAATGAAAAAAATAATGGGCCTTAGTGCAATCGCATTTGCTGTATTAGCTGGGTGTTCTTCAACATCTACTATGACTTCATCTACAGCTAATAGCAGCCTTATACCTGATTCTTTGGTTGTCAGTCCAAATGATGCCCGAGAATATAAAACACTAAAACTAGATAATGAGATTGATGTTATTTTAATCTCAGATCCGAGTGTAGAAAAGTCAGCAGCTGCACTTAGTGTTGGTGTCGGTTTACTACACGACCCTATGTCGCAACAAGGTATGGCACATTATCTAGAACATATGCTTTTCCTAGGTACAGACCGCTATCCTGATACCAAAGGTTATAGTGATTTTATGACCAAAAACGGTGGTGCGCACAACGCTTACACTTGGTTAGATATCACTAATTATATGTTTAAAGTAAATAACGATGCCTATGATGAAGCATTAGACCGTTTTTCTGACTTTTTTAAAGCACCTAAGCTTTACCCTGAATACACTGATAAAGAAAAAAATGCGGTTAATGCTGAATGGTCAATGCGCCGTGAAATGGACTTTTTTGGACAATTTAAATTAGCACGCAAGATGATGGGAGACCATCCTGCAAACCGTTTCTTAATTGGTAACCTAGAAACGCTAGGTGATAAAGAAGGCAGTGATTTACATAAAGAAACGGTTGCTTTTTATAATAAATACTATTCATCTAATATCATGAAAGTGGCGATGATTTCTAACCGTCCGCTAGCTGAAATGGAAGCAAAAGCTAAACAGTATTTTGCAGATATCGAAAATAAACATATCGAAAAACCAACAGTAACAGATAAACTTGATTTTGATAAAGCCGGTGGCAAACGTGTTTACTATTCACCAAATGAAGACGTAAAACAATTACAACTTGAATTTACAATCACCGATAACAGTTCACAGTTTGCAGTTAAACCTAATCGCTTTGTGTCTTACTTGTTAAGTAATGAAATGCAAGGCAGCCCGGCACAAATATTACGCGATAAAGGCTGGGTATCACGTTTATCTGCTTCTGATGCACCTACACAATATGGTAACTACGGCAGCTTAACAGTAAGTATTGAACTAACTGACGCAGGCATGCAAAACCGTGAAGAAATTGTTGCTATGGTAATGCAGTATATTGCGTTAATTAAAGAGCAGGGTGTTGATAGCAAGTATTTTAATGAAATTCGTACTTCGTTAAACAATGAGTTTCAATTTCTTGAAAAAGGTGATGAGTTTGGCTACGTAAGTAACCTTACTGATAGTATGCAAAAGTTCCCAGTGAACAACGCAATTAATGCACCATATTATTATGCAAAGTTTGATGCTGACGCTGTCCAAAACGTGCTTTCACAGTTAAACGAAGAGACGCTACGTATTTGGTATATTTCAAAGCAAGAAGAGACAGACTCGCAGCTACATTTTTACGATGGTGAATACCGTATTGAAGATATCAGCGACGAAGAAGTTGCAAGCTGGAATAAACCAAGCGAATATGCTTTAGCTTTACCTACTGTAAACTGCTTACTGCCAAAAAGTTTTGCTATTAAGACCGCTGAATTTAAACAGCAAGCACATCCTAAACTGGTCTTTGATAAGCAAGGTGTCAAAGTTTGGCGCCAAGCAAGTCAGGAATTTGCTGAGCAACCTAAAGGGCTTGTTGAAGTTTACATTAACACACCTGATGCATTAGTTGATGTAAAAGCACAGGTGCTTTACTCAATTTGGGCTGATCTGTATAACTTAGAGCAAAGTAAATTAAGCACTGAAGCGGCTGTAGCAGGTATGAGTTTGGGGTTACAGCCAAGCAATGGTCTTATATTATCACTGAGTGGTTTTACTGATAAGCAGGACGTATTATTGGCTCAGGCGCTTGAAAATCTGACTTTAAATGTATCAGAAGATGGTTTTGCACAAGCGATTGACCGTTATAAGCGTGATTTACTAAATCAACAAAAGCAATTTCCTTTCTATCAAGCATTTGGTGAATATTCTAAGCTAACACGAAGTGGTAAATTTGATACCGAAACCTTAATTGCGGCGGCAGATACGCTAACCCTTGCTGATTTTACTGCTATTAAGCAATCAACTCTTGCTGCAAATGATTTACGTGTATTCACGTTTGGTAACTACAACCAAAATGATGTTGAATCTATTGCTAATAAGCTAACAGCTATATTACCTAAGGCTCATAAATCTACTGAGTTTGCTCGCAGCAAAGCCTGGTTGCCACAAATAGGTGAACGTATTGTATTGCAAAAGGATATTGATGTAGCTGATGTAGCGATTATCGATATGGTTGTTCATCCAACACCGGGTTATAAGCAAAAGGCTCAAGCGCAAGTGTTACAAAGCCACTTCAGAACGATTGCTTTTGATAAGCTTCGTACCGAAGAGCAGCTTGCTTATGCTGTTGGTGCGTTAGCCCGTCCGATTGAAGATTACTCTGCACTAGGTCTTTATATCCAAACACCAGTTAAAGGCCCTAAAGAAATGCAAGAACGCTTTGATGAGTTTAAAAAGCAATACGCAGTAGAGCTTGATAACATGACAGAAGAAACATTTTCACAACTTAAAAATGCAACGCTGGTATCTTTAAAAGAGCAACCTAAGAATCTAAGTGATGAAATGTCACCACTTATCACAGATTGGTATCGTGAAAACTTTAACTTTGACTCTAAAGAAAAGCTTATTGCTGAAGTTGAAAAAGTAACCTTGGCTGATTTGAAAGATTATTACAAGAAAACCATGCTGAACAGTGAAGCACCACGCTTGAACATTCAAATGCGTGGTAGCAAGTTCGCTGATAAGCCATTTGCAGACCTTAAAAACCAAACAAAAGTTGAAAACTTAGAAACTTATTACAAAGGAATTAAATTCCAAAAGTAACTTATTAGTTGATAAACAAAAGCCCAAGCAATTGCTTGGGCTTTTTAATTTAGGCGATGAGCAAAAACCCTATAAATGCAGCGGTTGCCGCCAGTAAGGTGTAAGGTAATTGAGTAACCGCATGGCTGACTAAGTCGCACCCTGAGCCTTGTGCAGCAAGTACTGTGGAGTCAGAATAAAAGCATGCTTGACTACCAAACGATGACGCCGACAACAAAGCACCAATTACAAGAGGAATGTTGGCATCAATTGCATAAGCCAGTGGCATCACAATTGGAATAGTTACTGCGAAAATCCCCCAGCTAGAACCCGTTGCAAAAGCAAGTACTGCCATTGCTAAAAACACCACGGCAGGTAGGTACTGTGCTGTCATATAAGGGCTTAAAGTATTAATGACATATTGCGGAAGCATTAATTGGTCACACACATCTTTAAATATAAAGGCCGCAACGACAGTTCCAATTGCTGGGATCATACTTTTAAAACCATCTAACATACGCTCCACTAGTTCTGACAATGTCATTAGTTTTTGCAACATATAAAACGGTAACACCACAGCAAAGGTTGCAAGCAATCCTTTATATACGTCAATGTCGAAATAAACAGTAAACGCAACAAGTAAAATAATCGGCACTAAAAAGTTATAGAGTTTGCCATTGGATGCTGCTGTTTCAAAGTTCTCTTCTGCGGCTTTAACAGCGTATTCATCCGCTGTTTGTACATCGGTGTATTGGCTATTTGAGATCTCGATTTGATTATTCATTGCACGTAGTTGTGCCTTTTTCATCGGCCCAAAAGCAGGGATCACATTTAAGCTGACAAGCAATACAACAAGTACGGCAAACCATGCGTACAGCATATAAGGGATTGCTTCGATGTATACGGCAATACCTTGGCCTTCTGCTGCAACATTATTATCGACTAATAGGCCACCAAAAAATACCGCCCATGTAGAGAGTGGTACAAGCACACAGATAGGTGCGGCAGTTGAGTCAACAACATAAGCTAGCATTTCGCGGCTAATTTTAAACTTATCGGTGATACGCTTCATGGTTTCACCAACCGTTAATGCATTGAGATAATCATCGATAAAAATAATCACACCTAACACAAAGGTCATTAGCAAAGATGAACGTTGACCTTTGGCAAACTTCAACGCTAATTCAGCAAATGCACTTGCTCCACCGGTTCTTACCAATAAGGCAATCAAGGCACCAAACCCGCCACAGACTAAAATTAGCCAGGCAATGGTTTCATCCTGCATCACTTTTAACGATATATCAGTAAAGTTTGACAGTATAGCTGTTGGCCCAAGCATGGCTAAACCAAACAAAGCTCCAACAAGTAAAGATAAAATAGGGCGGCGTAAAAACACGGCCAAAACAACCACCAATACTGGCGGCAGTAAACTTAACGCAGAAGGTTCTTGCATTATATTTTTCACACAGTTAAGCAATGCGAGATTGCTTACAGAAATCCGAAGTCTATCGACTCAAGTAACTGCTTTACGCGAACACACTTTTATGGACCCAGTAGGGAAAGTGCCTGCGTTGGCTGGCGCCAGACAGTATAGAGGGTATACTGCTTTTGTTTTGCCCAAAACATCGAAAGAAAAATAATCTTGAATATAAATTTAGTCAATAAGAATTTTTATTGCGATGATAATTATTTTACACTCTTCAACGGTGTTACTTTTTTAATTCAATTAAGCAAGGGTTTATGGCATTTTCAGATACATACAGACTCAGTAGTCACGCGGTTATAACTAACAACCAAGGTCAAGTGCTATTACTTAAAGCTAATTATGGTCAAAAAAGTTGGGGGTTACCTGGCGGGGCTTTAGATAAAGGCGAAACAATTCACCAAGCGTTACTTCGCGAATGCCAAGAAGAGCTTAATTGTGAGGTAGATATCGCTTATTTAAGTGGTGTTTATTATCACACTGCATTTAATTCTCATGCGTTTATTTTTCGAGCACATCTGCCTAATGATGCCCAGATAGTGTTGAGTAATGAGCATACTGAGTATGCTTATTTCGCTATTGACGAGCTCTCAGCAGTGCAAAAAGAGCGTGTTTTAGATTGTCTTAATTTTACCAATGATGTGGTAAGTAAGGTATTTTAATATATGACAGATATATATTTACGTGCTGGCCTGCCTGATGATGCGGCATTTATTGTTGAGCTTTTAAACCAAGCAACATTTTTAGAGCATATCGGAAATAAAAATATAAATACACCAGCACAAGCAGAGCATTATATTCAACAAACCTTTATAAATAGCCACCAGCAATATGGCTTTGGTAGTTATATTGTCTGTTTAGCTGAAGGTACACCGGTTGGTATGGTGGGGCTGTTTCAGCGTGATGCATTAGCTATTCCTGATTTAGGGTTCGCGTTGTTAGCCAAATATGAAGGCAAGGGTATTATTACATCGGCAGCTAGGTTGTTGATGGCCAAAAAACACGTATTAGATCTTGGAGTGCTTGCAGCAATAACCTCGCAAACAAATATTGGCTCGCAAAAGGTACTACAAAAACTAGGCTTTGAGTTTATAGGCGATGTCATCATTAACGATGACAATCAGCCACTTAAACTCTTATTAAATAGCAAGCTTTGACACTTCGTTTGCAACTTGTTTGTTAACCTTTAGCCAAGTTGACTCAAGTGTGGCTACAAGTCCCTCGTAATCACTTGCTTGTAAAGGTGTAAGCTCATTGAAGTAATTGACCGCCTTCAACTTTCTGCCAGATTCAGGAGTTGTATAGTACAAGCGCCAAAGCCCTGCAATGTTGGCATTACCTTGCTCATCACCGTTAAAGTGATGTAGCTCATACTCTAATTCATAAAAGCTTTGCTGGTCTAAATCGGTTATTACAGGTAAGCCTTTTATTACCATCCAATTAGCAAGCTCAGTGTAAAGTTGTTGATGAGCACTGGCAGTTAACATCAAATCAGGAGATTCACTCCATAAATGATAGTTAGCAGCATTCACTCTGTTGTTATCAAGCACCATGGCGATACCACGATTATTTAGCGCACCACGTAACTTTACTGTGTTAATTCTGAGCTGAGCTTGGGTATTCTCCGCTAAGCGTTGCATTGCCACTATCGGCTGCGAAAATTGATAATACTCAATGGTTGAGAATGAAGTTTGACTACAGGCCGAAAGTAACAGCACTGATGCAATTGAAGCACAGAGTTTAAAGTTCATTATTGTTTCCTCGGCGTTGGATCAGCAGGTAGCTCTTTATCAAAGATCAACATATTCGGTTGCTGGTTTAAACCACGTGTAAGTGGCTGTAGCTCTTCACTTAAACGTTTAAATTCAGACAAGGTTGTTTGTAATTGCTCATGGAATGTTGATCCTTGTTCGTAACTTGCCATAGTTTTTTCAAATTGCTTCATTGTCTTATCGAACTGTTGCATGCTTTTGGTCATCTCAGCAAAGTTGCGATTAATATCACCCGGTAAGTCTTGAGTATCTTGTTTATTAAGCAATTCACGCATGTCATGTGCAAGTGCTTGGTATTCTGCAAAGGTCGTTTGCATTTGTGCCAAACTGTCTTCGATTTTGAGATTATTGACTTTATTTAATACATCAGAGACTTGATCAGCAATGACGGTAATTCCACTTGAAACACTCGGGAATACTGTATAGTCAGCAATAGTTGTTAATTCTGCAGGTTCAGCATTATCATAAATGTCCAAGTCCACATACACTGCACCTGTTAATAAGTTTCCTGGCTTTAATGAGGCTCTTAAACCACTTTTAATCCAGCCATCTAAACTTGACTGCCAGAACTCTCTGGCTGCAACATTATCATGGTAGAGTCTTCCATACTCAATTTTAATCAGCGCTGGCACTGCAGTGTTATCGACTCTAAAGTGGGCTGGTTTGCCATTTATAATGACATTTGCAGGTGCTTCAACAACAGTACCGATGCGCATCCCTCGATATTCAACTGGCGCACCAGGACGTAATCCACGAATTGATTGTTCAAAGTCAATTAGATAATAATCAAAGTCATAAAATCGCTCTTCAAGAGCAGCTTTGTAGCTATTACTTAGTGAGAAGCTATGGCCATTTGTGGCAATTTCCCCTGGTTTCTGTTGCTCAGGAATACCAACAGAAATCCCTCCTTTAAGTAACTTACTCAAAGAGCCCGTATTGACATTAATACCATCGGCAGACAAATCAATTTGTATACCTGAGTTAACCCAAAAGATAGAATTAAGCGTGATCAGGTTTTGATAAGGCTCATTAATGAAAATACCATATTTCATGGCTTGATTTTTCCAATCAAAAGTAGCCGTTTCTATTTGCCCTATTTTGTAATCCTTAAAATAGATACCTGTACTCACATCGAGCACTTCAGCGTTATAGCCATGGAGGATAAAGCGACCTCCTTTTACATCATTGGCAATTAGCGCAGGTTCATCTTGTAGTTCAAATCGCTCGGATGTTTCTTTACTTTCGCCTGGAGCAAACTCCAGATAAACACCCGACAATAGGGTACTCATCCCACTAATACCGGTATCATCAATGCGAGGTTTAACAACCCAAATTTTCGCATCATCCGTTAAAAGGTCTTCATAGTGTTTATCTATTTGTGCTCGTGCAATTACACTATCTTGTTCATCTGAGAGTCTTACATGGTCAATTTGACCGATTTTTACACTGCGTACCTTTATTTCTGTTTTGCCTGCGATAATACCTTCAGCATGGGGCATTTTGATAAAGATTGTTGTACCTTTATTTGCTTGGTATTGATACAGCATCCATGCGCCGATGAATAAAGCGATTACAGGAATAATCCAGATTGCCGATATGTTTGGCGCTGTTTTTATATTTGCTTTTTCGCTCATGCCAAGGTCTCTTGTTTTACTTTATTTAAGTTATTAGGGGAATCCCACAATAAACGTGGATCAAATGCATGGGCTGCCAGCATCTGGCAAATCACCATTGTTGTAAAGAATATAGTACCTATACCAGGCGTTACTGACATCAAATTTCCTAACTGTACTAAGGCTACTAAAATTGCCACAACAAATACATCGATCATTGACCATTTTCCAATAAATTCAGTTAATTGATAAATTCGTGTGTAGCTTTTGGTTTGTCTGTTTGCGGGCTGCATCACCATAAAGCATAAAAAACTCAAAATGAGAGCTTTTGCAAGTGGTACGACAACACTCGCTAAAAAGATGATCATTGCGATAGGATAAGAACCACTATTCCACAAGATCATCACCCCACCAATTATGGTTGAGGGGGTTTCATCACCTAGGCTAGTGGTGTACATGATTGGGTAAATATTTGCAGGTATATAGCAGGCAACGGAAGTGATCAGCCATGCTGCCGCTTTTTGTACACTAAAAGGGTTACGAGAGTATGTTTTTGATTCACACCGAGAACAGATTTCACTGTCGCATAGTTGACCACATACATGACAAGCCCTAAGGCCTTGGTCGATTGCACGAGTATTCGGCTTGATTTGCTCTATAAAAACAGGCTCTTTGAGTTGATACCATAGATTTTGTTTATTGAGCTTAGCAGTAGTGGCAATATAACTAATAACAAATGCGCCATAAGCCCAAAAGCTCACACCAAATTCAATGTCAGCCATCGACATTATTTTTACCATACTGACCATGACACCAATTAAAAATATTTCTGACATAATCCAAGGCTGCAGTGCAAATGTTGTTTTTAAGAGCCTTTTCCCCCATTGATAAGGGAGTATCTTAAGTAACCCTAAATGTAATGGGATTATCAGCACAAGCAGTAACATAGGTAAACCTATGATGCTGATATCTATGAATAATCCTAAAAAGTCATTGTCGTAGTTAAACAGAATACGTGCCGCATCAGGTAAGGTTATAGTTTGGGTGATGCCACTGCTTGAAAAAGATAAAAACGGGTAAAACATGCTACTTAACAGCATTAAGATCGCACTTAAGCTCAGCGCTACGACAGCACTATCTTGATTTGCTTGCGAAGAAGACAGTTTGGTTTTGCAATGAGGACAAACCGCTACTTGTTTCGCACTTAAATATGGGATCTCAACGACAAGGTCGCAGCTAGGACAGGCTGTTTGCAAACTTAGGGTCTCATAAACAAGAACTTAGTTTAGTTTGCATCAATAACTCGATAAATTCAAATGCACCCTTTCCTAAAATAGGCTAGAATTTACGCAAAGGCGCATAGATTAGCTATGCAACTGTCTATTAAGGTGTGTAGTGAAACATTTTTTTATCCTTTTGTTGTTTGTAAGTTGTAAGGGGCTATGTTTATCAGATCAAGCTGGAGAAGACCCTATTGTTGTTGCAGCCAGTTCTTATCTCCCTCCTTATGTTATTAAAGATAACGACAGTGGTATTCAATTAGAAATATTAAAAGCAGCGTTTAAATCTCAAGGGATCAGTAACATTGTTGTGCAATACATGCCAAACAAGCGTGTAGAGCAGCAGTTGCTGCAAGGAAAAGTTGATATAGCTTTAAATTTCGCTTCTGGAGCGAGTACTAATATTTACCAAAGTGAACCTCTATTACGCTATCAAAATGTAGCGATAAGTTTGGCTGAACAAAATTTAAAAATAGACAGTATTTATGATTTAGCTGGTAAAAGTGTGCTGGGTTTTCAAAATGCGACCAATTTTATTGAAGCACCTTTCAAATCAGTGACACGTATACTTCGTTCTTATGATGAGGTAGTAAACCAAGAGGCACAAGTTGACCATTTAATGAAGGGATGGGTTGACGTTATCATTCTCGAAAGACGTGTTTTTTTATATTATCTTGAACAATATAAGCAGACAGCCGAAATAAAACCTTTCGTTGTGCATCCAATATTTAATGAAGCACCTCGACCTGCATTTTTCAATAGTGAAGTTTTAAAGGATACCTTTAACACAGGTCTAGGCCAAATTGTAGAATCTGGCGAATATCAAGCGATAATTCGCCTTGATGGCACTGAATATGCGCAAATAAGCAGCCATGAATTACGCAAATAAAGCAACAGTTTGGCGGCTTAGTGCGATGAGCTTGCCATCATCACTCCAAATACAGCCATCTTCAAGACCGTAACCATCTTTACTATGATGTGTAACAGCTTCATAGCCAATCCAAGCATCATCAGCGATGTTTGGCTCTTCAACAAACTCGATATACCACGACATGCTACTGGCTGGGGCTGGCTGTTTATACATTTGTAATAGGGTAGGCGGCCATGCATCCGTAAGGGCAATGATATGCGCTTCGCTCATGTGTTCTGGTTTATGTTTAAATTTCATCCAGCCGCCTAAATGTGATGTGTCAGCGCCAGAAAATGGCATATTTCCGTCTTGTAAGCATAGTGCGACGTGCTGGAAAAATGCCGGCATTAAACCTTCTTTATAAGGCAGAGTAAAACGTTCGTCTACTGGTTTAAGCTGCATGCTTTTTGACACATCTACGCGTACTGCTGATTCTCTATTAGCGCCAAAACAGGCTTGTGTGATAACACAAACATCGCCATTTTGAATTACTTTAGCAAGTACTTGCGCACTGTTTTTACCTTCGCGCAAAACTTCAACATCAATTGAAAAGTCGCAGTCAGCGATTAACGGGCCAACAAAGTTAGTGCTTAAAGATAGTAAACGACGAGAATTGTCGATATGTTGACGAATTGCTTGATATAATAAAGCTGCTGATAAACCACCAAACGCAGTGCGACCTTGGCACCAGTTTTCTGGAAACTGCATTACTTTTGTTTTGTCTTTGCCAAGTTCTGTTGCCATGGCGAGTAATTGATCAAAATGCATAATTTTCCTTAACATTTATTGCTATGGACAAGGTTATAGCACAGCTAAAGTCATCAGACCAGTTTGTTTGTATTACTATAAGTGTTAAAAAACCCCTCTTTTTGAGGAAAAAATACCCATTTGGAAAATATTTCAAAAAAAAGTAAATTTTTTTCATTTTTACAGTTGAATTCAGTTTCCTGCACCCCTATTTACTAGTCATCGAACGTTTTAACGAATTTTGAAGTTGGAGAAGATTCATGGGTAGAATTATTGGAATCGATTTAGGTACTACTAACTCTTGTGTAGCAGTACTAGACGGTGATAAAGCACGCGTTATCGAAAACGCGGAAGGCGATCGCACAACACCATCGATCATTGCATACACGCAAGACGGTGAAACATTAGTTGGTCAACCTGCAAAACGCCAAGCAGTAACTAACCCAACTAACACATTATTTGCCATCAAGCGTCTAATTGGTCGTCGTTTTGAAGACGAAGAAGTACAACGCGATATCGGTATCATGCCTTTTAAAATTGTAAAAGCTGATAACGGTGATGCATGGGTTGAAGCGCGTGGCGAAAAACGTGCTGCACCACAAATTTCAGCAGAAGTGCTGAAGAAAATGAAAAAAACAGCAGAAGACTTCTTAGGTGAGCCAGTAACAGAAGCAGTAATCACAGTACCTGCTTATTTCAATGACTCACAACGTCAAGCTACTAAAGATGCTGGTCGTATTGCTGGTCTTGAAGTTAAACGTATCATCAATGAGCCAACAGCCGCTGCACTTGCATACGGTATGGACAAAAACAAAGGTGAAAACGTTGTTGCTGTTTACGACTTAGGTGGTGGTACTTTCGATATCTCTATCATCGAGATTGACGAAGTAGAAGGCGAGCACACGTTTGAAGTTCTTGCAACTAACGGTGACACTCACTTAGGTGGTGAAGACTTCGATAACCGTGTTATCAACTACTTAGTTGAAGAGTTCAAGAAAGATCAAGGTATCGACCTTAAGAACGACCCACTTGCAATGCAACGTGTTAAAGAAGCTGCTGAAAAAGCGAAGATTGAACTGTCTTCTGCACAGCAAACAGAAGTTAACTTACCGTACGTGACTGCTGACGCAACTGGTCCTAAGCACATGAACGTTAAAGTTACTCGTGCAAAACTTGAGTCTCTTGTTGAAGACTTAGTAACTAAGTCAATCGAGCCACTTAAGCGTGCACTAGCTGATGCTGATTTATCAGTAAGCGACGTAAATGACATCATCCTTGTTGGTGGTCAAACTCGTATGCCTCTAGTACAAAAAACAGTTGCTGAGTTCTTTGGTAAAGAGCCACGTAAAGATGTTAACCCAGATGAAGCCGTTGCCGTAGGTGCAGCGATTCAAGGTGGTGTACTAGCTGGTGACGTTAAAGACGTACTACTACTTGACGTATCTCCGTTATCACTAGGTATCGAGACTATGGGTCAAGTAATGACAGCACTAATTGAGAAAAACACGACGATTCCTACTAAGAAATCGCAAGTATTCTCAACAGCTGAAGACAACCAATCAGCGGTAACGATTCACGTACTACAAGGTGAGCGTAAGCGTGCAAGCGATAACAAATCTCTAGGTCAATTTAACCTAGAAGGTATCCGCCCTGCGCAACGTGGTACACCTCAAATCGAAGTAACATTCGACGTAGACGCGGACGGTATCTTACACGTATCTGCTAAAGATAAAGATACAGGTAAAGAGCAGAAGATCACGATTCAAGCTTCTTCAGGTCTAAGTGATGAAGAAGTAGAAAAAATGGTTCGTGATGCTGAAGCACACGCTGAAGAAGATAAAAAATTCGAAGAGCTAGTAGCTACTCGTAACCAAGCTGATGCAATGGTTCACGGTACACGTAAGCAAATCGAAGAAGCGGGTGATGCATTACCAGCAGAAGATAAAGAAGCAATCGAAGCTGCGCTTACAGAGCTAGAAGCGGCGATTAAGAGTGATAACAAAGAAGAGATTGAAGCGAAAACACAAGCTCTTGCTGAAAAATCACAAAAGCTAATGGAAATTGCGCAAGCGAAAGCACAACAGCAAGGTAGTGCTGATGCAGGTGCACAGCAATCTTCTGCAAAACAAGACGACGATGTTGTTGATGCAGAGTTCGAAGAAGTGAAAGACGACAAGTAATTGCTCGTTTCGCTTCTGCCTAACGCGATAATGGCTGCTTTGTTTAGCCAATTAAGTTAGGATGAAATGATTGAGGCGCGCCAGCGATTTCGCTTGACGCGCCTTTTGCATGTATATGAACGGTAAAGTCGTTCGACTTACCTTACGCAGTGTAACTGCAGTAAAAAGAGTAGTGTGATAGATATGTCAAAAAGCGATTATTATGAAGTTCTCGGCGTGAGCAAAGATGCCAGCGAACGAGACATAAAAAAAGCGTATAAGCGCTTAGCGATGAAATATCATCCAGACCGTACCGCAGGTGATAAAGACCTTGAAACTAAATTCAAGGAAGTAAAAGATGCCTATGAAGTACTAACTGATCCACAAAAACGTCAGATGTATGATCAATACGGCCATGCAGCCTTTGAACAAGGTGGTGGTGGTCATGGCGGTGGCTTCGGCGGCGGTCATGGTGATTTTGGCGATATTTTTGGTGATGTGTTTGGAGATATCTTTGGTGGCGGTGGTCGTCGACAATCGCGCCAACAACGTGGGTCTGACTTACGTTACAACATGGACTTAAGCCTGGAAGAGGCGGTTCGTGGTAAAGATGTTGAAATTAAAGTGCCAACCTGGGTTAGCTGTAAACCATGTGACGGTAGCGGTGCAAAAGCGGGCTCTAAGCCAAAAACCTGTACTACGTGTCACGGTGCTGGCCAAGTACAAATGCGCCAAGGTTTCTTCGCGGTTCAGCAAACATGTCCTACGTGTCAGGGCACCGGTCAAATTATTTCTGACCCATGTGACAGCTGTCATGGCCAAGGTCGCGTAGAAAAAACGAAGACCTTATCAGTTAAGATCCCAGCAGGCGTTGATACAGGTGACCGTATTCGCTTATCAGGTGAAGGTGAAGCTGGGATGCATGGCGCACCGGCAGGTGACTTATATGTACAAGTGTCAGTACGTGAGCACCCAATCTTCCAACGTGATGGTAACAATCTGTACTGTGAAGTACCTATTGGCTTTACAACAGCTGCACTGGGTGGCGAAATTGAAGTACCAACTTTGGATGGTCGCGCAAAACTGAAGATCCCTTCAGAAAGCCAAACAGGAAAAATGTTCCGTATGCGTGGTAAAGGCGTTAAGTCTGTTCGTAGCGGCGCACAAGGCGACTTAATCTGTAAAGTGGTTATTGAAACACCGGTGAACTTAAATGACCGTCAACGTGAATTGCTTGAAGAGCTTGAGCAAAGCATGGGTAAAGATGGCTCTAAAAACCGTCCAAAAGAAAAAGGTTTCTTTGACGGTGTGAAGAAATTCTTCGATGATCTAACTAAGTAACTCCTAGTTAAGTAACTTGAGTTAGATAGTAAAAAGGCGCTAATCAGCGCCTTTTTTTACGCTTCGATTTTGAGTTTAGTGATCTAAGAATAAGTAGTTTTGCCAGCTTTTCATTCTGATCAATACCTTACGCATCACAGAAACATGTTCAAAATGTTCTGAATAAACAGCTACTTCAGTGCTTGTTCCTTGTGGCAGATGATATTCACTCATGTCGTCAGTGATTTTTAAAGTAACAATTGCGCGGCCTTGACGGGCAAAAAATTCAGTGCCCATCAGTGTTCCTTGTGCTTGTACTTGTCCCTCACCAATTGCGGGTAACACATCGATTACTTCGCCAGCGAAGGTTTTGCCTGGAATTGCTTTAAAGATAAAGTCAGCTTTATAACCAGGTTCGAGTCTTAATAATGAATTTTGTCGAAATGCCGCAACATAAACAGTGTCTTCTTTATGCACAAAGGTCATCACTGGTCGCAGTGGCATAGGCACGGCAATCATCCCCGGACGTAATGTCAGTTGTGTGACATAGCCGTCGGTGGGTGCATGCACGCTAGTGCTGTCTAAGTTAAATTGGGCTTGCTCTAAATTAGCGCGAGCAGCGGCTATTTTTGTTTGTTCGCCGTTAATTTCTGACTCAAATGCTAGTTTCTGACGTAACTCTTCGGCTTGTGCTGCTTCGTAACTTGCTTTTGCCGCTAAATACACCCCTAATTTATTATCAACTTGACCTTTTGAATAGGCGCCGCTTTTTGCGCCTTTTTCATAGCGTTCGTATTCTTTCTTACTACGGTCATATTCAGCTTTAGCCATCAGCGCACTGGCTTGTGCTGATTTATAGGCAGCTTCTAAACCAAGTACCGATTGTTTTGCATCTTGTAAAGCTGCAATAGCTTGATTTAGTTTTGCTCGATATAAGGTGTCGTCTAGGCGAAACAATAAGTCGCCCTTTTTAACTGGTTGATTCGGCTTTACCGCAACTTCTTCTACTGTACCACGCACATTTGGCACAATCGGCGTTGTAACATACGCACTACTCGCCATATTTGAATGTGGGTGGTTATAGTTCATTAATAGAATTAATGCGCCGATCAGTACTACACCACCAAGAACAGCGGTTGGTACTGTCCATTTGTTAAGGGGGATTTTAAAGAGTTTGAAGATGCCAATGCACAATGCGGTATATGTAAGTATTAATAACAAATCCATATTCTATTTCTCTTTATTATTCGATTGAGCATTAATTTGTGCTTGTAGTGCTGCCACTGTGGCTGTCAGGCTAGCCACTTTCTCAGCTAAGTCTTCTTGTTCCTTTTGAATTTGGTTAAAACCCCAGCCGCGGTCATCACGCCACAAGGTGGCCCAAACCCATAAAAATGGCCATAGTACGTGTAGGGTAAATAGGCTAACCCAGCCTGCATAATGGATGGCATCTTGGTGGGGGTGATTACGTTTTTTGGCAATTTCGTAGGGAATATCGTGAATGGCTATCACACCATAAAATATTACGACGGTCACAAACACTAGCATGGCTAGTGCAAAGTAGTCTAAAAACATGTAGTTTCCTTTCCTTAACTAATACTGAATTCATAATACGTTATATTTTTTTAATTCCTAGTGGGTATTTTCAGATTCAGTTTAGTACTACGTAGTAATCATTTTCAGCTAGGCATCGGCATAATATGACATCGTCCTTAAAGGTTGTTTCTTGGATCTGACCTTTTTCTATTCCTAGTGTTTTGCATTTACTTTGGCAATCTATAAACGCGGTCCATGCTATGTATTCATTGCAAACAAAATTAATTGAATACAAGAGTGTGATGATGATAAAACATTGTTTCGCCAAATAGAGACTAATGTGTTTTGACATAGTTGCCACGCTTTATCTATTGCTCATACTTTTAGTGTAGCTTATCAGTGTGGTTTTTCGGGATATTTACTATGCAAAGCCTGTATTTTCTTACTATGCCAAGTGCCCAAAGCTTTGATAAAGTTCAGGCGCTTTTTTGTTAAAGGAACTTTTAATGACACCTGCAATCAATTTATTAAAACACAAAGGTATTTTTTATGATGTGCTGAGTTATCATCACGATCCTGCACATACCCAATTTGGCCTTGAAGCGGTTGAAAAGCTTAACTTGCCCGCTGAGCAAGTGTTTAAAACTTTAGTCCTTGAAGATGCCGAACAACAGCTTTTGGTTGCAGTAGTCCCTGTGAGTCAACAGGTAAATATGAAGATGCTTGCTAAGGCAGCAAAAGTAAAGAAAGTAACTATGGCCCCTCAGCAGAAAGTAGAAAACACAACTGGTTATATTTTGGGGGGAGTCAGTCCGCTTGGCCAAAAGAAGCGTTTACCTACTTTTATTCATCAATCTGCAATAAATTTCGATACTATCTATGTCTCAGCCGGTAAGCGAGGCCTTGAAATTGCGCTTAAGCCCCATGACTTGTGTAGTCTATTAAATGCTAGATTGGTTGATTTTTGAACATTTAATGTAACTAATTTTACTTTTTTTTAAAAAAGAGTTTGTCCTTAATCTGAATCTAGCTAAGCTAATAATGCGTTATTAATTCGAATAACGATTTATCTTAAAGGATTCAGGATATGAAAAAAATTATTGCTATTTCTGCACTTTCTCTACTTCCACTTTCAAATGCAATGGCTGATCAAGACATCGGTTGTGGCTTAGGTTCAATGTTATTTGCTGGTCAACAAGGTAAAGTTGTTAAAGTTCTTGGTGCAACGACAAATGGTATTTCAGGTAACCAAACATTTGGTATTACGTTTGGTACTTTAGGCTGTAACGGTAATGGTACAGTGACAGCTTCAACTAAAGTTGCGACATTCATTGATGGCAATATGGAACAACTTGCACGTGATATGTCACGTGGCGAAGGTGAAACTCTTGATACGCTGGCTGAAGTATGGGGCGTTCAAGCGCAAGATAAAGCAGCATTCAATAAGTTAGTACAAACACAGTTTACTAACGTATTCACATCAGAAAATGTGACATCTCAATTAGTTTTAGAGAACCTTAATACGCTTGTTGCTAGCGATGCGCAACTTGCTACTTACACACTATCTTAATCTAGCGTGTACTTTTTAAATATAAAGCCCTTAATGGGCTTTTATTCTATTATGCGTGGTATTTTATTTTCTTCTTGTTTGTTATTCAGCTGTTTAGCATATTCAACAACACCGACACTCGAAATAGCTCATCATCCTTATTGGCTTAAGCTCGGTCATTATAATCAGCCTTTTCTTTCTATGTATGAAAGTGAAGTGGATAGCTCAGAATTTTTCTTTTCTGAGGTGGGAAAAACAGACCCTCATGCAGAGCTTTTAGCGACTATAGCGGCGTTTAAAAGCGATGATGATAACCAAGCAAAGTGCCGTTTTCCTGCTCGCTATAACTGGCTAAAAGAACATTTCTTTACAAATTGGCCTGCACTTTCTTGCCCTGAAATTGAAACATGGCAACAGCTTATCAACCCAAAAGGTATGACTCTAGTCTTCCCGACCGCGTTTATGAATGATCCGTCCTCGATGTTTGGTCATACTCTATTACGTATTGATGCGAAGGACCAAACCCGCAGTAGAGAGCTCATCGCTTTTGCTGTTAACTTTGCTGCAGAGCCTGATGTTACTGATAATGCCGCTTTATATGCTTTAAAAGGTATTATTGGTCAATATCCAGGTAAGTTCACTTTAATGCCGTATTATCGCAAAGTCCGTGAATATAATGACTTAGAATCTCGTGATATATGGGAATATAAACTCTCATTATCTGAACAAGAAATTCAGCGTGTGTTATTACATTTATGGGAAATGCAGTGGGCCACGTTTGATTATTTTTTTGTTGATGAAAACTGCTCGTATCAGCTGTTAGCATTACTGCAACTTGCACGAGATGATTTATCTTTAACTGCTCCATTTTCTTCGCATGCGATCCCATCAGATACGGTTGCAGCTCTTAAGCAACATGGATTATTACAGCCGCCTCGTTACCGTGCTGCATCGGGCACGAAATTGATCAATTATGAAAGCCAACTCACAGAGCAGCAGGTTTACCTTGCTCGTTTACTGCGTGATGGAGTAGCGCTAGATGAATTATCGCTCGCACCTGAGCAGGCTGTGCCTGTCCTTGAGATGGCGTATGAGTGGTTAAATTACCAATACTATGATCAAGGATTAGCACGTGATGCAATTGCTCCTCGATTAACAAAGCTGTTACATCAACGCAGTCAATTCCATGTAGTTTCGCCTTTCAAGCCTGCGCCAAAGCCTCGAGTGAGTCCTGATAATGGTCATGGCTCTAGTCGTGTTGGTGTAATATTTAATGATTATGAGCATACCGCTAGTCGGTTTGGTTTAACATATCGTGTTGCTTATCATGATTTACTTGATAATCCCGGTGGTTTTATTCCTGGTGCGCAAATTAGTTTTTTTGACTTAGAGGTAAACCAAGGTAGTAACGAGAATCTTCATCTCGAGCGTTTGCTTTTAATTGATGCAATGTCATTAGCACCTGACAATGGCTTATTTAATTCTTGGTCATGGAATGTTCGTGCTGGGTTTGACCGTCAACCGACACAGACGAAGCGAGAAGGTCGTCTATTTTTACAAGGCGGCTATGGCAAGTCTTTTGGTGATGCATCACATTTGCAAAGCTATTTGCTTGGCTCATCAGTTGTTCAATCAGGTGATTTGATAGATTCTGTGTCGTTTGGGCTAGGAAGCGAAGCAGGTGTTATTTGGCAAGTTACCGATTCACAAAAGCTTGCTTTGAGTGGTCAGGCTTTTTGGCTGATGAATGAACCAAGTGTTGATTATCAGCTGACGTTTTCTGCTCATTGGCAAATAGCCTTGGCTCAGAATTGGGGGCTTAGAAGCTCAGCTATTTATCAAGATTGGCAACGTTCTGAACAGCAATTTAAATTGCAGCTTTTCCATTACTTTTAGCAGTGTATTTTTGGTAGGTTATGCCAGCGAGTAGTGTAGTGCGGTGATAAATACTCTCGCTTCATATGCCAACGAGTGGTTGTGGTTTCGCTTGCAAGGGCAAGCGTACCAACACCGTAACGAGCATTTATTTTGTCTAAACATTTCATTAGGCTTGGGTTATCGATAGGTGCTTGAAATAAATCCGGTTGCTGAAACATTTGGCTCGATAACTCTAGCGCACCGATACCACATTTGTAAAAGGGTACGCCGGGTTTATATAAGTGTTTAAAGACTTCGCTGATAGCGTTAGCAAATACACGGCTGTCGGCTGTGGCAACACTAAACTCATAAATATAGGACTTTTTATAATAGCCATCTTGATGAGGTGAGCTGGCGACAAACATTAATAAACGTTGTGTGAGTGACCCTTGTGTGCGTAACTTACGGGCAACAATAACGGCGTGATTAATAAGTGCGGTTTTTAGCGCTGTGGCATCGGTGATACGTTCCCCAAAACTACGGGTCGAAAATATCTCTTTTTTATCTTGGCGCACGTCATCCCATGCTAAACAGCTTTTACCACGTAACTCGTTTACTGTACGCTCGAGTACAATACTGAACAGGCGTTTCATTTTTCGATGCTCTTGTTCGGCTAAATCAAAAGCAGTATTGATATTCATCGCTTTGAGCTTTTTAGCTAAGCGTCGACCAACCCCCCAAACATCTTGTACATCCATGGCTTTTAAAATGGCTATTCGTGACGCTTCTGAATCAATCACTGCTACGCCATCAAAGCCCGATAATTTTTTTGCTGCATGATTGGCGGCTTTGGCAAGGGTTGCCGTTGGGCCAAAACCTACTCCAACAGGCAGTTTTGTTTCGCGCCATACGGTACGGCGAATATGATGACCATAACTATGCCAATCATTAACAAGCTTGTTGAAACCTGTAAAGTTTAAAAACGACTCATCAATAGAGTATATGTGCTGATTATCGCAAAAACGGCCAATCACGTTCATCATCCGTTCGCTTAAATCTGCATACAGCTCATAGTTAGATGAGCGGATCACCACTTGGTTATCTTCGAGTAACTGTTTTACCTGAAAATAGGGCTGAAACTTTGGAATAGCTAGCTTTCGTGCAATAGGACACACAGCACAAATACAGCCATCATTGTTGGTGAGTACCACTACAGGTTTACTGCGAATAGCTGGATCAAATACTTTTTCGGCACTGGCATAAAAGGCCACCGCATCGACTAAGGCGTACATGCTAATAGCTCTTTACTACTGCGATGTAAGCGAATTGAGCGGGTGACCACGCCTTCTAATTGAAATTCATCAGATTGGCGTAGTTGCACTGCAGGGTATTTAGGCGAGGCTGATAATAACTGTGCATTGTGTTTATCTAGTAGTTTACAAACAAATAAACCATTTAGATTCGCCACGATGACATCGCCATTTTTAACGTCTTCGGCGCGATCAACCAGTAATAAGTCGCCATCAAAAATCCCCACACCTTGCATTGATTCGCCAGAGGCAATACCAATAAAGGTTGCATCAGGGTGTTTAATCAACAGCTGATCTAATGATAGGCCAAGCTCTTTGTATTGTGCTGCTGGTGATTCAAAACCACACACGCCAGCTTCGATATAAATAGGAATAACGCGCATAACAAAACCACTATACTGTATGTTTGTACAGTATAGTGGTTTGTGGTTATCTTGCCAATAAGATCACGGGGTGTTGTGATTGATATTTTTGATCATGGTTGTGGCTATATCGATAAAATCACGTACTTGCTGATCAGTTAAGCCTTGGCAAAGTTTGGCATCAACCTCTTGCTCAGCGACTTCTAAGCGCGAGAACAGAGCGTTACCTTGTTCAGTAAACGATAAAATTAAACAGCGCTTATCATTTTCGTCAGCACATTTAGAAACCAGTTCAAGTTTTATAAGCTCTTTTACTAAGCGTGCTATTTGTGCTTTATCACGACCCGTTTTGGCAACAATATCATTCGCGGTACAGTGCTGTGTTTCGGCAATGATATGTAAGCAGCGGACATGTAGTGCATTAAGACCCAGCTCGTTGGCGTTAATGGCTTTGCGTACAGTGACGCGATAACTTTGTGCCAGTGTAAATAAAGCAGAAGAAAGAGAGGTTTGTGGCATGGTTCACCTAAATTAAGCTAGTTAGCATTAGTTGACAAAGTCAATCAAAAGCGTATAGTTGACTATATCAACTATTGGGGCGTTGTGCAATTTAACCAGCTAGGAGACCAACATGGCTAGAAAAGTTCGTCGTGCAAACGTAATAAGTACTACACGTATTTCCCCACATCTACAAAGGATTGTCGTTGGCTCAGACGAGTTTGCCAATTTTCCACAAGACGCAAAAGGTGCGTACGTAAAGGTACTACTTCCTCATGCCGGTGAATCTAAGGTTGAACTTGATTTACACGCTGAACACCCAGCATTAATGCGCTCTTACACGATTCGCGAAATTAACCCTGCTAACGGTGCAATTACTCTCGACTTTGTGGTTAACCAACATCAAGGTGTGGCAACTAACTGGGCACAAAATGCGAGAGTTGGCGACGAGGTGGGTATTGCAGGCCCGGGCCCTAAAAAACTCACAGACTTCACGCAAACACATTATTTAATGCTGGCAGATTTAACCTCAGTAAATGCAATCAATGGCTATTTACAAGCACTGCCGCAAGATGCCACTGTCGATGTCATTATTCATGTTGCTGATAAAGCTGACATTATTGAGCTTGAACAAATTAAAGCACACACTCAACATAGTGTTGAATGGCTAGTTACAGATGAACCAGAAACAGATTTACTCGACCAAGTAACACGCTTATGTGCAGGTTATAACACGCAACCAATGGTGTTTATGGCACTAGAAGCAAGCTTGGTAAAAGTAATTCGCCGTTTAGTAACAAGCAGTTTTGAAATTAACCGTGAGCACATTGTTGCATCTGCCTATTGGAAGCGTGGTATTGATGCCGATGGCCTAAAGGTGGAAAAACAGCAACAAAGCCGTGCCTAATTAGCATTTGAAAAATAGCTATTCGCTCTCATTAACTAACTATAAAGAGTTAAATTTTGGAGAGCGGATGTCAGACCTTACAAATACACCTTTTTCATTGCTTGAATTAAGCCCAATGAAAGAGCACGAAACAGTTTCGCAAACACTCGCTAACAGTGTTACCTATGCGCAAACAGCCGATAAGCTTGGTTTTAATCGGTTTTGGATGGCAGAGCACCATAATATGCGTGGTATTGTGTGTGCAGCCACCTCAGTACTGATCGGTCATATAGCAGGTAAAACTCAGAATATCCGCGTAGGTGCGGGTGGGGTGATGCTACCTAACCATCCACCGCTGGTGGTCGCTGAGCAATTTGGCACCCTTGAAAGCTTATATCCAGGAAGGATTGATTTAGGTCTAGGCCGTGCTCCTGGTAGTGATCCAATTACCAGCCGCGCACTGCGCAGAGACGAGCAAAGGGCAGAACACTTTGCAAATGAAGTGACAGAGCTGCAAGGTTTACTTGGCCCATATAAAGGTGACTCTCCAGTACGCGCAATCCCAGGTGAAGACACTAATATACCTATCTGGTTACTAGGCTCAAGCCTTTATAGTGCACAGCTTGCAGCTAAAAAAGGCTTGCCATATGCATTTGCAGGGCATTTTGCACCGCGCTTTGTTGAAGAGGCCATTGCATTATATCGCAGAGAATTTCAACCATCTGACGTGTTAGATAAGCCATATGTGATGCTTGGCTTACCTGTTGTTGCAGCAGACACAGACGAACAAGCACAGCTTTTAGCAACCACAGCAAAACAACGTATTTTGGCACTTATGCGTGGCAAGCCACTTTGGCTAAAAGAGCCAGTTCAAACTATGGAAGGGTTATGGACAGCACAAGAAAAAATGCAAGTAGAGAGCTTTTTAGGGCTTTCAGTTGTTGGCGGTCAAGCGAGCGTTAAGCATAAGTTGAGTATGATTAAACAAACGCTACAGGTTGATGAGTTTATTTTTACTAATGACCTGTATGAATTGAGTGACAGGCAGCATGCGCTGGAAATACTAGCAAGTATTATGAAATAAACAGCCATTGCACTACTTGAGCGCGTGATTAGTCGATTACGCGCCTTTATAAAAACTTGTTACTTATTTAATAAACGGTTTTTTAGATTGAATTGATTTAATTATTCCGTTTTAAGGATTGGATTTAACTTAATACAATACATTTATTAATCATAACCCTAGGAAGGTGCACCGTGAAATCTCAAACAATTGCCGCAGTAGAGCCACAAACAAAAACAGCATTAATCGCTGAGGGTGGTGGGCAACGTGGGATTTTTACCGCAGGTGTACTCGATGCATGGTTAGAAAATAATTACGATCCATTCGATTTATTCATTGGTACATCAGCTGGTTCACAAAATTTAACGAGTTATTTAGCGCGTCAAAAAGGCTACGCAAAGCGTTTAATTAGAGGTCTTTCGCGCCATAAGCGTTTCTTTCAACTTGGCCGAGGTCTTATCGGAAAAAGCATCGTTGATCTTGATTGGTATTTTGAAAAAACCAAAGAAGTAAACCGTGCCCTTGATTTTAAAACCGCGACTCAA
Source organism: Pseudoalteromonas sp. Ps84H-4 (assembly GCF_024124645.1). Lineage (NCBI taxonomy): Bacteria > Pseudomonadati > Pseudomonadota > Gammaproteobacteria > Alteromonadales > Pseudoalteromonadaceae > Pseudoalteromonas > Pseudoalteromonas sp. Ps84H-4. The sequence continues at coordinate 83,172 of NZ_JAMXSK010000009.1, read as the reverse complement.
AGTTTAGGTAATCGCGAACTGTTGATCACAACCACAAATGCAGCAGATCGTAAACCGTATTACTTGAGCCCAAATGGAGAAGATACGCAATGGTTAGCTCTGTTAAAGGCATCAAGCGCTTTACCGTTTTTGTATAAAGATGGTGTGAACTTAACGCCTTGGATGACAACCAAAGCGGCTAATGATGCTATTATTCAAAGTTCGAATACTGATTTAGTTCATGATATGTATTTAGATGGCGGCTTAGCAGCACCTTTGCCAGTTAAAGAAGCTTATAATCGTGGTGCACGGGACATTGTAGTAATTCGTACCGTTGACCAAGATTTTCAAATTCAGTCGGAGTGGGTGAATAAATTTAAATCATTTGTTCGCGTTTCTGGCTATTGCCCTAAAACAATCGATTACTTAGTTCAGCATGAACAAGCTTATCAAGACGAACTCGACTTTATCGCTAACCCACCAAGTGATGCGCGGATCACGCAAATTTTTGCAGGTGATAAACTACGCAGTAAGTTGCTGGGTAGTACAGATTCAGATCTGCGCTTTGATCACAAATTAGGCTTAGCGGCAGGTCGTGCCTTTTTACAGCAGCAACTGCTAAATTAGTCGGTAGCATGCACAGTTAATTAATCCCATTGCCTACTTGAGATATTCGTAAATAAAGTTAAAGTGGTTAGCTATTCACTTTTTGTGATTTTTTATCTAAAAGAACAATAAAGGCTTGCCATGTTTAACACTGCGGTATCGACAATAAATGGTCTTCTCTGGGGAGAAGGCCAAATTCTTATTTATATTCTACTGTTTGCTGGAATTTGGTTTTCGGTACGCTTAAAAGCAATTCAATTGGTTAAGTTTCGCCATATGTTTAGCTTGTTAAAGTCAAGTAGCAGCACCGATAAAAACTCAATCAGTTCATTTCAAGCTTTATGTACTGGCCTTTCTGCACGAGTAGGCACAGGAAACCTTGCAGGCGTTGCCGTAGCAATTTCGTTAGGTGGCAGTGGCGCAATATTTTGGATGTGGGTCATTGCCATTTTGGGCATGGCTACTGGCTTTGCAGAAAGCGTACTCGGGCAAGTGTATAAAGTCAGGGATGCCAACGGTGAGTTTAGGGGCGGGCCTGCTTATTATATCCAGCAAGGGCTAGGCAGCAGAGCACTGGCAGTGTGTTTTGCTTTTTGTTTGTTTCTTGGTTATGGCTTTACCTTCAGTGCCATGCAAACAAATACCATAACTGATGCCCTCAATTACGCATTCGAAATTCCAACATTGTATTCAGGTATTGTAATCACAATACTGGCAGGCTCAATTATTTTAGGTGGCTTTAAAGCTATAGCCCGTTTTGCTGAACGTATCGTGCCAGTGATGGGGATTTTATTTGTTCTAGCCGCCATCATAATTACTTTACTTAATATCGGCAAAGTCCCAGCCATGATTGAAGATATTTTACTGTCGGCTTTTGGCTTACAAGAAGCGGGCGCAGGAGCTATGGGCGCAGCAATTAAAAACGGTATTCAGCGCGGGCTTTATTCGAATGAAGCGGGTGCCGGTAGTGTGCCACACGCATCAGGCTGTGCATCGCCAGTACCCAATCACCCGGTCACTCAAGGCTACATTCAAATGCTAGGGGTGTTTTTCGACACTATTGTGCTGTGTAGTTGTACAGCCGTCATTATTCTATTAGCTGATATTGATATAAGCGGCGAAATGGAAGGAATACGTTTAACTCAATCTGCGATGACAGCACACATGGCCGCTGGTGGCATTTACTTTGTAGCGGCTGCGATTTGTTTATTTGCGTTTACTTCAGTGGTTGCAAACTATGCCTATGCAGAGAGTAACCTGCACTTATTTAAGCTAGATAATAAACTTGGTCGAGGTATTTATACCAGTTTATATTTATCAATGATGATTTGGGGCGCCTCGGCGACCATTAAACAAGTATGGGATCTCGCTGATATAGCACTTGGCCTAATGACAGTGGTGAATGTTATCGCTATCATACGCTTAACGCCAACTATCTTATCTGTTACTAAAGACTACCATAGTCAACGAGAAGCAGGACAAGAGCCTAGTTTTGATTCTGATAAAGTAAAAGTACAAGGACAAACGGAACTGGGCATTTGGCGAAAATAACCGATAACAATAACCAAAAAGCAGTTGCACATGATAGATATTTACGCAGGCCCAAGCGCAGCAAAAGCGATTAAAGAACAAGGAATGACACCAGACCTATTTAGCACATTTTTAGGGGCGAGTGGTGGTCCAAAATGGTTTACATTATTTGGTCTTGATAAATATTTGTTTGGTGAGTTTTTTAAAGAACGAAACACAACATTAAACTTATTAGGGTCAAGCGCTGGCGCATTTAGAGCTGCATGTTTTGCTCAAAATGACCCCGTTGCAGCAATATCGCGATTAGCAAAGTCATACTCTGAAACACGTTATTCATCAAATAAAGCAAAGCCTGAAGAAATAACGACAAAAGCACGAGAGTTATTAAGCACTGTTTTTGCTGAAAACGGCATTCAAGAAATCATAGATAACCCCGTTTTTAAAGCCCACTTTATTGTTGCAAAATCGAATGGGTTTGTAGCCTCAGAAAACAAACTGATGCAGTTAATGGGTTTATCTAAAAGTTACTTAGCGAATAGATTAAACAGACGCTTTTTAAACAAACAGTATGAGCGTTATGTGTTTCAACCTTCAGATAGCCAGTTATCATTTTCAGATAACAATACCTTCAATACCCATACTATTGAGCTAAGCGAAGATAATTTAGCAGATGCTTTACTTGCTTCAGGCTCTATTCCGTTAGTGATGCAAGGTATTAAAAATATAACAGGAACACCACCAGGGATGTATCGTGATGGTGGTATCATCGATTATCACTTTGATTTAAATATTCATAATGATGGGCTTATCTTGTATCCGCACTTTAATAACAAACCAAAAGCAGGGTGGTTTGATAAAAGTTTAAAGCGCGGAATTACACCAAAAAACTATGACAAAGTGGTTATGATCACCCCATCTGCTGAGTTTGTTGCGTCATTACCTTATGGCAAGATCCCCGATAGAACTGACTTCACCGAACTCGATGCTGACACACGTATTAAATACTGGCGACAAGTGCTCAGCGAAACAGAGCGCCTTGGCGAAGCCTTCGATAAGCTTTGTGAGCACCCTATAGAGCCAAAAATTCAAATTATTACTTAAACTGATTAACTAGCGCTGTTTGTTCATTAACCTTGTTCAATAATGCTGCACAGAGTTGTTGCGAAGTATGGCCAAGCTCAGTGCATTCAAGAGTAAATTCTTGTGCTGAGGTTATGTTTGTTGCAATCAGTTGACTTGCTGTTAGTTGCTCAGTCATTGCGTGTGCAATAATGCTGTTAAGTTCACTCAGTTTCACTGATTGTGCTTTGATATGCTCTAAGCTATCACCACTTTGATGAGCAAGTTCAACACTTTTAGCTGACAAAGCAAGGCCATCAGACATCGCATGCTGTGCTTGTTGCGAAGCCTCAGTTAAATGATTGAGGACAGTTTTAATTTCTTCTGTTGATTGTTGAGTCCGATAGGCAAGGGCACGTACTTCACCTGCGACAACAGCAAATCCGCGTCCATGTTCACCTGCTCTTGCTGCTTCAATTGCAGCATTAAGCGCTAATAAATTTGTTTGATCAGCAATTGCATTAATCTCATTCAAAATTGCAACAATATGTTTATTTCCCTCAATAAGGTCGACCACTTGTTCACTAGCAATGTGTAATTTTTTGTCTAATTCACTAATTGAATCAATAGTTTGGTGAACAGAAGTTACTCCTTGTTCTGTTGATTTTTTAGATGCTTCAGCAGCTTGAGTAGACGCTGTAGTACTCGATGAAAGTTCATTGATTGAAGCAGTCATTTGCTCTGTAGCAACAACAATTTGCGCAACTTCATCAGTTTGTTTGGTCAAAAGTTCTGTTACAGCTAACCCAGAATCAGCGCATTGCTGGGCATTGTTATTTACACCCATGGTCACATCGTTAACTCGACCAACAACAGCTTTTAACTTTGCTTGTTGCATTTCAAGAGCTAAATGTAAAAAACCAATTTCATCATTACTACCAGAATATAAATAAGCCATGAGAGGGTTATCGTAAATACATTTTGCTTTTTGTATGAGCGCTTTATATTTCATTCGCCAAAAAAACAAACCTAGATTTATTGAAACTAAACTGCAAAGTAATAATAAAGATACTGCAGAAAATCCACTTGTAAATAAAAGCACAAAAGAAAGAATTAAAGTTAAAAATAAAGACCATGATAAATATAAAGTTGAATCAAAAGGCTGTTTCAGTGCTTTTGAGTTAGAAACCTTATTAATCTTTTCGTATTCTTCAGTTGCTCTAGCTAAAACATCATCATTAAGTTTTGTACGTACAGATTGGTATTCTACAGTTTGGCCGCTCGCGTCTTTGATGGGGGTAACAAATGCATTAACCCAATAGTAATTACCATCTTTACAACGATTCTTAACAGGGCCCATCCAAGATCTACCGTTATGTAGGTGTTGCCATAAATCAGCAAATGCAAGTTTAGGCATGTCACAGTGGCGTACTAGGTTATGAGGCTGATTAACCATTTCAGCTAATGTAAAACCAGAAATATTACAAAACTCTTGGTTTGCATATGTTATGTAACTATCTAAATCGGTAGTTGAAAGCAAAATGTCAGAATCTGAAAATTTAACTTCTTTATTGTTTGTTTTATCAATTTTCACGTTTAAATTATCCAAATCAGAAATAGAGGAGGTATTTGTACAAGAAACTAAACTAAGATTTGAGATTTTAATTAATTACTAAAAAATCAATTTAAAGCAAGTTGTTGAATTTAATTACATAATGTAGCGGTAAATTGATTAGAAAGAAGTAGGAAATTTCTCATTTGTTGAATTATTTAGATTAATATAAATCACGCAACATTAAAAAAATTACAAATTGAAAAGTGATTTACTTAAATCAAAGGTGTCAAGCGTGTTTAAGTGAATTTTGGCTTTGTTTAACGTTGGATTCTGGAATCTTTGGTAGATTAAATGACTAGAATTTAAATGCTCAGAGATGGTTATTTAACTACACCAACAAGAGTCGTTGGTGTAGCAAGATTAATTATATTTAAATACTAGCGGTTATGTAACCTTGGTTCATCCTGACATGGAATGCCATCAAAATTTTTATCTAAATTTGTATCAGGGCAGTTACGCATAAAAAAAACAGCTTCTTCTAGAGAGTTCATTTGACTGCAGTATTTCCTACCATCACATGTATAGATAGGTTCTTGTGAAATATCAGTTTGTCTTTTATGCGTATATTTATTTTGAATTGGCTCAATGATTTGCTGCTGTATTGTGTCGACAGCAGAAGTTTCCCCGTAATTATTTGCATAGAATGCCCAAGCTCCAAAAGCAATTACAATTAGTAAGAAAATTTTTCTCATATGAGCTCCTGTTGAAGATACTAAAAAATGGATAGTAATATTTATAAAATCGAGATTAAGGTTGTAATACATATTAAAATCAAACGACTGATTTTTTAATGGGTATTCGCTGAAAATTAGAAAATCTGAAATATCTTAGAATTCGGATATATATACTTTTATTTATAGCAAGTATTAAAATCAATAAAACTTTAAAAATAGGGTGATAAATCAGAAAGGTAAAAGGTTGGAAATTTAAAAATATGAAATTTCTTATAGTATTTATTTTGGGTTTTACGTTTGTTTATACATTGCTATCATGATTTTTATAACCAATCCTTTAAAAGGATTGGTGAAAACTTTGAAAGCGTCGCTGACATTAAGCGCTATTTTTGTAGCATTTTTAAAGCTGTATTGCTTTAAAAAACTCAATACAGTGTAATAAACAGCAAAGAAACTTGATGGCACAGCAAAGGCATTCTTATCTGAACTTATGCGAGATAATAGATTGCTTAAAATTTAGTTTTTAAAGGGTTGATAAAAACATAGCTATTTCATCTATGAACACAGATGAAATGATTAACACATTAAAAATGTAGATGATGTTGATTGCTTGGTTGATAGAATAATTATACGTAAAAATTAAAATATCAATAACAGCCCATAAATTACGGTACGTAAAAATTTAAAAAAGGGCAAAAAGCCCTTTTTTATTAGATAATTAGTGCTGCTGTCACGATTGACAATCTGACGTCCCTAGTCTCGTAATTTTGATGTAATTATCACAGGCTAAGTTAACAGTATAAAATTTTATCGCTAAAATTAATCTCAGCACAAGTTGTTGACTTTTAGACTGAGTTTAAAACGAAAGTGGCAATCACTGAAGAGGTCACACCAAGAAATATTGTGGTAGTAATATATAAAAAAGACTTAAGAACACTCAGTCTTATACTCGATGCTGAATTTTCATAAAGAAGCTGATCACATTTGGAAAAATTGATATAAGATTGTTGGTAAATATTATCAATACTTCTCTCAGCTTTTCTACCTAATTTTTGACCAAACTTAAGTAGCATGTAAACAAAAAGTAACGATAGAAGAATGAATTTCGACGTCGATGCTGGTTCAGGCGAGGTAAAATATGTTGGAACTTCAGAATACACATAAAATGAACCTGCGAATAATAATCCATACTTACAAACATATGGGAAGATGTGAGATATCTTAGTGAGAGACTTAAGGAAAAGGCTAGATTGTGTGGGATGTAAGTTGTTAACCCAAGAATTAACAATTGACATAAAATTAGTTGCAACTGTTACATCCACAAAATCAACAATAACTTTGCAGGTAAATTTCTTTTCAAACTGTGACAAAGGTATTGAAACAGGAAGGTGTTGAACATGCTTTTTCATGCTCTCTACTTTTGCTGTTTTAGAAACCAACCGAATGCTAACCTTATACTCTTGAGGTTTTCTTACTTGTGGTAAAACAAACAAAAAAGAGTAATTCAAAAAAACCTCTTCTACGGGGTGACTTTTAGTGCCTGCGTGTAGTTTTAATCTTTCTATAGAACTAAATCGTTCTGAAGAATTATTCAAGTATTTAATGGCAAAATTTGAATTACTTGAAACTACTGTAAACTGGGCTGTAGATTGTGTTATTAAATTATTTAACTGTTCAATATCATTAATTGTTAGAATGAAGGGATGGTCATAATCTTCAGTAAGACGTTCTGACTTACCTGTCAATTCGTTATAAAAAGCTTGTGCTAATTGAAATGATATTGCTTTACTTGTAGATTCGTCACCAAGAACTATATCCCCAGAATCCTGTGCATCATTTGGTAATTGCTCATTCATATTAACTCCTTTTTTATTGTTTATTAACTGTTTTTGATGAGATGTAACCTACAATATCCAGTAATTGCTCTTGTAGGTCAAATAAATATTTATCTTGAACTTTTGTTTCAGATTTAAGTTTTTTGTACATACTTTCATGTTCTTTAGCTGACCATTTGTAACGATGAACAAATTGTACGTCTGATGGTTTTACTTTACCCCAAGGTGTAGTCATCACATTGTTATGATATGAAATACTACATTCTGCCCATGGCCCAGTATCAGGTAAGTAGCCGCGATACATTATCCAAAGTAACTTTTCGACTGGTTTGCTCGCTTTGTTAGCTTTTACATATCTCCTTACTTGTCGTTCACTTACTCCGAGTTCTTTAGCGCCTTTAGCGTAGTCATATCCGAATAGCGTAACGAACTGCAATTTAAAGTTGCTCATTATGATTTACTCCTTTTGTTAAAAATCACAATGCACACTTGGTATCGGTGTAAGTTGTTTCGCTCCCCCCCTATTAGTTTTTGAGGGGAGGGTGTTTGCCTTGGCTGCTGTAGTGTCGTTAACTCAGCTTGGTTTATCAGAAGGCAATCAACTTTTTTTGAATACAAACTGATACTTACAGTGCGTTTAGCATCACTATTGAATTGATATCCGACCATAATAAACCGTCTATAAATTGGAAACAGATTCTCGATGAACTGCTGATTTTCTGGAATGTTTGACATGGCTACGCCATGCCGCCAAGCCCAAAGTCAGCCGCGGCAAGCGCTGGCGTGACTTTGGGCTAATTGGCGGCTAGTAAGTCTTGGTTTTGTGAATTTTCTTGCTTAGCCGCTGAATAGGACTCGACCCGATAAGGCAAACAATGAAGAGTATATTCAGAGTCCATATACTTAACTTTTGCAGTACAGGCTGATACAACATTTACCACCGCATCTATTGAGCTTGGGTAAAATGGTGTGCCATTTTTTTCAAAGCAATATGTTGAGTTTTGCTTTGTTGATATGACTGAGCAGGTGATATACACACCATCAAGAATATCGGGTAATTGTTGAGGTGAATTTGCTTGCTGCTTTGGTGTATCGCTACTGGCCTTTGCTGTTGATGTTGATTCAGTTGAATTTGCACCAGAGGGATAAAATAAATAAGTGAGATAACCAACAAGGGCAAAAAGGGCGAGTTTATGCCATGTTTTTAGTATGGGGTCTTTGTCTTTTGCGGCTTTCTTCTGTTCAATAACTTCGTTTACGCGGTCTTTGACTAAATACCATTTCTTAAGTTGTTCAGTTGGCACCATTGAATACATGGCGCGCATATCAACTAAACGACCGTCTTTAGCTGTCATTACATCAGGTAAAAATTTCTGTGCGGTGTTATACCAGGCATGTGTCCAATCTTTAATATAGAATTGATAACCGTGAGCTTTACGTGTTTTTGATTTACCATCATAGAAACGGGCAACAGAAAATTTAGGTATATGGAGCGCTGAAAATACACGTTGAACAACCGCATTGATAAAGCCAAAACCAAAGTAGTTAACACCAGATTTAACAGACACTAGTTGGTCAATCGTCGTATCTCGTAGTTGTTTATCAACACCTTCAAAGTCTTGACCTATGAGCACTAAATCCCAACCGTATTTACCCATTTGAACAAACCAAGATACGATAGCTAAACGGTCTTTATCTTTGAAAGAACGTGAGTTCAAGTGTGTTAATAATTCATCGATAACAACTAAACCATTTTTCGATTCATCATAGTTTGAATCGCTTTGCTCAAGTTCTTCGTAACCAACACCCAGTGCATGCAAATCTTCACTGCGTGGGTGGTCGGGTAATCTGATTACATGGGGGTTTTGAACGGGCATTTTATCGAGAAATAAATCAAGATTTGTTGCGACTTTTCGACCACGTTTAAGGTAATCGTTAATTAAGTCGACAGCGTATTTAGTTTTACCTGAGCGTTTTACGCCCTCTATAAATTTACCAGATGCCATAATTAAGCCTTAAGTCGAGAACGTAAAACACCAATCGTAAAATAAAACACCATTTGTGCAGCTTTAGCTGATACAACAACAGTTGCGCAGGTAATGGCATTGTTAGGAACAAGGGATAAACCTGCTAATGAAAATGAGTTATTAGGTAAGGAGCGAAGTAAACCCGAAAACTCATTGTTTAATGTCGATACAAATGCAACAAGGGCAGCGGTATAGACAGTTATAAAAATTGTACCGATAACGACTTTGCGGCCATATTTGGCTAAGAGTGTGGTTATAATTGAAGAAATACCCGCGGCTAAGCCTGCGAGTATGGCGGGAATTGCTGCTAAAATTGCGGGCATAAATCACCTATTTAAATGCTAGAAAATGCACGGAAAGATTGAGACGAAATGTTCAATAGCGCGATGGCTGTGAACGTCCAAATAAGCCACTCAACAAGTGGTTTAAAATAAGTTTCGTATGGCTCACAATGTTGAGAGACTGTAATAGTTTTAGGCTTTCCAGCTACCGAAACATCAAGTGTGAAAGGTTGGCAGCTCCCCGTAAATCCAGCAAAATTTTGGCTCACAAATGATTTAAATTTGCCCGTTAAGGTGGTTACTTCTGGGGCTATTTTTACATCTTCTTCCATCCAATCTTGAAATTCTTGGTCTAAATCGGATAGTTCAGATTCGATATCTTGTTCACACAAATCACCAATACAGTCAGGTTGTTCGCCACCGTCATCTTGAAGAACATCTAAAATTTCTGAAGTATTATCTGATATATCTTGTAGGTGATTATTACTATCACCTTGACCGGATATAAGCTCTTCAACTGCGGATAGTAAATCCGATAGCAAGCCGTTAGATTCGTCTAGGCCATCAACCAAATTATTGTTAATTGCATCTAAGTTATCGTTAGATTGATTTAACGCATCAATAATTTCTGTTTGGTCTGTATTGTCTGTCGGGTCTGGGTCATCAGGGTCTGTTGGGTCATCAGGATCTGTTGGGTCATCAGGGTCTGTTGGGTCATCAGGGTCTGTTGGGTCGTCAGGGTCTGTTGGATCATCAGGGTCTGTTGGGTCAGTCGGGTCTACTTGAGTACAAGCAACAGGTTCTTGGGAACCATAAGATGCAGGCATACGATAGCCGCCGTTTGAATCGGACTCGATAGAACATTGTGAACCATCCGGATTATTAAAACAGACTGTTCGTTGTTGGCCTGTACCAAATACAAACGGGTCATTTTCGGTTGGTGCAGGGCAATCAGGGTCTGGCTCTGGTTCGGGCTCGGGCTCTTCATCATCCAAAGGTTTGGCGCACATAAAAGTTGGGTCTTCTTCTGGTGTGGGATTTTTAGGTACGGCAATTCTATATAAGGGTGCATTGTCAGGTGGACAGCTATAAAACAACTCTTCACTAATTTTTGAACCAACAAAAGAGCCAGAAGCCTTTTTAGTCTCACCTTTTCCGAATGTGCCACAGTCACCATAACGACAAAGTGTGTATGAATACTCATAATAGTTGGAGGACGTCCAAATAATAGCGCCCGCATTAGCATAAAAACCTGATGATAAGTGAGTATCAATTGTTGATTGAATTTTTGGTGTCCAAATTGATTGGCATGCAGCAATATCATCAGATTCTGAAGAAACAACAGGGGCATCAGAAGTTATTCCACATCTAAATTTATAAATAGCCTCTAATTTAGGGTTTTTTAAATCTGTTAAATCTGGCTGCTCTGAATAGACAAAAAAAGCGCTTGTAAGCGCCAATATAAATATTAGTATTCGCATAGTCGCGCCTATAAATTGGGAAAGGTGGAGACAAGCCCCACCAATTTAGGAGAGGTTAGCCCCCGTTAGCGCCTTTAGAGATAAAGCGACCAAGCAGAGAGAAACCGATAGATGATGCAAGAACAACAGCAAGCACTGCAAAACCAGCCTGAACTGCAGTACTCACATCACCAAGTACCTCAGTTTGAATTGCTGTTACGGTTGCTTCATCTAATGCAGCATGAGCGCTAGAGCTTAAAGTAGCTCCAGCAGTTACGAAAGTTGCTATCACAGCAGCTTGTAGTTTTTTCATAGGAGTATTCCTTTTATATTTAATGTGAACGTGACGCCTTTTTAAATATTTCCGCCACGAAATGAAAAACTTTGCCAGTACAGTAACCTGTTAACCAACAAAGAATTGCTGACCCAATTATCTTGGCGAGTAATGGGTCAATACTATTAACGGTTTCCACTGATGAACCCCGCATAAAATGAACCAAGCATAATGGCTGTAACAATGAGTGTCTGATAATCCATAATGAGATCCTTTATTAATGGGTAAATCTGCGGCATACCGAAAATTACTTAGGCTTACTTTCAGTTGGTAGACTGTGTAAGCGGAAACCTTTCCAATCCATCTGGCGAGCAACGTTTGCACCTTCGTAATACTCGATATTGAGTAAAACAGGTTTTAAGCCCCAGCCGTTCGGGTCTGATTGCATTTGCTCTAACAACTTGTAAGTGCCGTCTGTGTATTGGTCAGCTGAGACTTTTACAGACAGAATTTGTGCAGGGTTCTTCGTGTGAAGTTTAAACTCTGCGGTAGTTGGGAGTGGGGCACCTTTATCGTCAGTGCGGTTTACTGGTGCTAAATCCGTAATTGCGCCTTCAATATTCATAATAAATTTCCTTAATGAGTGGTCTTAAAATTAAAAGTTACAGTTAATGACACAAGTCCAAGTTCGCGATTTCATCGCTCATAATGTTGCCTGCCAGTGCTTCGTAATCCATGAACAAACACATGTTTTGATAGTCTTCTAAAACACATGCTTCTAGGAATTGCATTTCTTCTTTGGTTGGCTCGAATAAACGACCATCGTCATGCCAGCCTTGAATCTGCTCTGATACGCCTATCATGATTTTGCGCTGAGCTTTGATGTCTGTTTCAGTCAAAATCTGTGACGTACCGCGACGAGTGATAACAACAACGGCATCCCATGCCACGCCTAAAATACGGTTGGCTGGTTGGTCGCCGTATTTGGTGGCAAAGTAGGGCGATTGGGTTTCGCTTCGGCTAATCTCACCTGTGATTTGGTCAACAATGTCAGGTATCTGGTAATGGAGTCTTAACGTTTGGTCTTTACGTTTAACTTGTACGCCGCCCATTGCTAAACAAAATGCTTTCCAGTCAGAGGAGTCAGCAGCTTGACGAACCTTTTCTAAGGCATATTTTGAAACTGTATCTAGTGTGGTTTTCATTGCGTTAGCAACCTCGCATTTGCCTTGTTCGCCTTGGCCTAGTCGTCTAAGTTCACGCCATAAACTGACAGATGGACCACCGATTTGTTGAAAGCGTCTAATGTTAAAAGTGCTTGCCCATGTTGATGCACGTTCGGCGGCATCAGCGGGGAGTACGTTCATTTCACCAGCTTGAGAGCAAGTGACTTTATCAATGCAATCACCAGTAACAGCTTTGGTAATGTATTTAGCAATGTAACCAGCAGCAGAGCCTTTATTTTTGTTTATGGCTATTGCTTTAAAGCGGGTTGTTTTTGATTTGAATTCGTCCGGTGTATCTTGGGTGCAAAGCTTTCTAAGTATGTTACGTACTTGAGTTGCATCACCTTTTTCCATGAATAAAAGCATGTGCCAGTGTGGGCAACCGTCATGATGTGGCTCTACAACTCTAAAACCGTATGGTCTTAAATCTTGCTTAGCGAATATGGCGCGGGCACGTTTCCAAATATCGTTAAAATATTCTTGTGCTTCTTGGGGTGTAGAGCCGTTATATTTTTTGTTCGGTATACCTGTATGGTGTACTGAATGAAAACGACTCGGCGCTGATAAAGTATAAAACTCACCACGATGGCCATGCATGTCGGCCAGTTCTTCAAAACCACGAATACGAACCATGAGTTCGGCTGCTTGTTGTTTGCCCGATGTATGCGAACGTTCAATGATAGATTGGAGTGTTTCAAATTCTTCAAATGGATTTGATTCATTCGGAACAACAAATAAATCAGACATGATTTGTTCTGATTTTCGTTTTCTATCACGACGGTTTTGAATGGTTGGTTGTGAGACATACGCACTCGCTTTTTTGTGAACGAGTCTTAAATCACGCGCTAATTGTTCGATGGTTACAGCTTGGATTTTTCGTAATTTTCTACGCCACCAAATAGGGTCTGCAAAACGGTTAAGTGCGCCAACTAATGATGTTGCTGATAAGGTTGAACAGTAAGGTGAAACGAGAACCGGTGCATCGATATTAAATGAATTTGCCAATTCTTTTAATTGTACAAATACATGCAAGTTATGACCATTTTTAGCGATTTTAAGCTCGCAATAGCGAGCTTTTTGCTCTGCAATATCGCAAAGTTCATCATCAGAAACGGATAAATTAATGTGTCCAAACTTCACATTTCCAAGTTTTAACGCTTCATCAGCACGCTTTAAACGGGCGTTTGCATCGGCTAAATTGCCGAATTTTTCAGCTAAAAAATAGCCCGTACTAAGCATGTGAGCAAGGTTAGAATGACGTTCAAAGATACGATTTCGCCAAGTTTGATAGTCGAAAAAACGTTCTTTCATTGGTTTCGATAAGTTCTCGAAAACGTCTTTTGCCGTGTTTGCAGGGTGCAAATTTGCCGTTAAATTCATTGCAGCATTTAACGGGAATACTTGAGCGTATTGGGTAGATGATAGCGCAGCCATTATTTTTCACCTCGATTTTCAGAGGTAGAAGTGTATTTCACATATAATCGTAGTGACTGAAAAGCAAGTTCTAACAAAAGACAGATAATTATTGCAATACCAGTAAACAAATTAAGGGATGCAGATTCAAGAGTATCAATCTTTGAAGTGACTAAATATATTGAAAACATTCCAAGGAATGGGACTAGTCTATAAAAAAACATGGTCTAATCCTTACTATCCATATATGAATCTTTAAGTGTTTCGTTAATAGCCAAAAGCGCAGCAATGATTACAAACAAATACAGGCCGAAAAAAATAGTTAGAGTAACTGGGTCAGGAATATCGATTGAGAATGTATCGAGTAAATATTGAGATAAAGTTTGGTTTAGCTCATGTAATTTAGTGAAACTCATATCCGTATTCCTTGTTAAAATTATCGTTTGTCAAAATTGACAATTTGTCGAAGTGTAATTGTCATCTTTGACAATTGTCAACTTTTTATTTATCAACATTTAAAGTTATAATTAAAAAAGTGAGGAGAACGCTATGAACTTTAGTTACGAACTAATTGAAAAATATAAAATTTTTAAAGGTTATACTCAGGACAAACAAGTTGTTTCAGACTTTGCTGAATTTAACTCTGGAAACCTGACTCAGATTAAACAGGGCAAACGTCATTTAACAGCTAACCAATGTATTAATCTTGCTAATATTGTTGGTATGGATCAAAAAGAAGCTTTACTAAAACTTGCTATCGAAAAATCAAAATCGAAGGAAGAAGGTAAGATCTGGTCTGATATTGTAAAAAAGATTAGCGCTGCGTGTATTGCGGGAATCCTTGCAGCTGCGAGTCTTACTGGTCAAGTAGCGACCCCGCCTTTGCGGTATCGTAGATAGCTCATAAATTATGTTATGTTAAATTGACTAAAATAATAAAAAGTGGACGTTAGGTTACTAACTAGCCCACTATTAGAAGGGTCTTTACTTAGTTAATTCAGTTCAGAATCTACCCAAAATTTTGTGCCTTTTAGTACAGCTTGCAAAGCAAGGCCATTTTCGGTTAATGAATAGACAGTAACTTGATCAGCAATAGCTTCCGCAACTAATGCTCCACCTTTATCTTCATATTTTGCGGCTGCATCAGCGTTACCACCAAAGGTCCAGCCATGTTCAATGAAGCGATTTAATGCAGACTGGTTATGAAAGACCATTACTACATTAAAGTCTTTTACTCCTAAACCAAGCCCTAAACCAGCTTCGCCCATATTCATGTAAGTTGATTGGCCTGTTAGGTTATTTTTTACAACACCATAGCCGCCACCGAAACTTGCTAAAACAACATTTACATTTGCGTTATCAAAAACAGCATAACCTGCAGAATTTGCAATTTGTTGTTTAACATCAGGTTTTTCTGCATATAATTTGTTAAGTGTATTAGTTCTCATGCTTTGAACTAATGCACGTTTTTCTTGTGGTGATGCACTACCTGTTGTGGCACAACCCGTTAAAAGCGTTGTTAAAATAACAGAGGTAATGATTAATAACTTTTTCATACTTAATTCCTTGAATACTCGTATGGCAAAATGATACCTATATAATAGACTAATTTTCAGATATGTTAAGTCCAATACTAGACAGTATCGGACTTTATGGTAATCTTATAACTAGTTATTTTACAAGATATTTATATATTATGCTCGTTGCTCTCGTTGATACACTCAAACAACTTCGCTACCAAATTGCCCATCTTGAAGATGATACTCTCGCAACAGAATATCCTGAACTTGATACGTTTATACATCAGGTTGGATTGACTGTTGCTGAATCAAAAAATGACTTAAGTTTCGTTTATCAATTCTTATACGTTTATGGCAGGAAATCTGAAGCGACGTTTAATCGCTTTCGAAATGAGCTTGAACGTTTTTGTTTATGGTCATGGTTAGTTGCTGAAAAATCAGTATTTGATCTGAAACGAGATGATATCGAAGCTTATGTAGATTTCATGGTTGATCCCGACTCTGCTTGGTTATCAGATTCGGTGCAATGGCGTTATAAAGATGAGCAAGGTATCAGGCGATTAAATTCAAATTGGCGCCCTTTTATAAATAAAGAAAATATTGCAAGCCAACAAACACTTGCTGCAATGTTTACTGCACTTAATGTATTTTATAAGTTTGCGATTTTAGAAGAAAAAACCTTTGCTAATTTTGTACCGGTAGTAAAAAAGAACAGCCCTTACCTAGTTGTGCAATCACAGATTAAAATTCCAGATACGCTCAGTGATATTCAATGGGAGTATGTATTTGGTGTTACCCGGGATTTATGTGAACAACAACCTGATTTAGAAAGAAATTTATTCACACTCGCTTGCTTAAAAGGATTGTATTTACGAATTTCTGAGTTATCAGAAAGACCACAGTGGTCGCCGGTTATGTCGCATTTTTGGCAAGACAATGATGGCTTTTGGTTTTTAAGAATTATGGGTAAAGGTAATAAATTACGTGATGTAACTTTAAGTGAAGATTTTATCACTTATTTAAAACGTTATAGGCTTTACCGTGGTTTACCTGCCCTGCCCCGAGTTGATGAATCGGAGCCATTAGTTCATAAAATTCGTGGTAAAGGTGGTATGACTGTTAGGCAAATTCGACGTTTAGTTCAACAAAGTTTTGATTTAGCAAAACAATCTTTATTAGACGATGGCTTTAAAGATGATGCTGAGCAACTTGAAGCGGCGACGGCACATTGGTTACGACATACCGGTGCAACACACGATGCACAAACAAGGCCGCTTAAACATTTATCTGAAGATTTAGGCCATGCCAAAATTGCCACAACAGACCAAATTTATATTCAAACAAATATAAAAGAACGCGCAAAGTCTGGAATAAAAAGGAAAGTTTAATGGAATATACAATACTAGCGATTGTTGGTTTAGCCCTGTTATTTTATTCTCTGACAATTCGTCAGCTAGAGCGAACTGAAATTACTGGTCCAATGTTTTTTGTTTTTGTTGGTATCGCAATGACTTATTTTTTGCCGAGCGAATTTAAGTTAGGAGAAGCAGGACTCAGTGACATCTTGCCTTTGGTTGAATTAACCCTAAGTATTTTTTTATTTACCGATGCTGCGAAATCAAAATTGCCTGTATTGAAACATAGCTTTCAATACCCTAGCCTATTACTGTTTGTTGCTTTACCAATGACACTAATATTGGGTGTTGCTGGCGGATTATTTTTCTTTTCTGAGTTGTCACTTTTTCAATCTGCCTTGATCGCTATTATTTTAACGCCCACTGATGCGGCGCTTAGTAAAGGCATTTTAGAATGTACTTCTGTACCTGAAAAAGTTCGAGAAGGAATAAATACAGAAAGCGGTTTAAACGACGGGCTTTGTGTTCCAATATTTTTAGTTCTTCTTTTGTTAGCTCAAAATCCAGAAAGTGCTGTAACAACGCTTGATACTCTATTTGTTTTTACACGAGAGTTAGGCGTGGCGCTTGTTATTGCCGGCGTGTCGATGGCCGTCTTTATTCCACTTTTAAAAATTGCATTAGCACGTCATTACTTTGCAAATAATAGCAGTCCATTTTTATTGATTGGTTTAGTCATGGCCATTTTCTCTTTAACACAAAATTTTCATGGCAGTGGTTTTATTGCTGTTTTTGTAGCGGGACTTTTATTCGATTACTTAGCACCTAAAAAAATTCGATCTACATTAGTTAAAGATTCTGAACATATCGCAGAATTCGTTGCGCTACTAATTTGGTGTTTATTCGGTTTTGTATGTGGTCATTTAATTGTGAATGATATTACCTGGCCAATTGTTTTTTATGCGCTATTAAGTGTGACGATTTTTAGAATTGTGCCGGTACTACTTTCACTCATGTTTACTAATCTAAATTTCAAAGACAAATTTACATTTGCTTGGTTTGGTCCACGAGGTTTGGCATCTATTGTTTTTACTTTAATGGTGATGGATACAGCAATTACAAACAAAGAGCAAATTGCTACAGTAACTTTAACAACAATTTTATTTAGCGTGTTCATTCATGGTATGAGCACCAAACCCATCGCAAAAAGTTACCAATAATAAAGGCGCATTAAGCGCCTTTAATTTTTTTACTTTAAATTAAAATCTTTTTTTAAAGTAGCTCTGCAATTAATTGCAGTGGATGCTTTGGCTTAAATTTTTCATAGCGTTTCACTTGGCTACGACAAGAAAACCCAGTTGCTAAAATAGTTTCAGGCTCATTATTAGAAATAATTGGCTGCCAACTCATTTCATAAAGTGCGCGTGAATTTTCTTGGTTTTGTTTTTCATGGCCATAGGTTCCTGCCATACCACAACAACCTGTACTAGTCGTATCTAGTTGTAAATTTAAATCAGCAAAAATGGTTTGCCAAACTTTAGATGCATTTGGCATAGCTGTTGTTTCAGTACAATGACTTAACAATTTAAATGGTGAATCAGATTTAGTGGCAAGAGTAACCTGTTTGAAGTCTTGCGTTTGAAGCCATTCATGCGCAAGTTCAACTTTAAAATCTCCACGGTTCTCTTTTAAAATTGACACATATTCATCTCGGTAACACATAACCAAAGATGCATCGAGCCCAACTAAAGGTGCATTGATTTCACTGAGTGAATTTAAAAACTCAGCTGCATTTTTTGCTGTTGTTTTAAATTCATTTAAAAATCCTTTTACATGCTGTGCTTTACCATTTGGCTTAAAGGGTAATAGCATCGGTTTTTTGCCTAACGCTTTAATGACTTTAATAAAGCTTTCGACTAATTCGGCTTCGTAAAAACTCGTAAATGGATCTTGAACTATCAATACATATTCAGCTTGTTGTTCTTTGGAAAGTGAATTTAGTAATTCAAAATTGAATTGCTGATCTTTTGAAATACGTTTTGAAAGTTGCGGTACGCTTAAACTTGGCGTATCGACATAACCGATGGTATTTTTAATTAGTCCAGATACAAGCTTGCTATTTACTATCGGATTAATAACTTTTGCAAACTTTGCCATAACCGGTGCTGTTTGTTCGATACCCGCAACAAGGTAATCTTTTGCAGGACGTGCATAATAACTATGGTAGAAATTTAAAAAGCGTGAACGGAATGTTGGAACATCAACTTTGATAGGACATGCAGTAGTACATGCTTTACAAGCTAAGCATTCGTCCATTGATTCTTTCACTTCGTGAGAGAAATCATAAACGCCTTTTTTCTTATCGCGACTATGTTGATAGCGCTCCCACCAAGTAATTACTTCACCATTCATCAAATCATTTTCAACATTGAGTAAATCAATATTTTCAGACTCTTGCAGTCGTAACCATTCGCGCATTAAACTTGCGCGACCTTTTGGCGAATAACGGCGGTCACCTGTTACTTTATAAGATGGACACATTGGTGATTTTTCATCGTAATTAAAACACAGGCCATTACCGTTACAGGTCATAGCGTTATTAAATTCTGTTTTAACATCGATAGAAATTTCTTTGTCGAACCAGGCACGCTTTTGATCGTCAACAGAAACTAGTGAGTCTTTACTTTCAATTGGCGTACATATTTTTCCTGGGTTTACTCTGTTATTTGGATCAAATGCCGCTTTGATTTTTCTTAGTTGTGTAAATAAATGCTCGCCGAAAAATTCAGGGCCATACTCACTACGATATCCTTTACCGTGCTCGCCCCACATTAAGCCGCCATATTTGGCAGTCAGTTTAACGACTTCATCTGAAATATGGCGAAGCAATTTTTCTTGCTCAGGATCACACATATCAAGTGCTGGTCGTACGTGTAGTACGCCAGCATCAACATGACCAAACATACCATATTGCAAATTATGGCTATCAAGCAGTTCGCGAAACTCTACAATAAAATCGGCTAAGTTTTCAGGTGGTACAGCGGTATCTTCGGCAAAAGCTAACGGTTTTTGACTGCCTTTTACATTGCCTAAAAGTCCCACTGATTTCTTACGCATTGCATAAATTTTTAAAATATCAGATTTATCATTGGTTAACTGATAACCGATCACCCCATTAGTTTGCTCTTCGACACATTTATCAAGTAACTTACATAGGGACTCAACTTTATCTTTAATATCTTCTGGTGAAACCGCATTGAACTCAACCATGTTGAGGCCTTGCATATCTTTGTTTTCAACATCGGTTATTAAGTCCGATACTGAATGCCAAATAATATCTTCTCGAGCAAGATTAAGTACTTTGCTATCGACTGTTTCTACAGAAGTCGCATTTGCTGCGACTAAGAATGGCGAATGACGAAGAGCAGAATCAAAGCTATCGTATTTAATGTTGATTAATGTCTTAAATTCAGCAATTGGCGTAATGTTTAATTTTGCTTCGGTAACTATACCTAACGAACCTTCAGAACCAGTAATTAATCGGCTCATATCAAAGGTCTGTAAATCATCAGAAAAAATATGTTCTAAATCATAACCGGTTAAAAAGCGATTTAAGCGCGGAAATTTTTCTAAAATTGCGTCTCGATTATCAAGGCCAATATCGATAACTGTTTTATATAATTTACCTACCGTGGTGTTTTGTTCTGCAATTACTTTAGCTTTTTCTATAGGCATGGGGGTTGTTGACATTTCAGTGCCATCAACAAGATAAGTTGTAAGACCTAAAACATGATCACTGGTCTTGCCATAAACCAAAGAGCCCTGACCTGATGCATCTGTATTTATCATTCCGCCGATTGTTGCGCGGTTACTAGTAGATAAATCGGGCGCAAAGAAAAAACCATAAGGTCGTAAAAAGTCGTTTAGTTGATCTTTTATTACACCTGTTTGTACTCTAACCCAGTTTTCTTCGACATTGATTTCTAATATTTCACGCATGTATCGTGATAAATCAACAACAATGCCAGGAGTTAGTGATTGACCATTGGTACCTGTACCACCGCCACGCGGGCCAAAAGTCAGTGATAAAAAAGGATCACGAGAGGCAATTTGCATAGCCAGTTGTATATCTTTCGCTGACTTTGGAAAGATAACACCCTGCGGTACTTGTTGATACACGCTGTTATCGGTCGATAAGCTCAAACGCGTTGAGAAACTTGCATCAGTATCGCCGTTAAAACCTTGCTTTTTAATCGTTTCTAAATAATTAGCGACTAATTCAGATGCGACTTGTTGTTGACTTATTGTTGCTATCATGACGGTGACAAATTAAGACATTTTGCAAATTATATCATGCTAGTAGCTAAGTTAAATTGAAGATTTTACAGTTTGTAACACTCTTTTTATCGATTTTGAAAGCATTACTTTTATACTGTTTATAAAAGCATCAAAGAGATATGGATATGAAGAAAATTGCATTAATCAGTTTGGGTTTACTAAGTTTACTACTGGGCTTAGTTTTTATTGTTGTACCTGGACCTTCGCTTATTTTTTTTATTGCAGGGCTTTTTTGTTTATCATTTTATTACCCTAAAGCGCGTGATTATTTAACCTTGTGTCAAAAGGCACTCACTAGGTCATGTGCTTATATTGATAAAAAACTTGCTCGCTGATTTAAAGGGCGTGTTGTCCTTCGAAGTAACAAAAATGCCAGCTAATTGCTGGCATTTTTTATATTAGGTTCTTTATTTTAGCTAAATAAAGTACTTAGTCGGCTAATTTTTTAGCAAGATATAACCAAGTTTCTAATACTGTATCTGGGTTTAGAGAAACAGAATCAATGCCCTGCTCAACTAACCAAGCTGCAAAGTCTTCATGATCTGAAGGACCCTGGCCACAAATACCTACGTATTTGCCTTTTGCTTTAGCTGTTTGAATAGCCATTGATAATAGTTTCTTGATTGCAGGGTTACGCTCATCAAATAGATGTGCAATTAAACCTGAATCACGGTCAAGACCTAATGTTAACTGAGTTAAGTCGTTTGAACCGATAGAGAAACCATCGAAATACTCTAAGAACTCATCTGCTAGTAAAGCGTTTGATGGTAATTCACACATCATGATTACTTTAAGACCATTTTCGCCACGTTTAAGGCCGTGCTCTTCAAGTAATTCAATAACGCGTTTACCTTCTTCAAGTGTACGTACAAATGGGATCATGATTTCGATGTTAGTCATACCCATTTCGTTGCGAACACGTTTAATTGCTTCACACTCTAACGCGAAACAGTCACGGAAATCTTCAGAGATATAACGCGCTGCACCACGGAAACCAATCATTGGGTTTTCTTCTTCCGGCTCATATTGCTGGCCGCCAACAAGGTTTGCATATTCGTTAGACTTAAAGTCAGACATACGAACGATTACACGCTCAGGTGCAAATGCACAACCTAGTGTTGCAATACCTTCAACAAGCTTAGAAATATAGAATTCAACTGGCGATTCATAACCTGCCATCATTTCTGAAATTTCAGCTTTAAGCTCATCAGATTGCGCATCAAAGTTAAGAAGTGCTTTAGGATGAACACCGATCATACGGTTGATTACGAATTCTACACGAGCAAGACCAACACCAGCATGTGGTAAACGCGCGAAGTCGAATGCACGATCTGGGTTACCCACGTTCATCATAATTTTCATTGGTAATTCTGGCATTTCATCAACACGTGAAGTAAGTACTTCGTAATCTAAAATACCTTCGTATATATAACCTGTGTCACCTTCGGCACACGATACTGTTACATCCTGACCTGCTTTAATTAAATCAGTTGCATTACCACAACCAACTACTGCAGGAATACCAAGTTCACGAGCAATGATTGCAGCGTGACAAGTACGGCCACCACGGTTTGTTACAATCGCAGCGGCACGTTTCATGATCGGCTCCCAATCTGGGTCAGTCATGTCAGTAACTAGGATGTCGCCTTGTTGTACTTTGTCCATTTCGTCAATTGAATTAAGTACACGAACAGTACCTGAACCAATTTTGTGACCAATAGCACGGCCTTCAACTACAACAGCACTTGTGCCGTTTAGTTGGAAACGTTCCATTACGTTTGCGTCTTCATTTGAACGAACAGTTTCTGGACGTGCTTGAACAATATAAAGCTTGCCGTCGTTACCATCTTTTGCCCACTCGATGTCCATTGGACGACCGTAGTGTTTTTCAATGATCACAGCTTGCTTTGCAAGTTCTTGAACTTCAGCATCTGTGATTGAGAATTTGTTTGATAGTGCAGAATCTACATCAACAATTTCAACTTGCTTGCCGTGTGATTCATCTGCAGAGTAAATCATTTGGATTGCTTTAGAACCAATGTTACGGCGAACTACAGCTGGTTTACCGTTAGCAAGTGTTGGTTTGTGAACATAGAATTCATCTGGGTTTACAGCACCCTGTACAACCATTTCCCCAAGACCATAGCTTGACGTTACAAATACTACATCTTCAAAGCCAGATTCAGTATCAATACTGAACATAACACCTGAAGCTGCTTTATCTGAACGAACCATGCGTTGGATACCAGCTGATAATGCAACACCACGGTGATCATAACCTTGGTGAACACGGTAAGAAATAGCGCGGTCATTAAATAGTGAGGCAAACACGTGTTTAATGGCAGTCATTACTGCATCAATACCACGTACGTTTAAAAACGTTTCTTGTTGTCCTGCGAATGAAGCGTCTGGCATGTCTTCTGCTGTTGCAGATGAGCGAACAGCAAATGATACATCTTGAGATGCGTCCCCATGTAATTGGCTGTATGCGTCGCGAATGGCTTGGTCTAGGTTAGGTTGGAATGGTGTGTCGATAATCCATTGGCGGATTTCGGCACCGACTTTAGCGAGTGTATTTACATCATCCACATCCAATGTGTCTAAAATATCGTGGATTTTTGAGTTTAAACCAGATTGCTCTAGAAACTCATTGAATGCATCAGCGGTTGTAGCGAAACCACCTGGCACTTGAACACCAGCGTTAGCTAGGTTTGAGATCATTTCACCCAGTGAAGCGTTTTTACCGCCAACACGTGGAACATCTTGCATACCAAGCTCTTGATACCAGAGAACGTATTCTTGCACGGATCTTTCTCCATAAACAAATTGTAGTACTAACTGTGAGAGTTAAGAAAGAAAACCTTCTAAAAAGGTCGTAGTCATTCTACACTGGCAACAGACCTCACGTAAACCGTGAAGCCCCTATTTTGCAGATAAAGGTAATAAAAAGGTTAAATATGAGAACTGCATTTTATATCTCTGATGGAACAGCTATCACCTCCGAAGTCTTTGGTCATGCGACCTTATCTATGTTTCCTGTGGAGTTTAATCACAAAACAATTCCCTTTGTTGAAACAGAAAAAAAAGCAAACGAAGTTAGGAACTTAATTAACTCAACAGCTCAACGAGATGGTGAGCAACCTTTGGTATTTTTCACTTTTGTGAACCATGAATTAAGTGAAATTATAAAATCGTCATGTGCGGTATGTTATGACTTTTTATCGCAATACAGTGATAAAATCGCTCAAGAGCTCAATGTTGCCCCTGTACCAAAAGTACATAGAACACATTCAATGCATGAGAAAAGCTATGACTTTAGAATTGATGCGGTGAACTATGCGTTGACCAATGATGATGGCGCTAATATAAAAAATTATTCTGAGGCTGACATTATTCTTGTCGGCGTTAGCCGAAGTGGTAAAACACCTACTAGTTTATATCTAGCATTGCAGTACGGCATAAAAGCAGCCAACTATCCACTTACAGAAGATGATTTAGAGCGTGGCACCCTTCCTGAATGTTTAAAGGCCTACAAACATAAGCTATTTGGTTTAACAATTGATCCTGTTCGCCTTGCTGATATTCGCCAACGTCGTATGGCGAACTCTAAATATGCGTCTTTAAAACAGTGTCGTATTGAAGTTCGTGAAGTAGAAATGCTTTATAAAAAACAAAAGATTCAATATTTAAATTCAACACATCATTCTGTTGAAGAAATATCTGCAAAGATTATATCTGATACAGGTCTTGAAAGACGTAAGTACTAACTTTCTTTAGTATCGGACATTAATAAAAGCTGCAAATAGCAGCCTTTTTTGTATAACTTATAAGTTACTTACGTGCGTCTTTTAATAAATCTGCGACTAAGAAACCAAGTTCTAATACTTGGTCAGCATTTAAACGCGGGTCGCACTGTGTGCGATAACGTTGTGCTAAGTCTTCATCAGATAAACCATACGCACCACCGGTACATTCAGTTACGTGTTGACCAGTCATTTCAAGGTGAACACCGCCTGGGTATGAACCCTCAGCTTTATGAACTGCGAAGAACTGGCTAATTTCACGAAGAATGTTATTAAAGCTTCGTGTTTTATAGCCTGAGCTCGCTTTTTCTGTATTACCGTGCATTGGATCAGAGCTCCAAATTACTTTACGGCCTTCTTGTTGTACTTTGCGTACCAGTGCCGGCAGTTTCTCAGGAAGTACATCAGCACCCATTCTGGTAATTAATGTTAAGCGCCCAGGAATGTTATCTGGGTTAACGGCATCTATAAGTTTAATTAGCTCGTCTGGGTCCATACCAGGGCCAACTTTCACACCGATTGGGTTTTTAATACCTTTAAAGAACTCGATATGTGCGTGATCTAACTGGCGTGTACGCTCACCAATCCAAACAAAGTGTGCAGAACAATCGTACCAGTCACCTGATAGATGGTCTCGACGTGTTAATGCTTCTTCGTAGCCTAATAATAATGCTTCGTGTGATGTAAATAAGTCTGTTTCTTTTAAGCTTGGTGCAACTGTTGAGTCGATACCGCACACTTCCATAAATTCAAGTGCATCTTGAATTCTGTCTGCTAACTGTTGGTATTTCTCTTTAAGTGGGTTTGCAGCAACAAAACCCATGTTCCAACGGTTTACTTGATGTAAATCTGCTAAACCACCTTGAGCAAATGCGCGTAATAAATTCAACGTTGCTGCACTGTGATGGTACGCCGTCATTAAGCGCTGTGGATCTGGGATACGCGCTTGCTCTGTAAATTCAAAGTTATTGATGATATCACCACGGTATGAAGGCAATGAAACACCGTCAATCGTTTCGTAATCTGATGAGCGTGGCTTAGCATACTGACCTGCCATACGTGCAATTTTAACAACAGGGCATTTACCACCATAAGTTAAAACGACGGCCATTTGTAAAAGTGTTTTAAAGGTGTCGCGGATATTCGCAGCGTTAAAGTCACTGAATGACTCTGCACAATCACCACCTTGTAATAAGAAGGCTCTGCCCTCACATACAGCTTCTAGTTGCTTATATAAGCTACGCGTCTCTTCAGCAAAAACTAAAGGTGGTGCACTTTTTAATTGCCCCTCAACTGATTTTAGGGCTTCTTGATCTGGGTACTCTGGCTGCTGAAGTATCGGCAGTTTTCTCCAGCTGTCTGGGTTCCACGATTGCATGTTCTTTCCTCATTCCTAACATAGACCGTTAACGAAAACTAACTTATTGCAGGTACTAAGTTCAAGGACTATATTCAGCTATTTGTAATTATTTAGTTATTTGACAAATACTTTAGCTATGAATTATTAAAAATTAACGATTTAAACATTATAGAACAGTAAGTTACCTGCTGTGTATAGCGAACTTCTATTACAGAATATATAAGAACACATCTTACTATTAGATAGCACTAGTGTAACCTCAGCTTTACGCTAGTTAAAAACACTTTTTTATCACTAAGTTGAAATAATAAAAATACATGCTAAGCACTACCAATAAGGAACACATCATACTTACTCAAAATAAAATATGAGGTCAGCAACTAAGTGAAATAAATATTTTAAAAAAAAAGTGATAAGGTTAAACTTAAGGAATGTTTATGTAAGATGTGTTCCTATGAGTACTAAACTTGAAATTCGCAGTCAGTTTGATTTAGTTAATGAGTTAACCCACCTATTTTGTGATGAATTAAAACAGCTTGATTTTCATAAAGCGTCATATTATCAATTACCTGATATTGATATAAACGATGAGAAAAAAGTCCCTTCGGCAATACCTGTCATAAAAGTTGAAGGTGCTGATGCACAAAAACAAATCATTAATTCGTTTGGTGATTTTTATAAAAAGACGGGATTAAGTAGTCGAGTACTTAAAAGGCATCCTGGCTTATTAGTTCTTAAAGATGTTGATAAGCAAAATATTTCTGCCAGAATCAATCAAATAAACAAAGCCAAAGCTGATTTTAAAAATTGTGTGTTGGCTATCGATAATAACGATGCACGCTTTGAAGCTGTTCATAATGCTGTGCCAAACTTAATTACTTTAGCTGCCTATCGTAAAATTCACTATGAAACAGAGTCACCCTACTCTGTCCGTTTTACTTGGATGCACAAACATGCAACTAAAACACTAACGAAAAAAATGGCACTCGCTATGTTAGAAAAGTCTGCAAGTTATTCAAATCCAAGAATGATCGATCAACATTCTTGGCAAGCACTTGTTGCACAAGAACAAAGTCGTGTTGCAAGTTTAGGTGATAAAGAGAAATTACGAATTCGTAGACCAACAAGGGTAAGCCCACAAGTTAATGTGAGATACACGGCTCAGAACAGATATCATGTTAGTGCTGCTTTACCATTTATATTGATAAACCCTGAACCCGATGTAAAGCTTGGTACATTATCTGATTATCAAAAACCACAAAGCCACCCTCGTAAAAGAGAATATGATTTCTTAGTTGATAG
The DNA here is from genome assembly GCF_024124645.1 of Pseudoalteromonas sp. Ps84H-4. Taxonomy (NCBI): domain Bacteria; kingdom Pseudomonadati; phylum Pseudomonadota; class Gammaproteobacteria; order Alteromonadales; family Pseudoalteromonadaceae; genus Pseudoalteromonas; species Pseudoalteromonas sp. Ps84H-4. Next base: position 55,515 of record NZ_JAMXSK010000009.1, on the reverse strand, counting down.
ACTTTACTTAGAACAAGTAACAGATTGATTATGTTAAAAAGGCCAGTTATGTGGCCTTTTGTTTGTAGTTAGTAGTATTAAAAAAATTAGTCTTCTACTATTTCTTCAATTTTATCTTCATCAATTAAAACTGCATTCTCAACAATGCGTTTGCCACCTTGTATTTCGATTCGTTTATTATGCTTATTTAGTGTAAGAATCTCATCACAAAATTGGTCAGACGGATGCATCTCGTAAGTGTAATCAATAATATTACCTGTTTTATCATCTTTAACGTTGGTAATGTTATATTCTGAAATTGCACCTTTCTCGATCAAATCTTTCATTGTTGTCGTCATATCACGACGCAATGCTTTCAATTTGTTTTCTGTTATTTCATCTGTCGAATAGATTGAGCCGTACTTTTCCATAATTGATAAAAGTCGAAAATGGTAGGTTTTACCCGGTGCAGCATAACGCCATAAATGATACAAACGCAGCATCATCCAACGTGATAAACCACGCTTTAATTCTTGTGCACTATTAAAGTAATAACCTTTATATTCAAGATTATCGATCATGTTATGTACGAACGCATTTAAACATGCAACACATTTTACGTTACCACCTTGACCTTTCTTGCCACTAAAGTGCAGTGACGATAAAAAGTTCATATTCGATTCGTAAAATGAATCATCAATATCAGAATTGCGGGTGTCGGTTGCTGAGTATCTAAATGAAAGTTTAGAACCTTGTAATGCTTCTAAAGATTCTTTAATTTGAGGATATGGCATCGACTGGCCAACAGCTTTCAGCTCTTGCGCCAATTCATTCATTGAAAAAACAACCGCGTATTGAATACCCGATTTAAAATTAATTTTTACAATTTTACCTTTAGAAGCTAAACGGATCAGAGCTCGCTCGACTTTTTCTTCTCGGTCAGATGGCCAAACAAGATATTCAACATCTTCACCATCTTTACGAGTGCTTACTACCGCAGGTGTAATTTTTATTTCGCCATCATAAAGAATGCCGTCTACTTTTTCAGAGATTCTGCGTGTGACGATTGTTTTCTTTGGTGCTTCTTCAACCGGAAGCTTTTTATGACCAGAACGGACAAAACGTCCCCATAAATCATAATGATTAAATGTATTTGAGTAAGCTCTCAAACCATGAGCAGCATTTTCAATTGAAACGCGCACATCTTTGTTGTCTGTAAATAGTGCTAGACTTTCATTATCTATTGCACTTTCCACCCCGTGGATCTGCCCGCGTAATGTGTCGGGTAAGTTATCTACCGAGATGTTGACCTTTCGGCTCATTGTTCTTATTTCCAATTTTTCTTCGACAGTTAATAACAACACATAAAACTTAAAAAGTTAAATGTTTAAGTTAGTAAAAACTTGATCCGATCTCAATTAATTTCTTAGGATCAGATTTATACTAACTCTCTCGTAATTGCTAATTTTCAGATCAGATTTTTACTAAGTTATAGTTCATAGGTGGCGATTTTACTAACTCAGTTCAATTTATGTCCGGTGAATCTACTTTTTAAGGCTTATTTACACGACATAAATCTCTATTTTTAAAATCGCATGTGGATAAACCAAGTTTAAGTTAGCATAGATCTGATCTGTACCAACTATAGATCAGATCCATACTAACTAAATGCTTAATTTTACCTGGGTACCAGTGTATAACTTTCTAATTTAGTTAGTAAAATTTTGATCTACACAGACATAATTGTGAGTAATTTAGTGATTAAGCTGTGCATAACTAAAAAGCCCATTTTTTACTTAGTAATAAGCTGATCTGTGAGTAATAAGAGATCTGATCTTAACCAAGTAAAACTATGATCTGCTATTTAATTAAATATTCAATCAAATCAGCTAGATATTACACTATTTTAGCATCTTAACCTTATATACCTATATATTTAACCGATATTAAACTTACTTATTTATACTTAGCATAAGTAAAGTTACAAATTTTTATTAAATGTCTTATTAATAAAAGGCATGTCGTCTTAAATACTTGTTTACAGCAATTTGAATGGACATTATACTTAAAGCATAACTTTGAGGAAGAAAGTATGTCTATCAATAATAATGCGCTAGCCACTTATAGGTTACTAAAAGCGACAGCAGAAGTTGCTGAAAAATCGCTAGAAGGACGTATTCAACATTACCGTGCCCATCTTAAGTCTGAAGAAAAAGAACTTCGCACTTACACTCAAAAAGCCGCTGCTGATCTACTAGGTTGTAATAATCGCACCCTTAAAAGACGCCATGACAATGGTGACTTTGATGAATTGAATATCAAACGTGGCGCAAATGGTCACTATGCTTATACGTTAGTTAATATTTTTGCTATGGCAGATATCATGGATATCAAGCCAGATCACCGAACTCTAGATGATAAATTACAAGTTATTGTTATTAATTCACTAAAAGGTGGATGTGGTAAAACAACTAGTATGGTTAATATAGCCGCAGCTCTGGCTACCACCAATATTAAACGTTATCGCATTGGTATCATTGACCTTGACCCACAAGGTTCATCTTCAAGCTTTTTCCCACCAAGTGAACCTGATCCAATCACTGTAGGTGACTTAATGCGTGATTGTATTGAACTTGAAGATAATGAAACGTGGGATGAATTAGTTACAAGTGCATTTCTACCTACTCATATTCCTAATATCCGTATCTTACCTTCAGGTATGGATGATTTTTATTTTGAGCATGAAACAGCTACTTTACTAAAAGACAGCTCAAGCTACGATAAAACGCGTCATTACCACAAGTTATTAGAGAAAGTTATTGAGCCAGTAAAAGATCAATTTGATATCATTCTAATTGACACCGCTCCTTCTCTTAACTTTATGTTTTATAATGCATTAATGGCTTCTACATCAATGCTTATTCCTGTCCATCCAGAAGCAGTTGACTTTGATGCCAACAATAAATATTTAAAACGATTAGGTGAGATATACCATACTGTTGCAGCCCTTGGTCACGAGGGATGGGATTTTATGCAGTTCTTAGTTACTAACTATGTGAAAGGCAATCACTCACAGCGTGATATCGTAAAAGATGTACGTAGTGCGTTTGGTCGTCAAGTAATGAGTTACCCTATAAATCATAGTTCTGCTATAACAGCCAGCTCATCATCATTTAATACCATTTTTGATCAAAAGACTTCTGACAGCTTAGCAAGTCGCGAGTCACTATTACGTGCTCAAGAAAATATCAAAGATGTGGTTGATGAACTTGAAATGTTGATCAGATCTAACTGGCAATCAACTCAATCAACACTAAATACAGCTAAGTAAGGTTAATAATAAAGATGGCTAAAAAACGTAAAAATGATACCAGCTTAGATCCTTTTTCAACCTCTATTGAAAGTAGCAGTTTAGATGCATTGCTTGAAAAAGCATCTGCCGGTGATGTTATCAGTATGCCTGCTCCAAGTGATCCTACCCGTCAAATCACGTTGGTATGTAAAGTGATCCCTAGCTCTGAAATTGAAGCTAAAACAAAGGTATACGGTAAAAACCGCCGAGTACAATCACTTCTAAACGAAAAGTCAGTTGCCGATATTCTACCTGCAATTGCTGAAGACGGTCGTAACCAGCACCCTGCCCTATGTTGGGATAAAGGTGACGAAATGCTTGTATTAGCAGGCTCACGTCGTCGTAAAGCCTGTATTTTAAGTAATTCTGATTACTTAGTATTAAGCTCTGCAGACTTTACAGATCAAGACGCAAAAATTCTTGCCGTTTCTTCAGATCAATACATTGCCCCGAGTTTATGGGAGCTTGGTCAAGCATATCAACAGACCCGTGATGAGCTTATTGCTGAAGGTAAAAAAGGCTCTTATCGTGAAATTGCTGCTATTGAAGGCGTGTCTCACACTGCAATTGCTGATGCAATCAAAGCTTATGAGAATCTTCCAGCAACGGTTTTAAGCCTTTACCCTACTGCAAATCACGTAGGTCGTGAGGTCGCTAAAAAGCTCATAGCAGCTAAAGAGCGAGATGAGCAAGCGTTTACTCAGCTTGTTGACGAAATCAGTTCTGATGCTGAGCTTGCGGCTATTAGCAGTGATGACAAACGCGCTTTAGCTATCACTAAACGCTTAACTGCAGAGCCAGTGTCGACTAGTCGCCGTGAAGCAATACTTGATAGTGAATTTGTTGTTGTACAGCGCAACATTAAAAGCGGTGATCTATCTGTGAAAATAGATAATAAAGTTATGACTGACAAACGCTTAGAGCAATTGACAAAGCTATTAAATAGCTTTAATTAGTTAGTAAAATAACGATCTATCACGCTTTTTATGTTAGTAAAAGCGTGATCTGTTCTCCTATCTAGTTAGTAAAATAATGATCTCATTTGGCAATAATCATAAGATCCCACCCTCTCAGATCACTATTTTACTAACTTATAACCCCTTTACAGCTCTTTTTTGGTTTTCCTTTCATATCTTAGTAAAAAAGTGATCTGTAAAGCCCCTTCGTTGTTTATAAGTTGTTCATAACTTGTGCGATTGCTGTTTGTTAAATCAGCTTTTTGTGTTTTAAGTCGATTTGCTGTTTTATAAAACACTTTTTTACCAACTTATCAGCTCCAACCAGTCCAAAATGGCTTATTAGTGCTTTAGCTCATCGCCGATAGATCATATACTGGCAGAATTATTTTTTGTTTTTACTGCCAAAAACTTTATGTCTGCTAACTTATCCAAAAATGACTTATTAGCTATCTTTGAGGAAATCAAACAAGAGCAAGAAACCCAGTTTCCTCTTTCTGAACGATTCATCAAACAGCTATTTAAGCCGCATGTGTTAAGTAAAGCTAAAGAGTATCACCAGAACGGTCAAATCAACTGGTTAGAACACAATAGTGATTTTAGTGTTATAGATGCATCTATGTTTGGTAATGAAGGAAATACATTTACCCAGCATATTGAGATCAGTAAATTACCAACTGGTTTTTCGGTCGATTCACACTGTACATGTGGTTCAAAAACCAAATGTCGCCACATCGCTGCAGTTTTACTTAAGTTAAAAATTGAACATTCAGGCAATTATGGCGAAGATTATATTATTAATGATTGGTTTAGTGAGCTTAAAACATTAAAGCAAGCATCGAATGATACAGCCAAACAAGTTCTACTTTTTGTTTTAGATGTTGAAAAATCGGTTGTAACATTAACGCCTAAAATAGCTAATTTCGATCCCGAGCATAACTATACCCTTGGCCGCAATCTTACTGAACAACAATTAAATAGCTTTGTTACACCAACAGATTTACTAGAGTCTGACTTTCGACTTTATAGTTGGATCCGCTCGCAAAATGCCCTTGGTAAGTTAGAGCTTAAAGGTCAATGGGGGTTTGCGGCCCTGCAACAACTTATTGCCACACAGCGTCTATTCTTAGGTCGTTCTCGCCAAGCTATTAAAGCAGATACCATGCAAGCTCTAGAGTTTGATTGGAAACAAAATAAAGATCTAACCTCATTGAGCATGACACTCGCAGGTCAAGATAATTGGTTATTATTAAAAACAACACCGCCTACTTACCTTGACCCTGACAAGCTAAAAGTTGGTCGCATCAGAACACCTTTAACTGCTGATGAAATTGCCTTACTAACAAATATGCCTGCAATACATAGTGAAAACTTTGATCGAGTCTATCAGCAGCTCAGTGATAATTTTGGTGAAGGGGTAATCCCTCATGCGTACAAAGAGAATAAAATTTGTAATGCGCGTAGTGTTTTTCCTGTCATTAGCTTAAATAATGATGAAGGAACTATTCGGTTATCACTTAAGTTTAATTACCAACGTTCTTTGTATGATTTAAGCCAAGCTCCTGCAGAGATTATTAATCAATCATTCGAGAATACCGTTGTAAATGAATTAATTAACCTTGGTTTTGAGCTTTGTAAAGGGGCTTTACAAACTGATTTTATATTTAATAAACAATCAGTTATACATGAACACTGGTTAAAGTTTGAAATTATTCCAAACTTGTCAAAACGCGGTTGGAAAATTAACGACGATCTAAATGTAGGTAAAGCTTTAAAGCAACTTTCACTTCAAGTACAACGCGGCAAAGGTCACCAAATAGTTAGTAAAATAGTGATCTCTGGTGTTAAGACGCAGCAGCTTTTCACTACTGATGATAAAAACTTTCAATCGCTTAACAGGCAAAGTGAGCAGTTCTTCTATTTTAATGTAGGCAAGCGTTTCGCTGTTATTAATAAAGCTGCCATAGCGCAACTAAATGAATACCGTGAACGTTTTGAACACATAAAAACACGTGATGAAATTTTAATGCCGCTGTCATTTTTACCACAATTAATAGAGCAGACAGCCATTAAAGTGAATATTGTTGATGATACGCTTGATGCCTATTTAGCGGAATTAAGTCATTCGCAACAGTTAATTAAAAAGTCCGATATTCAAGGCTTAAACCAGGGGGTGCAATTGCGTGAGTATCAACAACATGGTGTTGATTGGCTTAACTTTTTAAAACGACACCAACTAGGTGGTATTTTAGCTGATGACATGGGGCTAGGAAAAACCCTTCAAGTTATTGCCTTTTTGGCAAACGCAAAGCAATTACCTCAGGCAGGGCCAACTTTAATTATTTGCCCTACCAGTTTGGTTGGAAACTGGCAAAGTGAAATTAATAAGTTTGCCAGCCATCTTAAAATTACTACCGTGTTTGGTGCTGCTCGCAGCGAGCAATTGCAGCAGTTATCACAGGCAGATTGTATTTTAACGACCTACCCTTTACTTAAACGTGATATCGCTTTTTATTCACCGCTGTATTTTGAAAATATTATTCTTGATGAAGCGCAATACATTAAAAATGATGCTGCGCAGGTTTCGCGCTTAGTTAAACGACTTAATGCTGACTTTAAGTTATGTTTAAGTGGCACACCTATCGAAAACAACCTCTTTGAGCTTAAGTCCTTACTTGATTTTGCCATGCCTTCTTTACTTGGCTCACAAGCTCATTACAAAGATTATTTCCAGACGCCGATTGAGCGTGATAACGATGTACAGCGTGCTGAAGAATTGAAGTCTTTGATCATGCCATTCATCTTACGCCGCACTAAAGCACAGGTTACTCAAGAGCTACCAGAAAAAACTGAGCTAATTAAAGAGTTTGAGTTTGAGGCAAAACAAAAAGAACTCTATACAGGAATTACAGAATCTCTTGAGCAAAAGCTTGTCGATTTATTTGCTCAGCAAGGTGTGCAAAAGAGTAAACTTGCGTTTTTAGATGCGTTATTAAAATTACGCCAGATTTGTTGTCATCCAAAACTGATTGATCCAAGCTCTCAAGCTGGCAGCGCCAAGCTTGATTGGTTGTCTAAGCATTTACCAATTATGCTCAGTGAAGGTCGTAAGGTGATTATATTTAGTCAATTTACCATGGCGCTTGATGTCATTGCTGAACGATTAAATGAATTGGGTATCAGCTTTAGTATGCTCACAGGTCAAACGCGCCATCGCGATAAAGTAATTGCAGAGTTTACCCAGGGTGATACCTCTGTATTCTTAATTAGTTTAAAGGCCGGAGGAACCGGTTTGAACTTAACTCAGGCCGATACAGTGATTCACTTTGATCCTTGGTGGAACCCTGCCGTAGAAAAACAAGCAACAGATAGAGCCTATCGAATTGGCCAAACTAACCCTGTGTTTGTTTATAAATTAATTATGGCCAACTCAATTGAACAAAAAGTATTTAAAATGCAGCAGCATAAGCAAGCACTTGTTGATGCATTATTCACTGAAAAATCAATGAGTTTCACTCAGTTTGATGAAGATCAAATGCTTGCTCTGATAAAAAATTAAATTTTTTGAAAGTTTTTTTGAACTAATCAAATTTTAGGGCGTCTATTATTATGCTTGTTGTTAAATTGCAGTTTACATAAGCATTATGTTGATTTCCCATTTGGTTACTAAATTTTAGTAATGTTAGAGCCAGCTCACCTTGAGCTGGCTTTTTTTATGCTTGCTCCCCTACTCTGCCGAGTACTAATTCGTTATGATGATGTGTCTTCAAGTTATTGAGTTTTCGTTATGATTACAGAGCTAATTGCACAGATTAATTGGCAAAGTGTGGTACTTGGTGGTGCTGTAGGTGCAGTTGCAAGTGGTGTTATTTTTGCCTTGCAAAAAAGTCGCTTAAAAAATCAGTTAACCGAGCTGCAAAATAGCTATCAAATTCAGCAAAGCAATCTAGAGCAAAAGCAGCTGCAACTGCAAGAAAGCCAACTTTCGCTTTCACAGTTACAGCAAGATTACGCTGAACAGCGTGATGAATCGCAACATTTTAAAACCCGTTTTGTAGAACAAGAAAAACAAGCGCAACAATACAACCAATTTTGGCGTAGAGTTGAAGCCGAACTCACTGAGACTAAAGCGGCTCTTAATCAGCGAGATGTTGAATTAAGTACCTTACGCAGCACGATAGAGCAAAAAGAGCTGCACTTTAAAGAGCAGCTTAGTCATATCAAAGAGAGCAAAGAGCAACTCAAAAAAGAGTTTGAAAACCTCGCTAACCAAATCCTTGAAGAGAAGTCTCAGCGTTTTAAAACTCTAAACCAAGAAAGCATCGAACAACTATTAAAACCGGTTCAAGGTGAGCTAAAAGGCTTTCGCGATAAGATGGAATTGATCCACGTTGAAGATCTTAAACAACGTGCTGCGCTAAAAACAGAGTTATTGCATTTACAGGCTAAAAGCCAAGCTATTACTGAGCAAGCAGATAGGCTGAGTACAGCACTACAAGGACAAAAGAAAACCCAAGGTAATTGGGGAGAGTTAATGCTTGAAAATGTACTCGACAGCGCCGGACTGCGTGCTGGGGTAGACTATCAACGTGAAGTGTCGTTTAACACTGAAGATGGTCGTCTACGCCCAGATGTTGTGGTGTATTTACCCCAGCAACGCCATTTAGTTATTGATGCTAAAACCTCTTTAAACGCGTATACACGCTATGTAAACGCCGATACCGAGCTTGAAGCACAGCAAGCGATTAAAGAGCATGTAGCGGCGGTGCAATCACGTATTAACGAGTTAGCAAGCAAAGCCTACGATAGGCTACCCGGTATTAACTCACCTGAAGTGGTGATCATGTTTGTACCGATAGAGTCGGCTTTTGTTGAAGCACTTAAATACCAAAGTGATATATATCAGCAGGCTATCGAAAAAAATATCTTAGTTGCAACACCAACGACGTTATTAACCAGTTTGAACATCGTAAAACAACTGTGGCGTTTTGAAGAGCAAACTAAATACTCAAAAGAGCTAGCCGCCCGAGCAGAGCGTTTTTACAACAAGCTCAATGGTTTTCTAACCAGTATGGAAGGGGTTGGTAAGCAATTAGACCGCGCCAAAGAAAGCTACGATAAAGCGTTTTCTCAGCTGTACCGTGGTAAAGGAAACTTAATTAAGCAAGCCTCTGAGTTCAAAGAATTAGGGGTTTCTGTTCAAAAAGAATTACCCGCGGAAAGTGTTGAAAAAGCCCAATTAGAGTTAGATTAAATAGGATACAAAAAAGCCAACATGATGTTGGCTTTTTTGTTATACCAATTAGCTTAATTAAGCGGATTGGTATTAGTTAATTAGTTCTGCTGAAACAATATCGTTGAGCATTAAAAAGTGGTTAAGAACAGACTCCTCAAGTTCGAATACTTGCGCTACTTTTTCGCCACTTGCTGACATCCCCGTTTGCGCACCTGCAAACTCTATATGTAACCCCAAACGTTTTAGAGTTTGGGCATCGTAACTATACATAGCTGAATCACGTTTCTCGGTAATGCCTGGCATCATCCCTATGATAGTAACGGCTTGTTCAACATTGATGATATCGAAAAATTGTCGCTCTGCGGTTTGCCATTTTGCAATATAGCTAGCAACTTCAGGAGGCTGTTCCATAGGCACGTATAGTGGCTGTAATGAGCCGCCATGCCAGCCTATAACGGCTTGCTCTTCAACAAGCACATGTGGACTTGCGGTAAGTACATAATTAGCGCAAGACGATGCACAAAGCTCGCGTACCACAACATTGAGTTGATACTCATGCACTAAGCCACCTAAATGTAGGCCGGCCATAACGTCGCCGCCTTCACTATTGATCACTAAGGTATCTATTTGGTTACGGCTACTAACTAATAGTTTTTCAAACTCTTCGACACTTTTTTTGGAAGTTTCGCCTTTGTAGTAAATTGTGCCCGGCGATATCTCACTGATTTCATTCACTGCATGCTCTGTTGTTTTACAGCCAACAAGCAATACTGTCAGTAATAATAATAAACGCATTAACAATGCCTTAAAGTTTTGTTTCTATACCGCGCTCAGTTTAATAATATGTTATTAACGGACTGCGAAAATCGCATAGTACGATTTTTTGCTTGAGAAATAAATCCAGTTATTAGGAACAATTGTATGAATATTGGAATTTACATTTATGATGATGCTGAAGTACTCGATTTCTCAGGCCCATTTGAGGTGTTTAGTACTGCCAGGCGTCTAGCGGATAATGACTGGCAAGTGAGTTTAATTGCTGAAAATGATAGGCCTGTACTTGCCCGCGGTGGTTATAGTGTAAACCCCCATTACAGCTTTGCTGACTGCCCTTTGCTTGATCTACTTGTTGTGGTTGGAGGTGATCATACACGAGAGCTAGAAAAAGCAGAGGTTATTGCTTGGTTAAAAAATACAGCCACTAACACCAAGCGTGTTGCGAGTGTTTGTACGGGGGCGTTTTTGCTTGCTAAAACGGGGCTTTTAAGTGGTAAAAATGTCACGACACATTGGCAAGATCAACCTGAGCTGGCTGCTATGTTTTCTGATCTAAACGTGATTGCAGATACTCGTTGGGTCACTGATGGTAAGTTTACCTGCTCAGGTGGTATTTCTGCTGGCATTGATATGAGCTTGGCTTTAGTCGCTGAGTTTATTAGCTACGAACACGCCTTGTTGACTGCCAAACAGATGGAATATCAATGGCAGACTTTATAATTTTTCAGCAATGTAGTCGGTTATAAACTGTTTTAAACAGGCAGCCTTTTTACTCAGTAAACGTGCGCTTGGCCAAATCGCATAAATGTCGCGGTTTTCGCCTCGCCAGTGTGGCAATACTTGAACTAGTTGCTGAGATTTTAATTCATCTATTACCTCAAACCGAGGTAACAAAGCGATACCTTGCTCATCACAAACTAAGTATTTTACAAATCCAGTGTCGTTAAAAGTGCTCGCAAATCGGCACATATGGTTATAAGTTGCATTCGTTTGTGTATTGGTCAACTGCCATTTACTTCTTAGTGTGGTGCCAATTAACCTATGCTGTTTTAAATCAGCTGGCTCTTCTAAGGCAGGTGCCGAATCAAGGTATGCTTTAGTGCTTACAAATAAAGTATCAACACTGCCTAACTTTTTTTGATGAAGCATAGAATCGGCCTGTGGCCCTACTCTTATCGCTATATCAGCTTGGCTTTTACTCAGATCCTCAAGTTGATTATTAAGTAGCAGCTCAAGTTGAATATCGGGGTACTGTTTAGTAAATGCGAGCCACATTGGCTTTAAGAAACCATGACTAATATTCAGAGGTGCTAAAACTTTAAGCTTTCCTGACAATTGTGCTTTTTGCTCATTAAGCTGGCGATGGGTTTGTTCAAATTGCTCAATTAATTCAACATAACTTTGAAAATACACCTCCCCTGCTTGCGTTAACGTGCATTGCCTTGCTGAGCGGTTTAATAGCTGCTCCCCTAGGCGTTGCTCAAGTCGTTGTAAGCGTCTTGATACTGTCGCGGTAGGTAGCGACAAACTTTCAGCTGCGCTACTCAGGCCTCCTTGTTTAACAATCTGTATGAATAGAGCGATATCGTCAATCATGTTCTCATTTATGCAATCATAGTTTGTTTATCTTGCTATTTTTATCACTTTTGTAATTAGTTATCATGTTTTTATTGAAACATTTTAGGAGCAACTAATGGACGCAACGCATTGGCATCAACGTTGGGAAAATAACGAAATAGGTTTTCACGAGGGAGACGTTAACCGTTATCTAGATCAGTATTTTACTAACTTAAATTTACAACAAGGCGATACTGTTTTTGTACCACTGTGCGGAAAAACTCACGACATTCATTATTTGCTAGCGCAAGGTATGCGTGTTGTAGGGGCTGAGCTTAGTGAAATTGCCATTAAGCAGTTATTTGATGAGTTAAAGCTAGAACCCGAAATTAGCCAACATGGCGAACTATTACGTTACCAAGGTGCAAATCTAACCGTTTGGGTAGGTGATATTTTTGCGCTTACCGCGAATGAACTTGGCACTATCAACGCGGTTTATGACCGTGCCGCTTTAGTTGCGCTGCCAAAGCCGATGCGTATTCGATATACCCAACATTTACTAGAGTTGACCAATAGGGCAAAGCAGTTAGTGGTGGTATTTGAGTATCAGCAAAGTGAGTTTTCGGGCCCGCCGTTTAGTGTGGTAGCCGATGAGCTACATCAGCACTACGATGCTTTTTATCAACTAACATTACTGTGTAAAGAGCCTCTCGAAGGTGGCTTAAGAGGGCAAGTCCCTGCCATGAACGTAGCTTGGAGTCTAAGTTAGTGCTTACAAACTAATGATGTGTAAATTCACACCCTAATTGTGCGTTTTTGTGGCTGGTTATTGTATCTCTGTGCGTGCACTATAGTGATAAGCGTATTTAAGGAGCACATTTATGCAAAAGCCACGCGTTTTCTTTGTTTCTCATGGCGGCGGTCCTATGCCTTTACTTGGCGATCCAAGTCATGCTGATATGGTTACTTGTTTGCAGTCTATTGCTGCAAAAATTCAAAAGCCGTCAGCTATTTTGATGGTGAGTGCGCATTGGGAAGCAAACCCTATTAGCATCACTTCGAGCGCTGCTCCAGAGCTAATTTATGATTACTATGGTTTTCCTGAGCCTGCTTACAGTATTGAGTACCCAAGCCCTGGCGAACCAGCCCTTGCCGAAAAAGTACATCAAGCATTGGCAAAGGCTAATATCGATAGCACTTTAAACCCATCTCGTGGCTTTGATCACGGTATGTATGTGCCTTTGAAGATTATGTATCCAGAAGCAGATATACCTTGTGTGCAATTGTCGTTACATCCAAGCCTTGAGCCAAGCTTACACCTAGCGATAGGTGAGGCTTTACAACAGCTTGATTACGATAATTTATTGATCATTGGTTCTGGCTTTACTTTTCATAATATGCGCGCATTTTTTACGCCTGAAACAGCTGAAATTAAAGCGCAAAATATGGCTTTTGAGCAATGGTTAGTCGATGTCTGTGGCAATACTGAGCTGAGTGAGCAGCAGCGACAAGCTAAGTTATTAGAGTGGCAAATGGCCCCTGCGGCGCGTTTTAGTCACCCTCGTGAAGAGCACTTATTGCCGTTACATGTTTGCTATGGTGCGGCGATGCGCCCTTGTAGTGATATCTACGAACTACGTATTGCCAACAAGCAAGCCAGTATGTTCTTGTGGGACGATTGAGTTTAAGTTCAACCCCCCTGATAACACGATAAAAGCTCAGATTTTATTCGTCTAATTTGGTACGCTAGGTAAGTTAAAACCTAGGAACAACAAAATGAACTTAATAAAAACATCAACCCTTGCGTTTGCTGTGGTTGCGGGTTTAGGTTTGCAAGCATGCTCAAGTACTGAGCAAGCGAGCACGCCATCAGCAACAGTGAACGCAACGGCTAATCCGCTCTCGCTTGAACAAATTTATAAAGAAAAAGACTTTAAAGCTGAGCGTAGCACCTATTTTACGTGGCTCGATGATGGTACTGGTTATACGGTACTTGAAGAGCGCGAAAGCGATAAAAACAACCAAGACGACAAAGCTAAAGACGATGAGCACGGCGTAAAAGGCAATGATATTGTGTTTTATAACGCCGATGGCACGGGTCGTAAGGTACTTGTTAGCTACGAAAAATTAATTCCCAAAGGTGATAAAGAGCCACTCACCGTTGAAAGCTACCAATGGTCTAAAGATGGTAAATGGCTGATGGTTTTTACCAATGGCGAGCAAGTGTGGCGCTCACGTAGCCGTGGTGATTTTTGGCTTTTAAACCTCGAAACTGATTCGCTATATCAGTTAGGTGGTGAAAACATCGAAGCGAAAAAGCTGATGTTTGCTAAGTTCTCACCTGATAGCTCGAAAGTAGCTTACGTGCGTGATAACAACATCTACATGGAAAAAGTCGGCAGCAAGGCTGTGACTGCTTTAACCACTGACGGTAACGACACCATTGTTAATGGTAATTTTGACTGGGTTTACGAAGAAGAATTTACCATTCGTGATGGTTTCCGCTGGAGTCCAGACAACAAATCAATTGCCTATTGGCAGCTTGATACTAGTGGCGTGAAATACTTCACCATGATCAATAACACTGATGATCTCTACCCTACCCTTAAAGAATTTCCGTATCCAAAAGCCGGCGAGATGAACTCTGCGGTTAAAGTGGGTGTGGTTAGTCTTAGCGACAAGAAAACCCGTTGGGCTGAACTAGGTGGCGATAATCGCGATCGTTATATCCCACGTATTAGCTGGGCAGGTACTGGTGAATCTTTGATGATCCAAGATCTTAACCGCCCGCAAAGCCACAACAAGGTTTGGTTATTCGACTGGCAAAAACAACAGCTGACTAAAATTCTTGAAGATAAAGACGATGCCTTTATTGAGTGGTTTTATAAAGCAAACTGGTCAAAAGACGGTAAGTTCTTTATTTGGCACAGTGAGCGTGATGGTTGGCGTCATCTATACCGTGTATCTCGCGATGGTAAAACGGTTGTTGATTTAACACCGGGCGAGTACGACATCATTGATATGCTAGCGCTCAACGAAGATAAAAACGTTATGTACTTTACTGCATCACCGGATGATCCAGGCCAACGTTATTTATTCCGTACCTCGCTTGATGGCAGCTCTAAACCGGTGCGCGTAACGCCTGAGTCATTTGATGGTTCAAACAGCTATTACATGTCTAAAGACACCTCTTGGGCGATGCATACCTTCTCTAAGTTTGGCACCCCACCAATGAAAGAGATCATCAAAGTAAGCGATCACAGTAATGTGAAAACCTTAGTTGAGAACAAAGCATTAAAAGAGAAATTAGCGACTGAACAATTACCGACTCACGAGTTCTTTAAAGTTAATGCCCGTGATGGTGTTGAGCTTGATGGCTACATCATGTTCCCAGCTAATATGGATAAAAGCAAAAAATACCCAATCGTCTTTTATGTTTACGGTGAGCCATGGGGCTCAACAGTTCAAGACCGCTGGGAAGGCGACAGTTACTTATACAAGTCGTATTTAACTCAGCAAGGCTTTATTGTTGCCTCTGTTGATAACCGCGGCACGCGCGCACCAAAAGGCAGAGATTGGCGTAAGTCTATCTACAAAAAAATAGGCTCTATTACCGTGCGTGACCAAGTTGACGCCCTTGATGCAATGGCAAAACGTTGGGATGTCATTGATACCGACCGTGTTGGTGTATGGGGTCACTCAGGTGGCGGTAGTTCAACACTTAATTTGTTATTCCGCCATGGTGAAAAATATAAAGTGGGTATTGCCTCAGCACCAGTGCCTGATATTCGCTTGTACGATACCATCTATCAAGAGCGCTATGCGGGGAACCCAAATACCGATCCTGAAAGTTACGACAACACCTCTCCGCTCACCTTTGCAAAAGACCTGCAAGGTAAGTTGCTACTCATCCACGGTACCGGAGATGATAACGTACACTACCAAGGTTCAGAGCGTTTAATTAACGAATTAGTTAAGCACAATAAACAGTTCGAGTTTTTCTCTTACCCGAACCGTTCTCACAGTCTACGTGAAGGTGATGGCACTACCCTGCACTATCACACTATGATGGCTAACTTCTTCGAAAAGCATCTACTCAATAAGTAAATATGCTTTAGTTAAAAACCGCAGCTTAGACGTTAAGCTGCGGTTTTTTTATGCAAACTGTAAACCCCCGTTACACAAAGAAAGCGATTAGATGAAAACTATCAAATGTTTGAAGCAAATTATCAGTGCTGGCAATGGCGGCTGCGAGCTATTGGATTATCGAGCGAAGTGTGTAATGAATATCTTGTATCACAGTTAAGTCGGTGAAAGAGGCTAACTAATACCCTGTTACAATTGTCTTATTAACTAATATTTATAATTGAAGTAGTGTCATTAAGTTATTGATTAAGGATACAAAATGGCATTACTAAAATTTAGATTTCAGTATCTAGCTTGGCTTATTACATTTGTTTTGTTAGCTACAGGCTTGTATATCGCGATGAAATACCAACAGCACTATAGTTCACGCTTTATTGATATAGATATCAAGTCGAATGCGCTTTCAGAAATGCGCCGAGTTTTCATTCGCTTGCCCAAAAACTACAACCCTAACAAAGCTTATCCGCTCATAATTAAAACTGACGGCAATTTTAACCTTGATACTTGGGATGACGCTTTAAGTTTTCTTGAAAGCACTGATGACAAGCATGAGGTTATTCTCGTGGCCATCCCGAACCTGTTTTGGCATGACACACGAAATCGTGATTTAGTGCCACCTTACGCCCGTAAGGATGTGGCGATAGAAGGTCGCCCAATTAATCAAAATCAACGAGAAATATTTGGTAAAGCTGATGTGTTTTTAAAGTTTATTGAAACAGAGCTAATACCCTATTTAGAGGGAGAGTACCGTATTAGCGGGGAGCGCACATTAACAGGTTTTTCGGCGGGAGGTAGCTTTGTGTTATATACCATGGTTACTAAACCAGAGTTATTTAATGCATACTTTGCTTTTAGCCCTGCGGCTTGGTATGACGATAATGTTGTCGTAAAACAGTTCAGTAAAAGCTTACCTAATACAGCAGGCAGCACTCACTATTTTTATGTCACATTAGGTGGTGATGAGAATCCAATCATAACCGGTGCATTTAATGGCTTAGTGAATGCTCTTCAAAAGCATGCACCAAACGACCTTACCTGGCAGCACCACATCAACAAAGGAGCTGACCATGAACAAAACGCAGAGCAATCCGTTCGCAGTGCGCTAGATGGGGCGTTTAATCATTTTGATATGGCTAAGTAATGATTAAACAGGGCCTTGTTTGGCCCTTTTTAGTTTCAAAACAAAGTTACAAATAGCTGTTAAACCAATCAACTAGCTCTGTTTCCAGTTGTTCTTTATGGTCCATTAAAAAGTGGTTGTCACCGTCATACACCACGAGTTTATGGGGTATATGATGCGCTTCTAGCGCTTTGGCAAATTGAATTGAGTTCTCGACCGATACTCGTTTATCGTCACTGCCATGAATAAGTAATATGGGCACTTTAGGCGATAGCTTATCAACCCAGTTCATAACAGAGCGTGCTTCAAGCTCTGCTTGTTTGTTTTCTTTATAATTGGGGATACGGCGCACATACACGTTTTTTTCCATGTTAGGTCTAAACGTAAGCTCTTTGACTAAATCGGTCGGCCCCGCAATGGTTGCAATGGCTTTAATCTTGTTTGTGTGTTGCATCGCAAGGTGGGTTTGCATGCCGCCTCTACTTACTCCTAACATGCCAATGCGGTTTTTATCTGCACTTGCTATGTGCGGAATAAAATCAATAAGCGCAAGTACGTCATTAACATCTTTGCCACCAAACTCATCTAAATCATCATTTTTAGTTAATGTACCGCGGTATTGGCTGCCGATAACCACAAAGCCTTGCTCCGCTAAAGGAAATAAATTGCGCATCATTGCAGCAAAATAAACATTGCCAAAATTACCGTTACCGCCGCGGTTATAAATTAATACTGGGAGCTTATTCTTGGTGACTTTAGGTTTGATGATATATCCAAGCACCTCAACATTATCGACCTGATATTTAAAAATATGGCAGGTTAAATTCGCTTTAAAGTTATCGAACATACTTTGTGGAAAGATTTCTTCAAAGGCTTTTATGCGCTTTAAGTATGCTTCTTCGTTTTTAGCTTTGCGTTTATTCTTTTGCGCTATAAATTGGTGCCACGAATCATAGTCAGCAAAGATGCCTGTGAAGCAGTCTGTTTCTTTTGTGACGCGTTCATTGTCGATAATTTTCGCTGCGCTAGTAGAAAAAACAGCGAGAGATAAGCTGGCAAAGAGTAGTAATTTATACACAACAACATCCTTATTGGTGACTAAAAGTAACAAAACCACAGTAACTTAAATGATGGTTATTTGTACATCATTAATTCAGTAAGCGCTCAAGCCATTCAATCACAACGTTATGTGTTGCTGTTTCGAAGCGAGATTTTTCGGGAATGTAGTAACACAGTTTTGATTCAACATCTTGGCTATTAAACGATGTTAGTAACCCTGCATCTAGGTAAGGTTGCACTAAGGTTTTTGAGCAAAACACCACACCTTTATTGGCTAGCACCTGATTTATACCAAACAGTTCTTGATCGAATGTTTTTACCTTGAAACATGAATCACTTAGGTTATTTACTTTGAGCCACTGCGTTAATGGTGGGGCTGGTAGGGCATTATTTTTCCATTGGCTGGTGTATAAAGTAACCTGTTTATCAAGCCAAGGGGCGCTTTGTTGCGCGTTTGCCGCAAACATATCAAAGCGCTCATATTTGATGATATCTGCTTTGTTTACTTCCTCACTATTTCCTAGCCTAACAGGCAAGGTATGCAGTTGCTTATCTAAAGTTTCACTGGTTGATATATCAAGCTGTAAATGCGGTTTTTCGTTATTTAGCTCTTCTAAAGCGGGTATTAATCTTAGGGCTGCTAGAGATGATGTTGTGGTGATGCGTACTTGGTTATGTGCTTGGCTCAATTGTTCAATTGCCGCAAAAATAAGCTTAAAGCCGCTAGTTGTGTTTTGGCTTAGGTACTCGCCTGATGGAGTTAAGGTAATCTTTCTCACTTCGCGATGAAATAAGTCAGTATTTAAGCGGCTTTCTAGGTTCGCAATGTGGTGCGATACCGCTGTAGGCGTAATCGCAAGTTCAGCGGCGGCTGCTTTAAAGCTACCTAATCGTGCAGCTGACTCAAAGGCTTTTAAAGCTTGTAATGATATATGCATAGTTGAACCCGTCTAAATTTATAGATGAGTATAACTTACTTATGGTGAATTATAACTCGTTTGTTAAATGGCCCTCATTTAATGATGATACCAACACATTAACTAATGAGGTATTTACTATGACTACTCTGCTACACATTGATGCTAGTGTGCGTTCAGCTAAAAATGCAAACCCTAACCACGACTCAATCTCTAAAAATATTGCTAAACAATTTGTAAATCATTTACAGAAATACAACGCTATAGCTGAGTATATTTACCGTGATGTTGGGATGAATCCACCTTCATTTATTAACCAATCTTGGATTGCTGCTGTGTTTACGCCAGCCAACAAGTTAACGCTAGAGCAAAAAGAAGTACTGGCCGAATCTGATGAATTGATAAATGAGTTGATTAAGGCTGATACCATAGTGATATCAACGCCTATGTATAACTATGGCATGCCTGCGCAATTAAAAGCATGGTTTGATCAAATCGTTAGGATCAATAAAACGTTTGATTTTGACTTGCAGCGGGGGGATTTCCCTTTGCAACCCTTGTTAACTGGTAAACGTTTGCTGGTTATTACCTCAACGGGTGAGTTTGGCTTTGAGGCCGGTGGTATACGCGAGAGTATGAGCCATTTAGTGCCGCACATTAAAACCTTGAGTAAGTATTTAGGTGTTCAGCATATTGATGAAATAGCCTGTGAGTATCAAGAATTTAACGACCAAAGACACCAACGCTCTTTGACTAATGCTTATGCTAAAGCAGAACAATTAGCGCTGAGATACGCCAATTAAGCAAACAACAAAGCCGCAATAAGCGGCTTTATTTTGTAATGGGGCTTTACACTAAAAATAGGGTTTAGTGTTATTCAACCGAAATGAATACTTCAACTTCTTCACTGCTTTTATAAAACTCAAAGTCAGTTTTATATGCTCGAATATGCGGGCACTGTTCATTACTAAAGTACTGCCAAACTTGACCCCAAACATCGATAACGGTTTGTGGCATTGCACCTTTGCCGCTAAAGCGAAGGTAGTTACCTGTGGCGAGTGTCGTTTGTTCTATCTCTGGCAAAGTGACTTGCAGGTCAGTACAAGCAAATACATCAAACTCCCCTGTGACATCTGATTCATAATGAGTGTACACGCCATAAACTTGGCTAGATGGCGCTAATTTGGGCGCTATGTCTGTGTAAAACTGCTGCCATAAGCCTGCAATTTTGGCACCTTCACCGCTCAATTCGTTTATATTGCTGGTGCGAACTTTGAGGCCAAATAAGGTCGTAGGGTTGTCGATATTGATGTGTGTTACTTGCTGATCCATTGCATTTATCCTTGCTTATTTGTTCCCGTTAAAATACCAGAGCATATGTGCTTTAACCTAGCCTTTTTTACTATTTAATTCATTAGCTATCATTTTGTAAACGGCCTTTACAGCTTAAAAAACAGTCATGGCATCCTTAACTGCATCAGGTTAAGATGGGTAAAATAACAACAAAATCAGCGGGTGTTTAATGAATAAAATCAATGCGCTTATCTACTTTCTAGCCTTTAGTAGCGGCTTTTGTATTATGGGAATTGAGCTTTTAGGCGGGCGAATTTTAGCGCCTTACTTTGGTAGTAGTGTGCATATATGGGGCAGTATTATCACTGTATTTATGCTGAGCTTATCAATCGGTTATTTGCTTGGCGGCAAGCTCTCTACTCGCAATCCTTCGTTAACTAAATACGGTCTTATTTTCTTTGTTGCGAGCATTATGGTGGTGCCGATTGTACTATTTGCCGAGCCAATTATGACCTTTATTTTCACTCATGTTGAAGACAGCCGTTATGGCTCGTTACTGGCATCAACGGCGTTGTTTTTTATCCCTACAACAATACTGGGCATGATCTCTCCTTATTCAGTGCGATTATTGGTTACCGATCATGAAAAAAGTGGTCAGGTTGCCGGTGGTTTGTATTTTGTAAGCACCCTAGGAAGCGCTCTTGGCACGATTATTACCTCTTTTTATATGGTGCTAGCTTTTGATGTTAACGACATTATTAAAACCTTTGCAGCGGTACTAGGCGCGCTTGGTTTGCTTGCAATTGCTGTTAGTCAAATAAAAACAAAGGAGCGTACTGTATGTTTAGAGTCTTAATACTTTGTTTGCTCATAGCGCCGCCCTTTAGCGGGTTGGCTGAAGTAATCCATAAAGAGCGCTCGCTTTATCGCAATATCTTAGTTGAGAAGTCTGGCGACTTACTGTGTTTAAAATTCAACGAAAAAACTCGTAAAAGTACGCAAAGTTGTATGTATAAAAGTAAGCCTAAAAAGCTGGTGTTTAATTACACCAAAATGACCTTTGCAAGCCTACTATTTATTGATAACCCGCAGAATGTATTGATCATTGGTTTGGGAGGTGGCTCACTCTCTAATACTATACATGAGCTTTATCCTGAAGCGAGTATCGAAAATGTCGAAATTGACCCTGCAGTAATAAAAGTCGCCCGTGATTATTTTAGTTTTGTAGAAACCGACAATGTGACATCTAAAGTGCAAGATGGGCGTATTTTTATCAAACGCGCTGCACTTAAAAAGCAAAAGTACGATTGGATAATTCTTGATGCCTTTAATGGCGATTATATCCCTGAGCACCTTCTCACTAAGGAATTTTTTGCAGAAGTAAAAAGTATACTGGCTGATGGCGGCATTGTTGCAGCAAATACTTTTTCATCGAGTAAATTGTACCAGCATGAGTCGGCAACTTACTTTGATGTGTTTGGTGACTTTGTTAATGTTGTGACCGATGAAAACTCTAATCGCATTATTTTGGCAGGCTTCGAGACTATGCCTAGCCAGCAACAATTAGCCGAGCGCGCCAATAAACTCGCAAATAAGTTAACCCCTTACGATGTTGATTTGCAGTTACTGCGTGAACATTTGTTTTATACTAAGGGTAATCAAGATTGGCCCGCGGATACCAAGGTACTCACTGACCAATATTCACCTGCGAACTTGTTAAATTATCAATGATCAAACACATCTTAATTGCACTTCTTTTATTAACGGGCTCTGCAGCTATGGCAGAGCAATCTTCTACTGCTCCTTTAACTGCAAGTCAGCAGCAATTGTCTAAACTACTGAGCCAATATAAAGGGAAAGTTGTGTTACTCGATTTTTGGGCATCTTGGTGTAGTCCATGTCGACGGTCGTTTCCTTGGTTTATAGCGATGCAGAACAAGTATCAACAGCAAGGGCTTGAAGTGATAGCTGTAAATATTGATGTTGAGCGCAGTGATGCCGATGCGTTTTTAGCTGAGTTTGCAGTGAACTTTACTATTATTTACGACCCTGATGCTGTTATTGGCAGGCAATACCAACTTAAAGGAATGCCTAGTAGTTTTTTAATCGATAAAGAGGGCTTAGTACGGTTCCAACATACAGGATTTGTTGCTGATAAATTAGACCTCTATGAAAGTCATATCAAAGAGTTAATTGCAAAATAGTATTGTTCTTCGCATAACTTTTGCGGTTGTTCGCTTTTATCGAACATAGCTATCTGTTTTATTAATTGCATCAACATTTACTTAGCATGCTAACTACATTAAAATAGTTAGCATGCTAAGTAAATGGAGCGCATTATGTCTTCCACTCCCCCTTTTCACGAAACTCTTGATTTAACACTGTGCGGCAGTATGGGCCGTGTGCATCGTTTATGTCGCGATGCTGTAACCTTGGCGGTCGAGCCTTTGGGTCTTACTCAATCTCGTTGGACCGCGATGATGCATCTGTTTCATCTAAACCAAGGTTGCACCCAACAAGAGTTGGCAAATAGCTTGGGCATTGAAATGCCATCGTTAACTCGCACTATTAAGCAGCTTGAGCAACAAGAGATTATTGCTCGCAAAGCTGATGCAGACGATAAACGCAGTAAACGTCTGTACTTCACACAGCAAGGTCTACAATTGTTAGACACATTACAGGTGATTATCGCTGATGTGAAAGAGCACCTTTATGCTGACTTAACCACAGAGCAACTCGATACGATGGCGCATGGTTTAATTCAGATGGAGCAAAATGCCCGTCAGTGTATCCGTCATTATTCAGGAGATAAGTAACCTTATGACACCAGATCAAAAGTTTGCCCGTTACGTAAAAATCTCTTTAGCGGGTTTTATTGTTTTATTTTTATATTTTGTGATTGCCGATCTGTACATGCCTGTCACACCGCAGGCCCGTGTTTATCACCCTGTTGTGCAAGTGACCCCGCAAGTAAGTGGGCGCGTGACTGACGTATTAGTCACCAACAATCAAGCTGTCGAAAAGCAGCAAGCCTTGTTTAAGATTAACGACGAGCCTTTTAAGCTTGCCGTTCAGCAGGCAGAACTCGCTTATGATGATGCGAAACTACAAAACCAACGTTTAGATAGCAGTGTTAAGGCAATAGAAGCTCAGCTTGCGGCTGCACAGGCAAAACTGCATGAACAAACGCTTTTATTTGAGCGCGGTGAGTCGTTATTGAAAAAGCGCTCTATTTCGGAGCAAGAGTACGAAACAATCAATGCGAACTACCAATCAAGCAAGGCAAATGTGGCTGCGATTGAAGCCCAGCTTAGCGAGGCCAAATTAGCACGCGGTAAAATAGGTGATGATAATTTAGCGCTTCGCCATGCCCAAAACCAGCTTGAGCAAGCGAAACTAAACCTGTCGTATACCACAGTGACAGCCGATACCGACGGTAAAACAGCCAACCTACAAGTAACACCGGGTACCTATGCAAATAAGGGCCAGCCGCTAATGGCGATTGTTGCTAATAAAGCTGATTTAGTGGCAGATTTTCGTGAAAAGTCTTTGGTTCATGTAGAAATTGGTAGCACTGCAAAAGTAAGCTTTGATGCGCTACCGGGCAAAGTGTTTACGGGCAAAATTATTAGCTTTGAAGCAGGTGTAAGTGATGGTCAGCTTAATGCAAACGGTTTGCTCAGTGCTACTGAAAGTAGTAATCGTTGGGTACGTGATGCACAGCGCCAACGTATTCATATCCAACTAGATGAACACCAGATGTTAGCTAAATTTCCAAGTGGTGCGCGTGCAACTGTTCAGCTTTTGCCTGACTCAAGCATAGGCAGCTGGTTTGCGAGCATGCAAATTCGCTTCATCAGTGTTCTGCACTTTATTTACTAAGGCAGGGTAAGTTATGTCAGTATTGCAACTCGATGGTAATGGTTTGCGCCAAGCGCTTCGCATTGCCACGGGCTCAGCATTAGGGTTTGCACTGGCAAAATTGATGAACTGGCCTAATGGCATCTTTTTTACAGTTTACCCTATGTTATTGCTCGGTTTAGTACCCGTGCTTAACATGCATATTATTCGTCAGTTTTACGCAGGCGCGGTGTTTAGTGCACTGTTTGTACTAGTTGTGCAAGGTCTATTTGCACACCTGCCTGTTGTTATGACGATGATGAGCTTTATCGCATTTGCTTTTTTGTTTTATCAAATGAGCCGTGGCGCTAACTTTTTATTTGGTGCCACAACGGTGGTGAGTTTGTCTATTCAATTGCATTTTTCGACTTACACCGGTGGTGGGGTAAGTATTTATCCGTTGATCATTAGCAATGCCGTTGCTGTTGTGGTTACTGTGGTGTTCTCGATGCTAATGCATGGTTTATTTCCTGATGTTGCACCACGCCAAGGTCGGGTTATGCCAGAAAAAGCAAAAGAAAGTGTGCGTCATGAAGTATTACTTTGTTCAACCGTAGCAACCTTGTCATTTGTTGTATTTCAGGTATTTGACTTACAAGATTCAATCTCAGCTCAAGCAGCGTCGGTACTGATTTTGTTTTCGTTATGCTGGAAAGCGGCAGGTATGGCTGCATGGCAACGTGCGATAGGTACATTGATTGGATGTAACTTAGCGTTAGTGGCACAGTTATTTTTGTATAACCATACCGATATTTTGATATTTCCGGCGTTAATTTTATGGATTTTGACTTTTATTTTTAGTCGTTATCACATAATTGGTGGCGGTATTCCGGGTGTTGGTTTTGGTATTATCACCACATTTGGCATTTTGTTTGGTCAATCATTAGGGCCGGGCCAAGATCTGGTATACAGCGCGTTATATCGATTTTCGTCGGTGTCAGTGGCAATTTTAGTAAGTCTTTGTGCGGTCTATGTAATGCATCACTTACTTAATCGTTTTGAGGTAACTCGCCACCATACATTTGACTAGTATATCATTAAAAAAGAGAGCTAATTGGAGCTCTCTTTTTTCTGATTATTTTCAATAATAGTCGGTAACGATTTTAGTAGGTTTTCTTGTTTGTTAACGACGCTCTCTACACATGTTTTTGAAGCGACATCAGCGACCCATGCCCCCCATTGTGAACTACCTGGCTCTTCACCTGGCGTTGCCCACCATCTAGCTTTGTAAAGAATTTCATTGTAGCAAGTTTCACTTCCTTGCGGGTAAGCGCTTCCGGCTTGCCAAGAATCAACAGCGTGGCTGGTGATTGGCAGCGCTGACAGCGTTATCATTAACGACGCAACAATGTGTGTTTTGAGACCCATCAGCGGCTCCTTGCAAATAAGTGAGATAGTATGAATATTATAGTATTAGTGGAGTTAACCATCAATTAACTTTGTTAACACGTTACACTTCTTTACAGTTTTGTTTGCTTTTTGAGCGGTCTGTTAACAATAAAGTTATATATCGATGTTTTTCCTTAATGCTTTTGTTTGTCCCCTTTTTGTTTTGCTATCCATGCGTTTTCGCTGAGAACTTTTGGTGGGTTTTGTAGCCCTTCGCTTTTTTTGTACTTGAGTAGCACTGATGATCAATTCTTTTAATCGATTAAGTGCATCTTCTTTATTTAATTCTTGAGTTCGATGTGTTTGCGACTTAATGACTATAACGCCTTCTTTGGTGATTCGAGAGTCATTTAAATTAAGTAAACGTTGTTTATAAAAGTCAGGTAGCTTAGAGCGTTTTATATCAAACCGTAAATGAATAGCACTGGCAACTTTATTGACATTTTGTCCGCCCGCACCCTGTGAGCGAATTGCGCTAAAGTCGAGCTCCCATTCATCGATAGTGACAGTATTAGAAATAATTAACATCAGGTTCAGTTAGCTGTGATAAAAATGCAAGTGTAACATTTGTAATTAGCTGAGTATAATTGCCCTTTGATTCATGCTAGTTGCGACAAATATGAACGAAAGGAGATCCACATGAAAGCCCTACTTTTTTCAATCAGTTTACTTGCAATGAGTTTTTCAAGTCTCGCTGAAGATATAACTGAGAACCAATTACAGCGTTACATTAAAGCATTACCTGCTGTAGTTAACTGGTCACAAAACCAGCCAGAACTGAATACTGTTGACCTAAGTGGTATGCTAGGAAGTGCAGATAGCTCGTCCGTTATGAATGCGTTAGGTCACATTAAAGAGCATGAGCTTTATACTGAGTTTGAAGCGTTAACCAAGCAATATGGGTTTACGCCAGAACAGTTAGTTACTGTTGGCTCAGAGGTATCAATGGCGTATTTAGAAAACCTTAAAGCGGGAATGTCAGAAGAGAACAAGCAACGTGTAAATCAAGCAATGAGTGGTTTACAGAGCTTAACGGCATCATCATCAGATGCGGGAACTCGCTCAATGGTGGGTGCTTTAGAAGGTGTTAAAGCAAGTACTGAAACAGTGGATGTAAGCGAAAGTAACGTTAACTTAGTTAAGCAATACATGCCGCAGTTAAAAGAATTGTTTGCAATGTTGCAGTAACAGCACAATAAAATAATGAAAGCGGCTAAGTAGCCGCTTTTTTTTGCTTACTCAAATACCATCGTGTTTTTTAATTGCTGCTTTTGTTCTGCAGTTGGTAAAAATCCAGTTTGTACAAACTCATTAAGGCTTGGGTGCCGCTCAAAGTAAAGAATATCAAGGGCAAAACGATTCATGCCATATAAGCCACGATGGATCATATTTGCCGAAAATATAAGTAAGTCACCTTTTTTGAGTTCTACACGTTTACCGCGAGTCAATGAGTCACTATTGCGAGCACCCTGCTGCTCTAATCTAACTGCTAACTCTTCATCTGAATCCCAATTTTTATGACTAGCCGGTATTAGCTCTATGCCCAGTTCATCTTCAAAAGCAACGCGGCAATGCAATACTTCAGGGCCGCAAAGTGCTGCCTTTTGCGCTTCAAGCTCTAAGTGATATTGCATATCGCGATGCCAATAGTTTGCTTGTTTGGGGTTGTAAGGATTAAAGAATAATTGAGTATTCATAAACTGAGGAACAGCAACAATGCCTTTAACCTGTTCTTATAATGTATCGGCACAGATAAATTCAAAAAGAGTAAACTTTTCCTCAGTACTTAAACATGCAGCGCCAGTCAATCCTGAGCTATTAATCCCTTTGGATTGATAAAAGCCTTGGTTTTCTTGCAACCAATGATGATGAAATTTATCGAGAATAGGCCTTACTTTGCTAAGCTCACTCTCTGTGTAAAGGGCCTTTACATGGTAATAGCCGTGTTCAGCAAAAAAGGTATTTTTCATTTTTTACCTTGCTAAAATTGTACGTATTTTATTACCAAGCTCAGGCAATACTTGTTGCTCAAACCACGGATTTTTCTTCAGCCAGATATTATTGCGAGGGCTTGGGTGGGGCAGTGGCAAGTAACTTGGCCAATATTCACGCCACGATTTTACTAACTCAGTTAAGGGGAGCTGCTTAGTGTGAGGCAAATGATATGCCTGCGCGTATTTACCTAAGATAATGGTGAGCTCAATATTATTGAGCTGCGCTAAAAGTTTTTCGCGCCATGCTACAGCGCACTCTTTTCTTGGCGGTAAATCGCCAGACTTGCCTTTGCCTGGGTAGCAAAAGCCCATCGGTAAAATAGCAAAATTGCAGTCATCGTAAAACTCATCGCTCGTTACACCAAGCCAAGAGCGAAGCCTTTGGCCACTTGCATCATCGAATGGTTTGCCACTTTCATGTACTTTAATCCCCGGGGCTTGACCGGCAATTAAAATGCGAGCTTGTGGGTTAAATTGAATAACAGGGCGTGCCCCAAGTGGTAAATGCGGTTCACAGATCACGCATTTACTAACTTGTTGTAATAACGATTGAGTACTCATCAGTTAGTAAAAATATGATCTATGCTTGTTTTGACCAAACAGCTAACTCATTACCACTTGGCTCTATGAAGTGAAAACGACAGCCTCCAGGAAAATCAAACAAGGGCTTAATAATTGTGCCGCCGTGTTTTTCTACCTGCGCTTGAGTGTCTTTAATATTATTTGAATAAAGCACTAGTAGCGCGCCACCATTACTGGTTAAGCTAGTTAATGGCGCTTGATAAAAACCGCCATCAAGACCCGCAGATTCAGCGCTAAAAGCCGTGTACTCAGGGCCATAATCGGTAAATTGCCATTTAAAAACCTGATGAAAAAATGCTTTTGTTGCAGCTAAATCTTTGGCGGCAAATTCAACATAATTTAAGCTATGGTGATTCGACATAATCTGCTCCTATTTTAAACTATTCTCAAGCGCCATAGCGCAATGAACTGCTGTACTATCAAGTAATGGTATTGAGGTATCGAATTGTTGTACTAGTAATCCTATTTCTGTGCAGCCAAGAATAACCGCTTCTGCACCTTGCTGAGTTAGCTTATCAATAATAGTTAAATACTCAGCTTTGGATTCTGGCTTGATTATGCCTTTACATAGTTCATCATAAATGATGCGGTGCACTGTTTCACGCCCCTGAACATCAGGAATTAACACGTCTATTGCGAATTTATCTGCTAAACGCTGTTTGTAAAAGTCTTGTTCCATAGTGAACTGGGTACCCAACAAAGCCACTTTTTTGAAGTTATGTTGGATCAGGTTTTCACCAACTGCATCGGCGATGTGTAACAAAGGAATTGCAACGGCTGCTTGTACTTGCTCTGCTAGTTTATGCATTGTATTGGTACAAATTAATAAATAATCCGCGCCCGCAGCTTCAACTTGTTTGGCTGCTTTAATGAGTATCTCGGCCATTTGTGGCCAATCTTGTTGCTGTTGTAGCGCTGCTATGCTGGCAAAATCGAGACTGACAAGCACTATCTTGGCACTGTGCAGCCCCCCCAGTTTATTTTTAATGCCTTGATTTAAAAGCTGGTAGTAACTTTGTGTAGACTCCCAACTCATGCCTCCGATTAAGCCTATCGTTTTCATTGCAACTCCCTTTTTATTTACTTAACACCATATGATATTGCACAGAACAAAGCTAGCAGATCATTATTTTACTAACATAACGACTTAGTTGGTTCTGTTTCATTATTTAATACGTGTATGCAAATGATAACTACTATCTTTTCTGTTTGCCGGCGATATAATACGGGTTTTTCTTCTTGTGTTATTTTCTAAGGGATTATCATGCATTCTCAATCATTAGATGCAATGGCAGGCAATCGCCCTAAAAATACAGCTAAAAAGCGCTCTGTGAGCCTCTCTTATCGTGTCGCTGTGTTTTTGCGTTTTGTTGCAGCCATCATGGGGGGTTACGCTTTTACCAGTGTACTTATTTCATTATTAGCTGTGTTACTACCTCTTAATAAACTCGACAGCGTGCTCTTGACCACGACTCTTTCGGTATTTTTTTACTGTTGCGTGTTTATTTGGGTGTTTGCCGTTAAGTCTTTGAAGACTGTTTGGATCACTATTTTACTAACTACTAGTGGGCAATTGCTGGCCCTTTCATTTATTAAGGGATGGCTATGAAAGAGAGTTTTTTCCGCTCCATGGCATGGCTTCATACCTGGGTGGGCTTATTGGTATGCTGGTTATTATTCTTGATATTTTTTGCAGGCACTATCAGCTTTTTCAAAGATGAAGTCACTATTTGGGCTGAGCCCGAAACGCATCATGTAAAGCAGCAAGTGCAACGTGTTCAGTCTCAAGCCGAGCAAATTAATTATGTGTTTGCACAATTACAACATCAGGCACCTAATTCATTATCTTGGCGAATAAACTTACCTGAGCCGCGTAATCCTATTTTAAGCTATGGGTATGCTGAGCCTAAACAGCCAGGCCAGCGCCGAGCGCCTTTTAACTATACGCATTTAGACCCAAATACCTTAGAGCAATTGCCAGCGCCTCGCGATACAAAAGGAGGTAACTTTTTTTATCGCTTGCATTTTGATTTACATTACATCGATGTATTTACTGCACGTATAATTGTTTGTTTAGCCTCATTATTTATGCTGGTAGCACTGGTTACTGGCATCGTGATCCATAAGCGTATCTTTAAAGATATGTTTAGCTTTAGAGCAAATAAAGGTAGTCGTAGTTGGCTTGATGCGCATAATGTTTCGTCAGTACTGGCACTGCCATTTCATATTATGATCACTTATACGGGGATTATCACTCTCATATTTATGTTGTTCCCCTACCCTGCTGAAACTGTATATGAAGATGGCTTGAAGCAAATGTTTGAAGAAGCGTTACCCATCAACAAACGTGCAAAGCCTAGTGAAGAGCAGCGCCCCTTGATTGCAATTAACGACGTGTTAGATCAGATTTATACTAAGTCACCAAATGCCGACATTAGCTATGTGTTTGTTAGAAATGCCAATACAGCGACCTCGCAAATAGTGGTTTATTTAGCAACCGGTAAAGACGTTGTAGATAACGGACCACGTTATTTATTTAATGGCGTTACCGGCGAACTAGAAGCAAGTTCTGGTGAGGATTGGAGCGCTTCAGCGCAGTTTTATGACTCAATGACCGCATTGCATAGTGGTCGCTTAGCGGAGCCTTTACTGCGTTGGTTGTATTTTTTCTGTGGCGTAGCGGGTTGTGCCATGATTGCTACAGGCTGCATTATGTGGGCTAAGCGATTACGCGAGAGACTCAAAGCAGACCAAAAACCAAGCTTTGGCTTGAAGCTGGTTGAGACACTAAATTTGGCCACACTGATGGGCTTACCTTTTGCTACAGCAGCTTTCTTTATTGCTAACCGTTTATTGCCTTTAGAGTTAGCTGAGCGTGCCGATAAAGAAATACTCGTGTTTTTCTTAGCTTGGCTGGCGATGCTAATTATCGCTGTGAGCGGCCGAGAAAAACATCATTGGCGCTATAGTGCATGGCTTAATGCCATAGCCTGCTTTTTAGTGCCGGTGGTAAATGCACTGACGACTGATGGTAATTGGATCACGTATTTACTAACTAAACAGTGGGCTTTATTCGGTATCGATAGTGCGTTTATTTGTGCTGGGCTGCTGTTTTTACTACAAAGCAAAAAAATACCTAGCCATAAAACCGTGATAAATAAGGCTAAATCAAATAAAAACAGGCTGTTAAAGGAGCAACAAGGATGATGGAGTTACTGCAATTTAGTCTCTGCTTTTTGGGGTTTAATTGTTTTGCACTTGCAAAGTTCAATCATTTTCGTGATGTGTTTAAAAAGAAATTAACCGAAAAACAGCGGCATAGCTTTTTGATGAGTGGCTGGATCACTATTTTACTAAGTTTGCTGCTTAGTGTGCTTAATGATGGTGGTTATGGTGCTCTGCTGTTTTGTGGTTATATGGCATTAAGTGTAGTTATGCTTATGATTTTATACAGTTTTACCGTTTCTTGGGTGAAGTATGTCAGTGTATTAACTATGTCTGTTTTGCTGTTAAGTGGCTTTTCAGTGATGATTTTGTAGTCTAGTTAGTAAAATGCTGATCTGATATCAACCGGCAATAATATTTAATTAATCGAAATGATATAAAAAAAATGGGTAGGCATTGCCTACCCAAGCAGGGGATTAAATTGGGGGATCACATGTTGCTTCAATTTAACGATGCATAGTTTGCATAATGTCCATTACAGTTGTGTTGCACATTCGTGATATTTCCAAGACAGTTGTAAAGCCCCTTTACAGGTTTTTATGGTCAACATAGATAAGTTCATCTGTTTTGAAGCCATACTGTTTAGCTGTATTTATAAAATCCTGCATTTGCTGTTCTGTGACAGTAGGTGTACGCGACAAAAACCATAAATAGTCTTTGTTGTAGCCTGTGATATAAGCGTATTGATAGTCCTGTTTGTCTAATTCAAACACCACGTAAGAGCTGTAAAATGGCCCAAAAAATGATACTTCTAGGTGGCCTATGTCTTGCTGCTCTGCAAACTTCGCCTTTCCTTCTGCTTGCTGCCATGCTTTATCTTCAACGCTGTAGCCTTTATTGATGACTTTTACAGTGCCATCAGGATTAATCGAGTATTGAGCAGTAATACCTTCTAAGCCTCTTTCAAATGAGTGATCCAGACGTGCAATTTCGTACCAAGTTCCTGTGTATTTTTCTAGTTCAAAATTATCGACGGGTTTGATGTCATCCGGCACGCCAGTACAGGCCGAAATAATCGCAGTAATAAATATAACCCCTAAAAGTTTTAATGATTTTTGCACGCTTATACTCCTTTTAAATAAACAAATTAATACGTTAATAGCGGTAATTAAGTTCAAGTGAGGTAAACTATGCCAGTCTAGAATAGTTATATTGAGAATACCATGAAGATTTGGGTTGATGCAGATGCCTGTCCCGTTGTTATCAAAGAGATACTTTTTCGTGCTGCTGAGCGTACGCAAACGTTTACCACATTGGTTGCGAATCACACGATGCGAGTACCTCCTTCTAAGTTTATTAGCCGTTTACAAGTTTCTTCGGGTTTTGATATTGCTGACAACGAAATCGTTAAACGTATCGAGCCGAATGATTTGGTAATTACTGGTGATATTCCTCTAGCTGCTGAAGTTATTGAAAAAGGCGCACAAGCGCTCAATCCTCGCGGTGAATTATATACAACCGAAAATATTCGCTCCCGTTTGAATGTTCGCGACTTTATGGAAACAATGCGTTCGAGCGGTGTTGAAATGGCCGGTGGCCCGCCGCCATTAAGCCAAGCTGACCGTCAAAACTTTGCAAATAACCTAGATCGGATCCTAGCTAAAAAGCCATGAGTGAAGTTAATAGTGCATCACTACAGGGGTTTGGTGATGAGGCGTTTAAAGTCGCTGTTTATATTGAAAAGCGCCCGCCGATGCCTGCTTGGCAACAGCTTGACCATTTGCATGCAATGCAACCCGGCCAGATAAACGAAATAAACCAAGCTTGTGGTAATGGTTGGCGTAAAGTTTTTAATGTATACAGCAAAGTGCTGTTTGCCCTACCAAGCGAGTTTTATGATTTCGCTAAAAGGGCGCCTGATTGGCAAACTTTTCGTGATGAACAACTGCTGCAAGCACATAGCCAAACCACGTTACTGTTCAGCCCGCCGATATTACACAAATCAAAGCAATTACACATCATTGCTGGTCGAACTTATGCTAAGCAGCTTATTAATAACGGACTTTTGCATTGCCAATTAACTTGGCTTGATGATGAGTTTGCAATTAGCAAGTCTAGTAAAGTGATCGTTTGCCCTTATTTTGACTATCGTCAATTGAGCAACATTAAAATTGCGCGCTTAAGTCAATTGGTCGCTGATGTTGTCTCTTAGCTGCTACTTTATTGCGTTATTGGGTTAGCAAACTAAGCTTAAAAAACCAAAACTTTAATAGTGCGCTTAATGAAAATATTGGTTGTAGATGATATGCCCCTTATGCGTCACGTGTTGATAAACATGTTACGTAGGCTTGATTATAATGACATAACTGAGGCAACGGATGGTGCACAAGCATTTGACTTACTAGAGAAGCAAACCTTTGATCTAGTAATCACTGATTTGCATATGCCTAAAATGGATGGCAGATGTTTGCTGAACCATATCAGAGAAACGCCCACGCTTGCTAACTTGCCAGTACTAATGGTGACATGCGAAGACAGTAAGCAAACCGTCAATGAGATGATTACCGCAAGAGTTAACGGCTTTATTATTAAACCTTTTTGTTTAAATACATTGCAAAAGCAGCTGAGCCGAATTGTTAAACCTGATTAATGAGTTAAGAGCGATGTATAAGCATTTAACACTATTTAGTTTATTCACAGTCAGCACTGCAGTGGCTAGCACGGAACAACTGACTTTATATACCGAAGTGTTTCCTCCTTATAACTTTATGCAGCACAACCAACTCACTGGTATTAACACCAAAATCATGGAATCTTTGTGCGAAAAAGCCAAGCTAAATTGTACGTTCAATGTATTGCCTTGGAAGCGAGGCATGTCACTGACAATGAGCCAACCGCATACAGGAATATATTCAACATCGCGTACCGCAAAACGAGAGAAACAATTTTATTGGGTTGGGCCATTGGTCTCAGGGCACTCATGTTTATATCGTTTAAATGAGCGTAACGACATTAAAGTAAGTAGTACAAAGTCGTTGCAAAACTATACTATTGGCGTATCGCGTGGTGATGTTTATCAAACAGTTCTTGCTGATTTTAATCTTACTGAGGGCCAGCAGTTTTTAACCTATTCAAAAAAGTTTGAAGAGCTAAAGATGTTTAAGCAAGGTAAGCATGACTTGCTGATTGGCTCGTCACTCACCCTAACATCGCAACTGATGAATGTAGGTATGAGTCCTCAGCAAGTGACTCCGGTATTTGAGCTAAAGCACCCTGCTTTAGTGGGGAATTATTTAGCGCTTAACAAAAACACATCGCCAGAGGTAGTTACCGCGCTGCAAAAGGCGCTTGATAGCATGAAGCAAGAAAACCAAATTGCGGCGATTATTGATCAGTTTGTCGCTGGGAACATAAACTCAAGTGGTGAAACTTCACCAGTTGCAGAGCAGTGTCTGAATGGTTCTGCTATTTACTAATTTGGCTTTGTTTAAGGTAAATTAGCTGCGGTTTTGGTATTTTTTGAAGTCAATCGTGTTTTCTCGCGCTCGATCGCAAAGCCATTGCCTGATCTTTAATTGCTTTTTATAGTGATAAATAAAAAGGGCAAGAACTATGAAACCAACTCCACTCATTAAAAGCTTAGTGCTAGCAGTATGCTTAGGCACAACAGGCGCTACTCAAGCTTACGATCGCATCACTGGCCATAACTTTGCTAGTCGTTCTGAAGTCATCGCACAATCAGGTATGGTTGCAACATCACAGCCGTTAGCTACGCAAGTGGGCTTACAAGTATTAAAAGACGGTGGTAATGCCATTGATGCAGCTATTGCGGCAAATGCAGTGCTTGGTCTGGTTGAACCGACCGGGTGTGGAATTGGTGGCGATTTATTTGCCATTGTTTGGGATAACAAAAGCAAGCAACTTTACGGTTTAAATGCCTCTGGCCGTTCACCACTAAGCTTGTCTTTTGATACTTTAAAAGCACAAGGTGACTACATTCCTGCTTATGGGCCATTGCCTGTGTCGGTACCTGGTGCGGTAGATGGTTGGTTTGAGTTACATAAAAAGTTTGGCAAAACACCAATGAAAGCCTTACTCCAACCTGCTATCGACTACGCTGAAAATGGTTTCCCTGTGTCTGAACTGATTGCCTATTACATGCAAAAAAGTGTGGCTGCTCGTGGTAAATACCCAGGCTTCAAAGATGTATATATGCCTGATGGGGCAATGCCAGAAAAAGGGGAAATATTTAAGAACCCAGCCCTTGCAAACACCTATCGTAAAATTGCCAAAGGCGGCCGAGATGCCTTTTACAAAGGCGATATTGCTAAAGAAATTGGTCGTTACATGAAGGAAAACGGCGGCTACTTATCCTATGAAGATTTAGCTGCCCACCATAGTGAATGGGTTAAACCTGTGAGCGCCGATTATAGAGGGTATACCCTTTGGGAATTACCACCAAATGGCCAAGGTATTGCTGCACAGCAAATTCTCAATATTCTTGAAGGTTACGATATCAAAGCAATGGGCTTTGATAGCCCAGAATACGTACATACCTTTGTTGAAGCGAAAAAGCTCGCGTTTGCAGATCGTGCTAAGTACTACGCCGATCCAGCATTTAACACCATTCCCGTACAAACACTCATTTCGCAGCAATATGCTGATGAAAGACGCAAACTGATAGACCCTAATAAAGCCGCAAAACGCGACCATGCAGGCCCAGTAGAAGGCGATACCATTTATATGACGACCGCCGATAAAGACGGCAACATGGTTTCACTTATTCAAAGTAATTACCGTGGCATGGGCTCAGGTATGACACCGGCAAAATTAGGTTTTGTATTGCAAAACCGTGGCGAAATGTTCGCGCTTAAAAAAGGCCACATGAACCAATATGAGCCAGGCAAACGACCATTTCATACAATCATTCCTGCGTTTGTCACCAAAGATGGCAAGCCATATATGAGTTATGGTGTAATGGGCGGTGCCACACAGCCACAAATGCATGCTCAAATACTGATCAACATGATTGATTTTGGTATGAACCTGCAAGAAGCCGGTGATGCACCGCGTATTCTGCACACAGGTTCATCGCAACCAACCGGTGAAATCATGGAAGACGGCGGTTTTGTTAGCTTAGAGTCAGGTTTTTCGATGGAAACCCGCCGCGAGTTAATGAAAAAAGGCCATACCTTACAAGACGCGGTTGGCCCATACGGTGGTTATCAAGCTATATTGAAAGACCCAAAAACCGGCGTTTATTACGGCGCATCTGAAACTCGCAAAGACGGTCAGGCCGCGGGGTATTAGGTTCTCGGAATTAAAAAGAGCTGTCAGCTATCAGCCGTCAGCTCTCAGACTCAAAACCATTAGCTAATGAGTTTCAAGA
This sequence comes from Pseudoalteromonas sp. Ps84H-4, assembly GCF_024124645.1. Lineage (NCBI taxonomy): Bacteria > Pseudomonadati > Pseudomonadota > Gammaproteobacteria > Alteromonadales > Pseudoalteromonadaceae > Pseudoalteromonas > Pseudoalteromonas sp. Ps84H-4. The sequence continues at coordinate 18,704 of NZ_JAMXSK010000009.1, read as the reverse complement.
GTAAAGAGTAAAGTTACATCGCGTAGGCGTGAAATTTATTTCGCGCGATGGTTCATTACTCGCTAACTCCCAACCATATACCCTGCAAATATGATAAAAATCAGCGCTGAGCCATTTTTCTTTATGAATATCTATAACATCAAAAAAAATTTACAGTTAGCAATGCATTCCGTTATTTGTTAATAGTAGATTTATTAAATATATGAGCGTGACATCGGAAGAAAGATGCTCGAAGCGTGCACGATAAAATTTTTTCCACTCAAGGAGGTATAGGTGAGGTTTTCAGAAAGATTTGGATACAAACAAGCTAGGGATAGTATTCAATTAGAGTCAGTTGACGAAGCACTCTTAAATTCACTCTGGAGTTTGTTAAAAGTATCAATTTGGGATGATATATCTTCTTCATTTAATGGATACTTTATCAGTAGAGATAGTAATCCTCAAATTTACAGCCTATGTGAAAAACTTTGGCTTAATTATTTCAAATATCCATTAGATACTTTAAGCCCCCGCTGGGTCGAGGTTCATAGCCAACTTAGAGGTTATTTTTTCGGATGTAGCTGGTATGAAGTTTATGACTTTATTGAGTTTTGCTCGCAAAATTACGAGAAATATCAGTTTCGTGACCACTTTCAAGTAGCCTGCAATCAGATATTAGAACGGGAAATGTCGGCCTATCGATTTGTCGGTGGTCAGATCGCTCAAATAACAGAAAGGGAGCAATTAGAAGAAATAGATAAAGCTATATTAAATAGTGAAGAAGCAGTAAAGTTGCATTTAGAAAGATCTCTACAACTTTTATCAGATAGAAATAACCCTGATTATCGCAACTCAATTAAAGAATCCATCAGTGCTATAGAGAGCTTGGTTTCTATTATCACAGGAAAAAAGGGAACTCTTGGTCAATTGATAAAAAAACTCGATGAGCAAATAGCTCTCCATTCTGCATTGAAAACTGCATTTTCCAGCTTATATGGGTTTACTTCAGATGAAAATGGAATTCGTCATGCACTACTTGAACAAAGTAGAATTACATTCGACGATGCAAAATTCTTCTTAGTGGTATGCTCAGCTTTCTCAAATTATGTACTTAGCAAAGTTGAAGTGAGTGACTAACAAAATTATATCGCTCGCTGAGCTTGGCTGGAACGCAAGTGTGCCCAATATTTGGGCATTATGTTACTTTGAGAGTTGATGTTTAATTTGCTAAAAGAGAAGCTAAAATTTGCTATTTTACTTGCGCCAGATGCTTTGGCTTACTCTTTAATTTGTATCGTTTGGGAGCCTCTTTATAGGCTATGTATTTTAGTCGGTCTTGCGGAGACAGGCTTGGAGTGGTTTCCATTTAAATTTGGTTTAATAGTATTTGGTCTGCTTTTCAGTTATCGATATATCGCCTATTTAATAAAGAGAAAGAGTAAGTAGCCATATAACAAGCCGTTTAAGCGAGGGTCGTCTAAAGCTAGGTTTACGTTAGTTCATCGCTAATTTTAGCCAAGCGTTTTGTGTGGTTTAGCACGGCGTTGCTCCATTGAAATTCTTATGCGAAATTCACCTAATACAGACGACCTAAAACGTTTTGCCCCAAGATTAGTTAACGTGATTGTTCAAAAAATCAGCTCTGAGAGAAGCTGGTATTCAAAGTGTAAATGTATAAATAATCATTTCTCGTAATGCAATTCTATCTATTCTCGAGTAATTAAATTTATGGTTATAGAGTAGCCTAAACAATTGTAATTCCTTTTGGCTATGTGTAAGTTATTAAAAATTAGATTATTAATAACCGTATATTGATAATTCTGGAAATTGACACATTGAGTGTTAACGGGAATTCTCGGTAATACGCTGTTAAGTTGCAAGGAAGCACCATGAAGGATAAAGAAAAAATTGCAGTATTCATTGATGCTGATAATGCGCCTGCCCAGAAGATAGAAAAGGTACTTTCCGAGTTGGCTCGTTATGGTGTAGTCAATATTCGAAAGGCGTATGGAAACTGGAAAAATCAGAATCTGAAACCGTGGGAGGATGTACTCCACGAGTTCGCAATCCAACCCATTCAACAGTTTGACCTTACTAAGGGCAAGAATGCTACTGATATGGCATTAGTCATTGACGTCATGGATGTTTTATACACAAAAGATATTGATATTATTTGTCTAGTATCATCTGATTGTGACTTTACTCCGCTGGTAACTCGTTCATTAGCAGATGGCAAGTTCGTGATTGGATTTGGTGAACGTAAAGCACCATTAGCTTTCGTTAATAGTTGCTCTCGCTTCCTATATTTAGACGAAGACACAGGCAAAGAGTTGCCTATCCAAAAGCAAGGAAAGAATATAAAAAGTGACACCAAGCTAATCAATTTGCTGAGACAGGCAATTGAGGCAGTAGAAGAAGACGACGGTTGGGCTATGTTGGGGCCAATTGGCACTCACATTTCTAATCATGCATCTTTTGATCAGCGAAATTATGGATATAAGAAGTTAAGCGATTTGTTTCAAGCTATAGACCTCTTTGAAATGAAGAAAACTAATGGCTCTGTTTTATGGATTCGAGATAAAAAGAAAGCAAAGCAACTTAACAAGTCAAGGCAAGGGACGCAGCAAAGTTGCGCCTAGGCTTGAGGTTTTAGCCAATAGAAATTTATATACTAAATTCACCTAATACAGTCGATGACCTAAAGTTCAGATATGTTGTTGACTCAAGGCACAAAGCTGATATTCAAGGCAAGATTAAGCTCAACTATTAAGTGAAGTTATCAAGTTCAAAGAGTAAAGTTAGAACCATCGCGCGAAATAAATTTCGCGCCTACGTGATGTCGTTTTACTCTTTCCCCTTGTAACTCGCTAACTTTACCTAAGTTTGTTGGGTTTCGCTGCGCTCTACCCAACCTACGAGTTGACTGCTCTAGAACGTAGCTAACTCCCAACCACATACCCAGCAAAACCAAGCACTTTAAAATATTGTTTTGGGGTGCTGAAGCGGGTTTCATTCATTAACTCTGAAAAACGAATGCGGTCTAATGGGTAAAACTCGTGCTCTAGGTTGTGGCGCATGCGTTCTACGCCGACTTCTGTTAAACCTAACTGTGTACACAGCTGTAGTTGAGATTCGCGCTCAAAAGTGGTTTCTGGGCGCATTAAATCGGCAATGTATAAGTTGCTCGATTTCTTAAGCTTGCTGTGAATCGCTTTTAATAGCGCTTTTTTATCGCCGTTATCTTCAACAAAATGCATGACCAGTAAACACAGTGCGGCGTCACATTGAGTGTCGATGTCGTTGATATCACCGCAGTGTACTGATACGCGATCGCTGATGTTATGCTGGCCAAACTGTTGCTCGGCAATATCGAGCATGTCTTGTGAAATATCTTGAGCAATAAATTGCCAGCTTGGTTTTAGCGCCGCTAATTCGATGATTTCTTTACCTGTTCCGGCACCAACCACTAAAATGCGCGCATCATCGCTCAGCGTGGTTGCCAGTTGGGCGGCGGTTGCTTGATGTAATAGCTCATAACCTGGAACTAGGCGCAAAATACGTTCGTCGTAGTGACTTGCTTCTTCGTGATTAAAAGTTGGCATGCTAATCCTTTAAATAACAGAGATGGTCGAATAACCACCTGGTTTTTTCGCTACATGCACTTGCGTGGCAACGCGTTCGGTCATTTCAGATACGTGAGAAATAACCCCGACTTTGCGGCCTTGTGCTTGCAGAGAATCAAGAGCATCCATCGCGATGCTTAACGTTTCACTGTCCAACGTACCAAACCCTTCGTCGATAAACAAAGAGTTTATCTGTACTTTATTCGACGACAACGAAGCAAGCCCTAGCGCCAGTGCTAACGATACTAAAAATGACTCACCCCCCGATAATGTATTAACAGAGCGCTGCTCATCGGCCATGTCTTTATCGATAATAGCGATATCGAGCGTTTGCCCTATGGCTGTTAATTTGTAGCGTTTATTTAGTGTCTGTAAGTGACTATTCGCATAATGTAGCAGTATTTTTAAAGTTTGCGTTTGCGCTAAATTACGCATGGTTTTACCGCTGGCATCCCCTAGCACCTTATTGAGTAGATGCCAGTGCTCATAGCTTTTTTGCTGATCAACCAATTGCTTTTGTTTATCTTCAAGCGCTTGGCTATTTTGTTGATGGGTTTTAAGCTCCGTTGCAACTTGCAATAATGCGTTATTTGTTTGCACTTGTTGCTCTGTGGCTTGATTAAGCTGTGTTTGCAGCTCATCTTCACCGAGAGCTGGCTTATCTTTTTGATGCTGAGCCAATGCCTGTTGTCGTTGTTTTAAAAGCGCCTCTGCGTCTTTTAAGCTACTTTCGCTGGTGTGGTAATCTGCCAGAGTTTGTTTGATTTCAGCGGGGCTTATTGTTAATAACTGACTAACGGCTTGCTCATCTAAGCTTGGGTGCTGCGTTTTAAAATCGTTAAACCACAGACTAAAGCGCTTATTAAGTGCCCCTTGCTCAGCGGCGAGTTCTTTTTCACGCTCGTCAAAATTGGCGATTTGAATGGCTTGTTCGTCACGCGCCTTCACCGCATTACTATGGGTTGCTTGGGCAAGTTGTAGTGCCTGCTGCGCTGAATCTATCGCCTTTTCAAGCTCTGCTATAAACTCATCTACCGATATCGCTGCGTTACTAAATAACCCCTCGCGCTTTGATTGTATCTGCGTAAGTTCGTTTTGAGTTTGGCTTAGTTGCTCGTTGTACTGAGTTAAAGAGGTATGTGCTTCGTTAAGCTGCGGCGTTACATGTGCAAGGTGCTGCTCAATGGCTTTTAAGCTAGTTTTAAGCTCATCCGCCGTTTGCAGCGAAGCTTGATAAGCCTCAGCGTGCTCTGCAATGACCTCTAAAGAAATGCTTTGTGTATTGAGTGCCTGCCACCAAGGTGCACTGGTGAACTGTTGATTTAGTGCGGTATAGAGCTGCTCATGCTCATCATTGAGCTCATTTAAACGAGTTTGCAGATTATTTAGCTGTTGCTGCAATTCATTTAATTGCTGCTCTTTGCTATGTAGCGCTTGCCCTTGTTGATTATACTCAGCTTGCTTAGCCGAAAGCGTGTTTTGCAGCTGTTGTTGTTGTTCAAGGGTTTTGTAGTACTGCTGTTTTTGCAAGCTTAGCTGTTGCTGACGCTCGTTTAACTGATCTTCGGTTAAATCATTTAGCTCAGTTCGATTAGCCGCCATGGTTTCTTTGAGGCTCTGTTGTTGAGCGCTCAGCTCTGAGATCTGCCCTGTTAACGAGCTTATCTGTTGGCTGCATGCCGCCAGCTCATTACTTTTAGCTTGCTGTAATGCTTGCTGAGCTTTTAAGTGCTGTTTGGCGTTAGTTAACTGGTTGGTAAAGTCGTTAATAAGTTGACTAAATTGCTCGTTTACCATTTCTTCATGCATAAAGGGGTGCTCTTTTGAGCCACATACTGCACACGGCTCCCCAGCTTTTAAGGTGGCACGTAACTGGCTGACCCCTTCACTGGCTCTTAACTGCACTTGCTGTAAGTTTTGCTCACAAAACGAAACCTGCTGCTGTGCTTGCTCTGCACCTTGCTGCGCATCTTTCAATGCCGTTTGTAGTTGCTGCTCAGTTTGGCTTAATGTATTTAGCTGGGTTTGCCAATTTTTTAACTGCTGCTGATTAGTTTGCCACACTTGGCGCTTTTCAATCAGGTGCTTAATTGCCTCAAGCCCCGCATCAATATCCGCCATTGATTGGGTGTTTAAACTCGATTTAAAGGCGGCATCTTGCTCGTTTAAGCGCTTAATTTCTTGCTCAAGGGCTTGGTATTTAGTTTTACAGTGCTGCGCGGCTGCTTGCTGCTCTTCAATTTTAGGCTGAAGAGCTTTTACATTTTGCTGTGATTGGCTAATTGTGTGCAGTTGCTGGCTAAAGCGGCTTAACTCACTTTTATAGAATGACCAGTCTTTTGCTAATGGTTGCCATTGTGCATGTGTTTCTAAATAGCTATTTATTTGTGCTTGTTGCTCTAGCTGTTTTTGCTGCTCTGCTTTATGGCTATTTAGTGTATTACTCAGCTCTTGATGATGGTGCTTTGCTTTCTCTGCTTGTAATTTTTGCGCCGCTGTTTGCTGGTTTAATACAGCAAGTTGCTTATCTAGTTCACGGGCCAGGCTAATAATAGGTTGCGCGTCTTTTTGTGCTTGCTTAGCTTGGTTTAGTTGTGCGGTTTGCTTTTCAAGGGTTTGCTCAGCGTCTTTGATCAGCGTTTTATGATCAACGTTTAAAAGCTGCTTACGGTTTTTAATTAGTTGCTCATGTTGAACGCTAAGAGTCGCCACACGTTCGCGGTTATCTTTTATTTCTAGGCATTGCTGAGCTTGTTTCGCTTCAGTGGCTTTTTCAGCAAGCGCGTGCATTTGTTGCTGTAACTCTTGCTTGGCTTGCTCAGCTTGGTTTAGTTGTTGCTGCTGCTGAGATGCTTGTTTGTACCACGCTTGGTACTGTTCAAATTGTTTTATTTGTTTTTGCAACTCAGCAAGTTTAGCCTCAAGCGCTTTTTGTTCTGCTTGTTTCGTTTTGACCTGTTCAGGGCTTAAAACCTGATAGTTGCTTAAACTTAGCTTTAACTGCTCTAAAGCTTGCAGCTGTTCACGATGGCGTTCAAAAATTCGCTGGCCAATACGGCTGAATTTATCGGTGCCTGTTAAGCATTCAAGTAGTTGCGCACGCTCATCCCCAGTTGCTTTTAAAAAGGCGGCAAATTCATGCTGTGCAAGCAGTACTGCTCGTGAGAACTGCTCAAAGCTCAAGCCGATAATACGCTCGATTTCTTTACCAGCAGCACTCCTATCAGCAATTAGAGTTTCATCAGGTAATGAGTACAGGCTATGTTGTGCGGGTTGTAATTTGCCATCGGCTTTATTACGCGCTCGGCTAAAGCTTAATCTTGCGCGATATGATTGTTTGTCTTGGCCAATAAAGTCGACTTCGGCAAAGCCCTGCCCTGCCCCGCGGCGTAATAAGTTTCGCGAGTCATTGAGTTTGATATTGTCGCCGTTAAAGTCAATTTTATTGCCTGTATCACCACGTAATCTTGCTGTTTTGTTATAAAGCGCTAAGCAAATAGCATCGAGTAAAGTACTTTTACCCGCCCCGGTATCACCCGTGATGGCAAACAACCCCGCTTCTTTTAAAGGCGAAGCGCTAAAGTCGACTTCGGCGTCTAAGATAGAGGCTAGTTGATGAACACGAATCGCTAAAATTTTCATAGTAGATCCTCCGCATTCAATTCATCGATTACTTGGCTTAATAAGCTTTCTAGCTCTTTTGGTACAGCCTGCCCTGCCATATCTTTATTGTTTGCAAATGCTTGCTCTAAAAGTGAGTGTGGGTTTAGCGCTTCAATTTGCGAGACATCTTCAAATAGGGTTTGTTCATCGTCTTGCTGGCTGCTCTGCTGACGCACCCTTTCAATACCACAAAACTTAACCTGCTTACCTTCAAGGGCTTGTTCTATTTGTTCTCTGAAAGTGGTGTCAGTGTCATGGGCGCTCAATTTAACCCGCAGGTATGGCGCTAAATCTTCATCTGTTAAATCGAGTTGTTTTATAAGCTCACATAATTCGTTTAGTGGCACACAGTCTTTTTCTGGCAGCAACATGACTTTACAAAAGCTAGGAATGTAAAGGGGGTTTACAGTAGTACCTGAGTCACTAAGCTCAACTATCACAACTTGATGCTGATAGCGTCTTTCAGAAAATGACATCGGCATTGGCGTGCCACTGTAGCGAATGGTGTCTTTTTTGGCGACGGTTTGTGCTTTATGAAGGTGCCCTAGCGCGACATAATCAGGTTGATCTGTAAATATGCTAGCCGATATTGCATCTTCGCCACCAATAACTAAATTGCGTTCAGAATCTGATGAGATGTCTCCGCCTTTTGCATGTAAGTGGCCCATCGCAATTAATGGCGCATTTGGTAATTCACTTGCGGCTTGTAATGCATCTTTATAAGCAAGGGCAACGGCTTGGTTATAACTTAACTGTTGCTCTTGTTGGCGGTTATAGCTGCTTAAATCACTGCTACGTAAAAATGGCATGGCAACAACATTCGCATCGCCGTTTTTTGTGCTGATTGGCAGTACTACTTCATGAGGGGCGTTACTATCAAAGCGGCCAACAACATGCGTATCAAATTGAGCTAATAAAGGTTTTGCAGCCATTATCCGATTTGCAGAGTCGTGGTTACCAGCAATAATGACTATGTGTAAGTCAGGGCAATGCTGCTTGGTGGTTTTAATAAATTGGTAGAGTTGGTTTTCTGCGCTGGCAGGTGGTGTTGCCGTATGATAAATGTCACCCGCAACTAGCAGTAAGTCGATCTGTTCTGAAACAAGCGTATCGGTTAACCAAGCTAAAAACGCTTGATGTTCATCGAATCGGGAGTGCTCGTAGAATTGTTGGCCTAAATGCCAATCAGATGTATGAAGGACTTTCATTTAACGCTCTTATTATTTATTAAGAGCGTCAATATACCTAAGCTGAGCCAAGATGCCCAGCCTGGCTTGCTAACTTAAGCTATACCAGGCAAATACAACCATAGGTAACGCCAGTAGAGCCATAATTAATGGTACTTTAAGCGCTTTAGTTTGCTTTGCTTGTAATATTTTAAGTGCATTACTTTCATTACAAGCTGCTACTTTATCAATATAAAAATACCCTGAATCTAGGTACTGTTTACAATTTTGTTCGTCCGCTGGAATTGCAATTAGTTCTTGTTGTTTTTTTAGGATATAAAAATCCATACGCTCACCGAATTCTATGCTGATTACCAAAACATTTTGAGGCGCAATTACGAACTACGCAGACCCCAAAATCAAAAAAGTGGGCGATTTTAAATATAAATGGCAGTAAATTTCAATAGAAAATGCCATAAAATTTAATTTATTGCGAAAATAAATATAACAAAGGATAAAATTATGAAGGCAGTTGGGTAAATCAGCCATTTTTTTGGCCTTTTTATCACCGGGTTTGTGCGCGATAATGCATCTGACTCATCACAGGCGGCAATCACTTCTACAAATTCAAAACCACGATTTTCGTACTCGTTAAGAATTGCTTCTTGAGCTGGAATGGCTGCTAAACGAGAGTCTTTCTTTACAATATAAAACTTCATCTAATCACCCTTCATTTTTAAGCTTATGTGCAAAATTTGACGGTATCTTTATTACACTTCAGTCACATTATTTTATGCATTTAACAGACCATTTAATCTTTCTTTAGATAGTTAAACTAGTTAAACAAAAACCTTTATATTTAACATTAATACTTTGGCATGAATTTGTGCTGAACTAAAATTGAGCAAGTGTAATGTAAACCCCCTTTACACTTGTACTTAAAAGGCTATTTGGCAGGACAAAAATAAATAGTTTTAAAAGTATGAATACTACCTGAAAAATACCGCACTTTATCGTTATTTTATTGCAACTTTGTTAGCAGTTTGAGAAGGTACGCTCACGCAAAATTTACAGGATTAACAATGAAAAAAGCAATTCTAACGCTGAGTGCTTTGGTGTTGCCTTTAGCTGTATCGTCTACGGTTATGGCATCATCAGTTGAGCAAACAAAAGGTTCATTTGTTGACAAGTTTCGTCAACTGGATGAAGCACTCCCAACTCCCAATGTTTATCGTAGTGCCGCTGGAGCACCTGCAGAAAATTACTGGCAGCAACAAGTTAACTACGACATCGACGTAAAGCTTGATGAGAAAAAACGTCGTTTAACGGCAAGTCAGAAAATTGAGTACAAAAATAATTCACCTCATACATTAAAGTATCTTTGGTTACAGTTAGACCAAAATATCTTTAAATCTGACTCAATTGCAGAAATGACATCAACCTTCAATGGTAAAACACTGCAAGGTGACCCTCAGCCAAAATCAACTAAATTGAGCTTAGGTCAGTTACGTCGTCAGCAATTCATGGCCGACAACGAGCTGGGTTATCAAATCGCCAATGTTAAAGACGAAGACGGAAAAGAGCTTAAAGTTACTGTAGTAGATACCTTAATGCGTATCGACTTAAACGAGCCGCTTAAACCGGGTAAAGACGTTGAGTTCAGCATGGACTTCGCCTTTAACATTGTTGAAGAAGATGCCGTGGGTGCTCGTTCGGGTTATGAGCACTTTGAAGAAGATGGTAACGATATCTTTTTGCTAGCACAGTGGTTCCCGCGACTTGCTGCATACACAGACTACGAAGCATGGACAAACAAAGCATTCTTAGGAAGTGGTGAGTTTACGCTTGAATTTGGTAACTACGATGTAGAGATCACCGTGCCAGCTGATCACATTGTATCTGCAACCGGTAAACTTGATAATGCTCGTAATGTACTGACTAGCACGCAGCGTAAACGTTTAGAAGAAGCTGAAAACGCTAAACGACCTGTTTTCATCGTGACTGAAGAAGAAGCGCTAGAAAACGAAAAAGAAGGCACTGATAAAACGAAAACATGGCATTTCAAAGCTGAAAATGTTCGTGACTTTGCATGGGCTTCTTCACGTAAATTTATGTGGGATGCTAAAGGCTATCATCAAGGTGGTAACGATCAGCCGTTAGTGATGGCGATGTCTTTCTACCCGAAAGAAGGCGGCGACCTTTGGAAAAAGTACTCTACTGAAGCTGTCGTTCATACAATGGAAGTGTATTCGCGCTTCTCATTTGATTACCCTTACCCTGTTGCTCAGTCTGTAAATGGCCCTGTAGGTGGTATGGAGTACCCAATGATCACCTTTAATGGACCGCGAACTGACCTACAAGACGATGGTACTCGTACATACTCACAAGCTGAAAAGCGCTTCTTAATTGGCGTTGTAATCCACGAAGTTGGTCATATTTACTTCCCTATGGTCGTTAACTCTGATGAACGTCAGTGGACGTGGATGGATGAAGGTTTAAATAGTTTCTTAGATGGAGTTGCAGGTCGTGAATGGGACCACACAATTCCGTGGGGAGTTGAACCTCGCGATATCGTTGAGTATATGAAGTCAGAAAACCAAGTACCGGTGATGACTCAGTCAGACAGCGTATTGCGTTTAGGCCCAAATGCTTACACTAAGCCTGCGGCGGCACTTAACATTTTACGTGAAGTGATCCTTGGCCGTGAGTTATTCGACTTTGCATTTAAAGAATATGCACAGCGTTGGAAGTACAAACGCCCTACTCCGGCTGATTTTTTCCGTACTATGGAAGAAGCGTCTGGTGTTGATTTAGATTGGTTCTGGCGTGGCTGGTTCTACACCACAGATCACGTTGATATCTCGCTAGATAAAGTTTACCAACTACGTCTAGATACGAAAAACCCTGATATCGACTTTAATCGTTTACGCGATATCGAAGCTGATAAGCCAATGCCGTTATTCGTAAAACGTAATAAAGAAGAAGGTAAAAAACTGTGGGTTGAAGAAAACCCAGATGTAACTGACTTCTATGACGAAAATGACCGCTTCACGGTAACTAATAAAGAGCGCAACGCGTATAACAAATTCCTAAAAGGCTTAGAACCTTGGGAACGTAAAACGTTTGAGCGTGCAATCAAAGAAGATAAAAACTACTACGTACTTGAGTTCTCAAACTTAGGTGGTTTAGTAATGCCTATCTTATTAGAGCTTACTTATGAAGATGGTACGAAAGAAGAGCAGTACATTCCTGCTGAAATCTGGCGTCGTAATCACAAGCATGTTCAAAAGCTCATTGTCACAGACAAGGGTAAAAATCTAGTGTCTGTTACAGTTGACCCGCGTTGGGAAACTGCGGATGTTGATGTAGAAAACAATAACTATCCGCGTCGTATTATTCCATCACGTATTGAAGTGTACAAACGTGAGAAGAGTAAAGCGAAAGTTAGCCGCGATATCATGCAAGATATTAAAACTGAGCTGAAAAAAGACGACGAAAAAGATGCTGAGGAGCAACAATAATGCGCTTTGCAGCCATTATTTTTGCTTTATTACTGAGTGCGCCAACTATGGCGCACCAGTTAAAAGCATCTGTAACAACGGTACTTTTTAATAAACGCACTAATAATATTGAGCTAATGCATCGCTTTTATTTACACGATACTGAGCATGCGGTAGAGCACTTATTTGACGGTCATGCTGATATTTTAAGTAATAAAGACGACCAAAAGCGTTTTGCTGATTATGTTGAGTCACATATTGCCCTACAAACTTTAGATGGTAAGCCGCTTGAGCTTAAAGATGTGGGTGCGCAAGTTGATGGTAAATTCTTTTGGGTTTATCAAGAAGTAACGATCCCTGAGGGAATTCATGGTATTCGAATGAGCAACGGAGCATTACGTGACCTGTGGCCAGCACAAGTTAATATGGTAAACATTGAAGGCAAAGGTAAAGTTAAAACTCTTACGTTTAGTCAAGATGACACTTGGCTTGAGGCAAGGTTTGAGCCTGTTGAACCATAATTTTCTTATACTAAAGGATTAAAAAAGTTACTTTTTTAATCCTTTGATCCTTTAATTAACTGATTTCGTAAACTATCTTATTAATGGGCACCAAAACTTTCCCAATTCTCATATACAGGGATTTATATGACTATCCATGACAACAATATACGCGGTGTAATCTTCGACTTAGATGGTACCTTGGTCTCTTCTGAACTTGACTTTTCATTAATCAAAGCGCAGGTTGGCTGTCCTGTAGAAAAAGACTTACTCGCTTATATCGCTTCTTTACCTTCACCTTATATGCGTGAAGAAGCGATGAACATAGTACATCAGCATGAATTGTTAGATGCCCAGCACTCACATTTACTTCCTGGTGTTGCAGATGCCATCACACGGTTAAAAGAAAACAATATCCCAATGGCAATTGTTACTCGAAACTATGACCGTGCTGCTGCCATTAAATTAAAGAATAACCCTTTACCTATAGAAACAGTGTTAACTCGCTCTGATGCGCCTGCTAAGCCCGATCCAAGCGCCTTGAATGCTATTGCGACATTATGGGAGCTTGATCAGTCTGAGCTACTTTATGTTGGTGATTACTTATTTGATATTCAAGCTGCCCATAATGCAAATATGCGCGCTTGTTTGTACGCTCCGGATGAAATTCCTGAATACGCAAATCAGGCTGACTACGTACTGCATCATTTTTCAGACTTACCTAAATTGGTTGGCTCATTTCAAGAAAATAAGATGTTATGTTAAATAGACTTGTTTTTTATTTTTCCTGAGATTTATTGTTAGTTTTTTATTTTTCAAAATGCCCTAGTACTAGCCCAAGCGTTCATGAGTTGCTAAAATATCGGCAATTATCAAATGTATTCATAGAGGCATAAGATGGGCAGAGCATTTGAAGTCCGCAAAAACGCCATGGCTAAAACAGCCAATGCAAAAACTAAAGTAAATTCTAAGTACGGTAAAGAAATCTACGTTGTTGCTAAAAATGGCGAACCTGATCCAGAAGTTAACCAAGCGCTAAAGCGTATTATTGAGCGTGCGAAACGAGACCAAGTACCAGCACACGTAATCGATAACGCAATTAAAAAAGCGGCCGGTGGGGCAGGGGAAGACTATTCTCCAGCACGTTATGAAGGCTACGGCCCTGGTAACTGTATGGTTATTGTTGACTGTTTAACTGATAACCCTAACCGTACTATCAAAGATGTACGTTTACCGTTTACAAAAACAGATTCAAAAATTGGTACACCGGGTTGTGTAGCGCATATGTTCGACCACTTAGCTGTTTTAGGCTTTGCCGGTGATGACGACGAAGTGGTACTAGAAGCGCTAATGATGGCTGATGTAGACGTAACAGATGTAGAAGTAGAAGATGGCAAAGTGTCAGTATTCGCTCCTCACACAGAGTACTACAAAGCAAAAACAGCCCTTGAAGAAGCATTTGAAGGTATTAACTTTGAAGTAGACGAAATCACGTTTGTTCCACAAGTTCATACAGACATCACAGATCCAGATGATATCGCAAACTTTGAAAAGTTTATTTCTATGCTAGATGACTGTGATGACGTGCAAAACGTTTATCACAATGCGATTGTCAAAAACTAATTTTAAAAAATTAGTACGTATTAGTACGTGAAAAGGGGCATTTGGTAACAAATGCCCCTTTTTTAATAGATTTTTATTATGCCATGAATGATGAGTATTCACTGTCGTTATGAGTTTATACCAATACGCTTAATTTAGTGGTCTATTTTGAGGCAATAAAACCTCGTTGATAACAAGGCAAAAATTTCGTTATTTAGTTGTTCTAAATCAGAAATTTTTAACGCAGGTAGCGACAGGTTTAATCCCTCAAAATAATTAAGTATTATTGCGGATTGGTATCAATTGATATTAGTCAAAAAAAAGCAGCCCTTAGGCTGCTATGAACGACACATGAAACTCGAAGGAGAGTTGTGTAGTGGCTAATTTAACGACTTATATTTTATACGGAACGCATGCAATAATGGTTCAGTATAACCACTAGGTTGTTTAACTCCCTCTAAAACAAGGGCTAACGCTGCTTGATAAGCAACGCTTTGCGCTAAGGTTTCGGCTGAATCAGCCATATTTTTGTAAGCAGGATCACCTTCATTTTGGCCATCAACGACTTTCGCCATGCGTGCCATGGTTTTTCTAATTTGCTCTTCAGAACAAACACCATGATACAGCCAGTTGGCCATGTGTTGGCTTGAAATACGCAGTGTGGCACGGTCTTCCATTAAGCCAACATGGTTGATGTCTGGTACTTTTGAGCAGCCAATACCTTGGTCAATCCAACGCACAACATAACCTAAAATACCCTGTGCATTGTTATCAAGTTCGGCTTGAATATCTTCTTTGCTTAAGCTGCTGGCATCTTTCATAAGCGGTGGAGTGAGTAAGCTGGTAAGGCTTGCTTCTTTACGGTCCATAAGCGCTTTTTGGCAAGCAAATACATCAATATCGTGATAATGCATTGCATGCAGAGTTGCAGCGGTAGGAGAGGGCACCCACGCGGTATTTGCACCACTTTTCGGATGACCACTTTTTTGTTCCATCATTAACGCCATTTTATCTGGCATTGGCCACATACCTTTACCAATTTGTGCTTTACCACTGAGACCTGTAGCTAAGCCAATATCAACGTTGCGGTCTTCGTATGCGCTGATCCAAGGCTCAAGTTTAATAGCGCCTTTTGGCAATACTACACCTGCTTGCATTGAAGTATGAATTTCGTCACCAGTACGGTCTAAGAAACCGGTATTGATGAATACAACACGGTTTTTAGCCTCGAAAATACAGGCTTTTAAGTTAGCTGAAGTACGACGTTCTTCATCCATAATACCCATTTTAATGGTGTTTGCTGGTAAGCCTAGCAGCTGCTCAACGCGGGTAAATAGGGTATTAGTGAATGCCACTTCTTCTGGGCCATGCATTTTTGGTTTGACAATGTTAATGCTATTAGCCGTTGAATTTTTGAGGGTGCTTGTGCCTTTTAAATCATGAAGCGCTGCAGTGCTGGTGATAATGGCATCCATAATGCCTTCAAACACGTCATTGCCTTCACTATCTTGGATTGCAGGGTTAGTCATTAAGTGGCCAACATTACGCACAAACATCATGCTACGGCCTTTTAGCGTGATTGTTTCCCCATTTACACCTTGATATTGGCGGTCTTGTGCTAAACGGCGCTCAATGGTTTCACCGCCTTTGTTAAATGCTTCTACAAGATTTCCTTGCATTAAACCAAGCCAGTTTTGATATACGTTTACTTTGTCTTCAGCATCAACGGCAGCAACGGAATCTTCACAGTCCATAATCGTTGTAAGGGCTGCTTCTAGTAGTACATCTTTAAGGCCTGCTTTATCTGCTTGGCCTATTGGATGATGATGGTCGATTTGCAGCTCTATATGTAAGCCATTATTTTTCAATAAGATAGCGCTTGGATTTTGCGCTTCACCTTGGTAACCAATAAGTTGTTCAGGGTTAGCTAGGCGAACCTGACTGCTGTCACGTAATGTGATTAAAAGCTCATTATTTACCACTGCATAGCTGGTACTTTCGATGTGTGAGCCATTTGCTAAAGGCAATGCTTTATCGAGGAACTGGCGGGCATAAGCCATTACTTTAAAACCGCGTACTGGGTTGTATGTAGAGCCTTTTTCGGCGCCGTCATCTTCACTTAAAACATCAGTGCCGTACAGCGCATCATACAACGAGCCCCAGCGAGCATTCGCTGCGTTTAGAGCAAAGCGTGCATTGCTTACTGGCACAACAAGCTGCGGCCCCGCGGTGCTGGCGATTTCAGGCTCAACCTGCTCGGTTTCGATGCTGAAACTAGCTGGCTCAGGAACGAGATAGCCAATATCTTCAAGAAATGCTTGATAGTTAGCTGCATCCCATACCGGTTGCTGCTTGTGATAGTCATCAATCTTGGCTTGTAGTTGTTCGCGTTTTTCTAAAAGCGCGCGATTGATTGGCGTTAATTCATTGACGATATCAGCAAAACCTTGCCAAAAAGTATCTGTGCTAATGCCTGTTCCTGGTAGAAGTTGCTGTTCAACAAACTGTGCAAGTTGTTGATCAACGCTTAAACCGTTAAGTGAGAGAGTGGTCATAATAATGTCCTTTAAACGAGCGTAATTTGATCATTCATGGTTCAACCATATCGTAAAAAAGGCTAATAAGCAGGCTATTTACCATTCACTAAAAATATAGTGGCAATAACAACTATAAATTTACTAAATCCAAAAAATCCGCCTAATGTTGAATTAAGCGCTACGAAGCAAACGCCAGTAGCCACTCTCACTAACAAAAAATAGATAACCCGTTCGAAGGACTTTTATTATGACAACATATCAACGCGAAACCGATAACCTAGCTACTTTATGTCAAACACAAGGCAAAACGTGGCAGTCAATCAACCCTGAATACGCAAGCCGTATGCGCTTACAAAACCGTTTTCGTACGGGTCTAGACATTGCTCAATACACTGCAGACATTATGCGTGCAGACATGGCAGCCTACGATGCTGACCACAGCCAATACACACAATCATTAGGTTGTTGGCATGGTTTCACTGCACAGCAAATGATGATGGCAATTAAACGTCATAACAAAACAACTAAACGTAGCTATGTATACCTAAGTGGCTGGATGGTTGCGGCACTTCGCTCTGAGTTTGGTCCATTACCTGACCAAAGTATGCATGAAAAAACGTCTGTTCCAGCGCTAATCGAAGAAATCTATACCTTCTTAAAGCAAGCAGATGCACGTGAGCTTGACCACCTTTACAAAGACCTAGACCAAGCGAAAGCAAACGGCGGTGACGTTCAAGCTGTGCTAGATAAAATTGATAACTTCGAAAGCCATGTTGTGCCAATTATTGCTGATATCGATGCGGGTTTCGGTAACGAAGAAGCAACTTACCTACTGGCTAAAAAGATGATTGAAGCGGGTGCATGTGCTATCCAAATCGAGAACCAAGTATCTGACGCAAAACAATGTGGTCACCAAGCAGGTAAAGTAACTGTACCGCATGAAGATTTCTTAGCAAAAATTAACGCAGTGCGTTACGCATTCTTAGAGCTGGGTATTGATAACGGCATTATCGTTGCTCGTACAGACTCATTAGGTGCAAGCCTTACTCAAAAAGTGCCAGTATCTAAAACACCTGGCGACCTTGCTAGCCAATACACGTCGTTCCTTGAAACAACACCAGTAAACAGTGTTGATGACTTAAACGAGGGCGACACAGCAATGAAGCTTAATGGCCAGCTTTGCAAACCAACACGTTTAGATAATGGTTTATACCAGTTCCGTGAAGGCACAGAGAAAGACCGCGTAGTTCTAGACTGTGTAACTAGCTTACAATCAGGCGCTGACTTACTGTGGATTGAAACAGAAAAACCAAACGTTAAACAAATCGCTGAGCTTGTTAACCGCGTTAAAGAGCAAGTACCTAATGCTAAGCTGGTATACAACAACTCTCCGTCGTTCAACTGGACACTTAAATTCCGTGAGCAAGTATATGCTGAGTGGCAAGAGCAAGGTAAAGACTTATCAGCTTACCCAAGCATCGATGACAATAAGGCATTAATGGCACCAGAAATGGATGACACAGAGCTTGCGGCGGCAGCAGACGTACTTGTGCAAAACTTCCAAAAAGATGGTGCACGTGAAGCGGGTATCTTCCACCACTTAATCACGCTACCAACTTACCATACAGCGGCGCTAAGCACTGATATTCTATCAGAAGGCTATTTCGGCGACCTAGGCATGCTAGCGTATGTTCGCGACGTACAACGTCAAGAAATTCGCCGTGAGCAAGCATCAGTGAAACACCAAGACCTAGCAGGTTCTAACATTGGTGATACTCATAAAGAGTACTTCTCTGGTGAAAATGCGCTTAAAGCCGGTGGTGAAGCAAATACTATGAACCAGTTCTAACCAAGTTGTAATTTCCTTTATAGCTATTCAATAATGTTGTTAGGGGCCTTCGGGCCCTTTTTCACATTTTAGCCGTCAGCTTTCAGCCGTCAGACTCGTTTCACACCTATTTGTAGCAGCGGGTTTACCCCGCGTCATCAGGCGCTAGGCCCTAGGTTCTAGTACTCTTTCACATATATTTTGATCAGTTGCCCCTACTTAAATTCAGGTAACTGATCTTTTTCAATCAATAATTCAATACTCCTGCTTTTTCCAGTAACTGATGTTATAAATTTCTTCTTCTTA
>NZ_JAMXSK010000008.1:0-167155 GCF_024124645.1 Pseudoalteromonas sp. Ps84H-4 | reverse complement strand
AGTCATAAAGGGGCGAATACATTAAAGTGACCAGGGGTAGCTCCCCAAATAGAGTCCGTATATAAGCCAGCATCTAATCTTTATTTAATAAATACTCCGTTGACAAAAAACGGGGAGTCCATATAAGTACACCGAGGCGCTTCGCGCTAAACAGAGAAAAACTGTAAATTACGCGGGGTAAACCCGCTGCTACCGGTTCGGCGTAATAACGCCTACACTCTTATCTCGCATATCTCGCAAACTTTACCCTGTAACTCGCTAACTTGTTGGGCTTCGCTTCGCTCCACCCAACATACAATAAGAGCTATCCTTTACTCCCCAGCAAACTTTAACATTCGCGTTTGGTCGGTAAGTTCAATATCCACCAGCTCATATGGGGCTTTGGCTGCTTTGGTGACCACAAAAGGCATGGTGAAACTATCATAGCTATCAATCTGTTTTGCTACTTCAACCGTTGCTAGTTTGATGCGTTCACCTTTATCGCCTTTGCCAGTTAAGGTTGCACGAATGGCGTAGCGACCTGAGTCGGTCACTTGCACCGGTACCTTGGCTTGGTATTTATTATTGCCAAGCGCTGTTACTTTGGCTTTATCCATACTGATGGTTTGTGAGCTATGCACAAACGGCATTTTTATAGAGCGTTTTACCGTTTGACCATTCACTTTAGTGTCTACGCTGGCCTCAAGCTCATAGTAACCATTTATTGCACCTAAGGTTTCAAGCGGGTAATTAAATACGGCTTCACCATTTTCGTAACGTACATCTAGCTTTTCGCCATCAGGACTTGAAAGCGTTAACTTCACATCACTATCTTTAAAGCGCTTTTTACCCATACTTAGCTGCATAGCGACACGTTGTTGCTGATCTTTCACTTTAAACTGCGATTTAGCATGCAAAGCATTGCTCGAGCCTTTTTCAATCACATGCAGCAAGTAGGTGTCGTTATCGTTAAGCGCTTGGCTTGTTCTTAACATTGCTTTGCCATTTACCTGACCAAGCTTTAATCCAACGCTGCCATCGCTAAACCCTGCATTTTCCATTTGTTCTTGTGCAACCATAGTTTGCATTGGCATTTGTCTAAAGTTGTCATCACGTACCGACAGCTTATCTAGCTGTAAGCCATGAGGCTTAAATACTTCGCCGTTATCAAAACGTGCTTTTGGCGCAATGCGAATAAAGTTATCAGCTTGGTTTACAAATACAGGCACGCCGCGTTTAAGCTCTTTACCCGAAACTTTCTGCCAATACTCAACGCTGTCTTTTTCTAGTGTTTCAAGTTGAGCGCTCAATGCTGGTTGAACTTGAGGAAACTGATAAACCGTTTGTTCATTAGCCTGTGCTGCGTTGCTTACAAGCATAATTGCAGCAGCGAGTGTGGTTAACTTATTAATCATAGCGGGCTCCTAAATTCGATTTTTAAGCATGTCTGGCAAACCAAAGCAGTTGCGTCGGCTTTGCTGATGACTTAAAGGTTCACGGCCTTTAGTTCGTGATTTATCGGTAAACCACACCACCCCAGCTAACGACTGAGAACTGCAATTTAAGAAGCCATCTGAACAGCTGTCTAACCAGTTTTGTGTTACTTCAAGGCCCACTTGATTTTGATAACCACCGCAATAGCTGTCGCTATCCCATACCGCTGATTCAACATCACTGCCCACCACGGTCTCGAATCGAGACGGTAAACTTGGGCGGTTTGGTGTGCCATACAACCACTGTGCGTTATACGACGCCATCCAAGATACCTGCTGTTGTTTTACTGCATCGCTGCCGTAACCTAAAAGCCAACCCAAGCTTTGCTCGAACGAATTACCTGCTATGACCGCATCGGCCAGAGGCGTACCACCACTTGAAGGAGCCAGAGCAATGGTACGCGTGACTTTGCTAATAATATTTGGATAACGGCTATCCCATGTTGGGTTAGATAAAATCCAACGCACTACATTACCGCCATTAGAATGGGTGATCAGAGTTAAATCAGTGATGTTTTTATTATTGATAAATGTAGTGAGCTGCCCTGCTAAACAGCCAGATGCCGCATCTGCCCACATATACTGATCAAAATCACAATTAATGACCGTGTAATTACTACTGTTTGGTAAACCTTGGCGAACTGTGTCGACAAAACTGCCTGTCCAATAGTCATTATACGCATCGCTTTGCTGGCCTGTACCGTGCACAAATGCGACTCCTTGCGCAGCAAAAGCACTGTGGCTGATACCCGCTGCTAACATTAAAGCTGGCACTAGTGAGAGTGTTTTTATTTTCATGTGTGTTCCTGTTGATTGTAATTATATCTATCAGGTTGGAGGAGTGACCTCCGACCAAAAACATAGACCAAACAGGTACGAAAGCAAGAATAAATTTACAATAATTTAACTTTTGGGTGTTTTTTAAGTACAAATTATTAGATTTTAGGAGAAAAAAAAGGGTCGAGATTCGAGTCGTAGGAGGCGTTTTAACGCCGAACAAGTTCATCGCGCGAAATAAATTTCACGCCTACAGTGCTAGCAAAATAAAACGGTATACATTGCACAATGCGAAATAGTATCGCTGCACGAAAGTACTATATCCAGCCCTGTTTAAATTTCATACGTTGTAAATTAAATGTTAAACAGGAGAACACACAATGAAACGCCTATTGACGATGATTGCGCTATGCGCAGGTATGAGCACAACTGCTTTTGCAGCATGTAGAGATAACGTTGTACTGGTACATGGTAATACCGCATCCCCTTCGAGTTGGAATAACACAATCAACGAATTAAAACGAAAAGGGTATGTCGACAGTGAAATTTTCACCCCAGATTGGGGCTCTAAATCTTGCGCGAGTTGCAACGATCATAACGGCAGTGAAGAAACGCCCGTACGTAACGCTATTCTTACTGCAATCAACCAATCTTGCACAGGTAAGATCGATATTATCGGCCATTCAATGGGGGTTACACTCGCAGCCCAGCAAATTTATAAGCTAGGCATGGCATCAGATGTTGATACCTTTGTTGGTGTTGCAGGTGCCGCGCGCGGCCTGCTTAGTTGTGGTGTTTACCCATACAATGTGTGGAATAGCACATGTGGTTACTATGGCTTATCGGTTGGCAGCCCATTATTAAATAGCATTTATGGAGAAGCATTAGGCGACAAAGTGTATTCCATAAAGAGCTACTCTGATCAAATCGTCTGCTCAACTGGCACTTGTTATGTGTACGGCATTCACAGCAGCCGATTATGGAATGAAAATGCCACCTACACCTATGTTCTCGGCCACTTTGGTTTACAAACCGATACATATGTGAAACAAGTGAGTTTGATTCAGTAGCTGCAAGTTAGCGAGATTGTAGCAACGATTTTATATCGCGTAGGAATGGTTTTAACCATGAACAATTTAATCTAAGAACGCGGGGTAAACCCGCTGCTACCTGTTCGGCGTTAAAACGCCTCCTACAACTCGAAACTCGTTAACTTTCAATCTGATAGATGAAAACTGATAGTTCCCTTCCCCCTTTACCCTTTCCCCTTGTAACTTGCTAACTTGTTGGGTTTCAGCATTAAAAATGCCTCCTACAACTCGGCATTTTTGCGTGAATACATTTTATGTAAGTTCAGCAGTTTATCTTTGAGTCGCTGTGAATAGGTGACGAAATTTGTCAGTGTACCGGCATCTTTTCTGTTGGTATCAGCAAGTAGCATTAATAACTTACGCTGCGCCTGATTCAGATGCAGTTGCAATAACCTAGCTGCTTTATCTATTTCGTCATTTTTAGGTTGTTCTAAATTCTCGCTGGTATGGGTGAACAAGGTCAGCGTATCACTCGAAAGTTCGCGGATCATAATCAAAATATCGCTTTCTAATTCAATAAATTGTTCATTCATAATCCGCTTGCTTTCAAACAGATCAATGATGGAATCATGAATTTGGAACAAATAATCAAAACGGTTAATTTGCAGCATTAACTCTCGTGACTGCTCTTCGTCATTGATTTTACTAACAATAGTAGTGAAATAAGTGATGTATTCCTTCTCAACAAAACTGGCATATTCCAAGCGCTTTTGTGCAGTATCTTGAATACCTTTGTAGTTAGTCTCTAAGCTCAGCGTGACCTGATTGTAGTTTTCTTTTAAGAAGTTAAGCAGCTGTTGGTTACCTGACTCTAACTTATCGACGACATGCTGAAACTCTTCATCTTCTTGGTAGGTGGGCAATTCAAGGCGCTCAAAGTCCATCTTTCCTTCACCAAGCAAAAAATCGACAAAGCGCGTAAAGGGGTTAACAAAAGCAATAAAAACTAAACTGGCAACCACATTAAAAATAAAATGAATATTTGCCAGTGCGACAGCGGGATCAAGCGTAATTTCACTTAACTTATCACCAAACAATAAAATGAAAGGCAGAAATAAAAGTACCCCACCCACATTAAACAACAGGTGGCTCAACGCCGCTTTCTTTGCTGCGATATCCATACCAAACACCGAGATCATAGCAGTCGCTGTGGTACCAATATTCGCCCCCATAATAATGGGTACCGCGTTCTCAAGCCCCAAAATACCTTGCTGAGTAAAAACAATGGCAAGCCCTGTAGTCACCGAACTCGACTGCACCATAGCAGTAAATACACAGCCCACTAAAATCGCTAAAAGTGGGTTTTGCGGCTGAGTTAAAATCTCAATTAATGCAGGGTTGTTTTGTAATGGCGCAAGTGATGATGAAATCAGGTTAAGGCTAAAAAAGACAAAACCGAAATAGAAAATCGCCTTACCAAAAATAGAAAAGCGATTGCGAGTCAGCGACAGAAAAAAGCCAATAATAATAATCACAGGAGCAAATACCGTCAGCTTAAAAGCCACCAGCTGAGCCGTTATGGTAGTGCCCACATTTGATCCAAAAATAATACCGACACTATTTTTAAACGTTAACACCCCCGCATTTACCAAGCTTATCGTGATCACCGACGTCGCAGAACTCGATTGAATAAAGGCCGTCACCACAGCACCAATTAACACCCCAAAAATAGGAATGTTAGTCGCGCGACTCAACGATTTACGAAAGCGCTCCCCCGATATACTTTCAATTTCCCGAGAAAAGTTCTCAAGCCCAAAAATAAAAAGGATAATGGCGGTTAGCCCAGCCATGGCTATGTTCAGATTTTCCATTCGCTTATGCTTATAAAGTGCTGATATTGTTAATCAAGATCGATACAAAAAGTATAGGTTTGAGTACCTTATAGCGCAATGATCGAAAACAAAGTAACTGGTTTTGGGGCGAGTTGCGAGGAACGAGATTCGAGTCGTAGGAGGCGTTTTAACGCCGAACAAAAAAGGAGATATTAGATATCAGTCGTTAGAAGTTAGATTAGATTGTGCCTGCGCATAGTTAAATTGAAATGCTCATCCGTAGGCGTGAAATTTATTTCGCGCGATATACATAAGAGATTTCAGTCGTAAGCTATCAGTTTAAGAACACATGTTAGTTAGGTGCTAGGTGCTGGTGCTGGTGCTGGTGCTAACAGCATAGGGTTGGTTTTAGGTTGGTAATAGGGTTAGGAAAAAGAAAGAGCTAATTCCTATTTCATAAATCATAAAACCAGCAAAAAAGTCGATTAAGATCAGTCGCGATCAATTGCTTACTCCTCCATTTTCTCATACTATCAATTTGTTCAAATACAGAGATTAAACGTGGCCGATGATAGTTTGACCATTCAAGAGATCGCCACCTACCTAAAGCTAAATGAAAGACGGCATATAGTCTTGCAAGTGAAGGTAAATTGCCCGGTTTTAAGGTGGGTGGAAGTTGGCGCTTTAAGCGCGTAGATTTGGAAAAGTGGATTGAAGAACAAAAACAAAAATAAGGACGTTATATGATCCCTAGTTATCAAGAATTCATGCGCCCCTTTCTAGAAATAGCTCATCAAGCTGATGGCAAAGAAGTTAGGTTGCGCGATGTAATAAATCAGTTAGCTGATAAGTTCTGTCTATCTGAAGCTGAGCGTGAAGAGACACTGCCAAGCGGCAAACAATCAATTCTTGATAACCGTGTTGGTTGGGCTAGGACTTACCTAACCAAAGCAGGCTTACTTGAAACCACACGACGCGCACATTTTGTGATCACCGCTCGTGGTATATCAGCTTTGAAAGATCCCAGTGTTAAAATTGACAATGACTATCTAAAGCAATTTGATGAATTTGTCGCATTTAAGCAAAAGACAAATGAATCAGATGCCCCTAGCATTGATGTAGAGTCAGACAAAGACATTACCCCTGATGAAGCGCTAAGAGCTGCCTACAAAAAGATTAACGATGCACTTGCTCAAGATATCCTCGATAGAACCCGTAAAGTCACCCCTGCTTTTTTTGAAGACCTATTAATTGAGCTACTCGTCGCCATGGGCTACGGCGGAACAGGCGAAGGTGCAGCACATGCGCTAGGTAAAACAGGCGACAATGGCGTAGATGGCGTTATAGACCAAGACCCACTGGGTGTTGATCAAATCTATATCCAAGCTAAGCGTTATGCCAAAGGCAACAACGTAAGTGCTGGTGACATCCGAGACTTCTTTGGAGCGCTAAATCTTAAAAAAGCGCAGAAAGGTATTTTTATTACTACTTCTGAGTTCACTGCATCAGCCATCGAGACAGCACAAAACTTAGGCACTCGCATTGTACTTATCAATGGTACTGAATTAGCAAAACTCATGCTGCGATACAACATCGGCAGCCGTGACGAACAGGTATTATACCTGAAGAAAATAGACGAAGAATTTTTTGAAGCGTAAACCAGCAACCAAAAGTTTACGCTCTAGTTAAGAATTAGGACTAATTTTACTAATGAATAAACAACAACTCGCAGCAAAAATCTGGGAATCAGCCAACCAGATGCGTTCAAAAATCGAAGCAAATGAATATAAAGACTACATCTTAGGCTTTATTTTCTACAAATATCTGAGCGATACCCAAGTGAGCTTTCTTCTCGAGCAAGAGATGACACAAGATGACATTAAGGCATTGACCGAAGAAGACACTGAAACAGTAGATTATATTCGTAGAGAAAAAGGGTATTTCATTGCCTATGATAATTTATTTTCAACTTGGGTGGATTCAAGCACAGAATTTGATGAGTCGAATGTTCGTGATGCGTTGTCAGCCTTTAACCGTTTGATCAATAAAAAACATAAAAAACTGTTTGAAGGGATCTTCACCACGCTAGAAACGGGTTTAAGCAAACTGGGGGAAACCTCTGGTAAGCGAACCAAAGCAATCAGCGACTTACTTCACCTCATTAAAGCCATCCCGATGACGGGGAACCTTGGCTATGATGTGCTGGGTTACATTTATGAATACCTGATCGAAAAGTTTGCAGCCAATGCGGGAAAAAAAGCGGGCGAGTTTCACGCCGCATGAAGTCTCTCTATTGATGTCTGAAATCACCGCGCACGAGCTCAAACACAAAGATGAGATTGAGATTTACGATCCAACCAGTGGTTCGGGCTCATTGTTGATTAACATCGGTAGCTCAGTGGCCAAATACGCTAAGAGCAAAGATGACATCAAATACTACGCCCAAGAGCTTAAGCAAAGTACCTACAACTTAACTCGTATGAACCTGATCATGCGCGGAATTTTGCCAGATAACATCACCACCCGTAATGGCGATACACTAGAAGATGACTGGCCTTACTTTGATGAAAACAACCCGCAAGAGTCTTATCAACCTCTGTATGTGGATGCTGTAGTCTCCAACCCCCCCTATTCACAAAAGTGGGACCCAGAAAACAAAGAGAACGACCCGCGTTATGCACGCTTTGGCCTAGCACCAAAAACCAAAGCCGATTTTGCGTTTCTTCTACATGATTTATACCATCTAAAGCCAGATGGCATTATGACCATTGTACTGCCACACGGTGTACTTTTCCGTGGGGGTGAAGAGGGTGAGATCCGTAAGCAACTCATAGAAAACAACCATATTGATGCCATCATCGGCTTACCAGCCAACATCTTCTTTGGTACGGGCATCCCAACTGTGATTTTAGTGCTCAAACAGAAGCGTGAAAATAATGATGTATTGATTGTGGATGCCTCAAAACACTTTGTGAAGGAAGGCAAAAACAACAAACTGCAAGACTCAGACATCAAGCGCATCACCGATGCTGTGATTCACCGCCAAGATAATGACAAGTTCTCGAAAGTGGTGAGCAAGAAAACCATTCAACAAAACGACTACAACCTAAATATTCCACGCTATGTAGACTCATCACCCGCTGCTGAAACGTGGGATCTTCACGCGACCATGCTGGGCGGCATTCCAAATCGTGAAATAGCCGCCCTAAAGGAGTACTGGGATGCCTTGCCAGAGCTTCATGATGCGCTGTTTAGCGCGAAATCATCTGACTACAGCGAATTGGCGGTTGAGAAGAGCCAAGTGCAAACTACGATTGCACAGCACCCACAACTGCTTGCGTTTATTGAGGCATACAACCAAGCGTTTGATGGCTTTGATGAGTACCTAAGCACCACCTTAATTGATAGCTGGGAAGAGGTTAACCGCAACCGGCAACAAGCGAAATTGAGTGTTGAACTGTTTAAGCGCATGCAGCCGATAGCTTTGGTGGATAAATACCAAGCCTACCAACTGCTTAGTGATCAGTGGCAGATCATTAGTGCCGACCTTGAAATGATGCAAACCGAAGGGTTTAAGGCAACCACGCAGGTTGATCCGAATATGGTCACCAAGAAAGTCAAAGGCAAAGAGACCGAAGTACAAGACGGCTGGAAAGGCCACATTATGCCGTTTGAATTAGTGCAAAAAACCTATCTGATTGATGATTTAAACGAGCTGAAAATGCAAGAAGACAACCTCAGTGCGGTTGTTTCGAATATTGATGAACTTATTGAGTATTTCAAGGAAGAAGACGATTCTGTACTCAATGACAATAATGATGCTTTTGCTAAAGCCGATTTAGGTCTAGCAGTAATAGATGCCTATCTAGGCATTAACTCTGAAGAGATAGCCGTTCTTAATAAGTATATTACGTTGCTTGATAGTAAAGCCAAGGTGGAAGAAAAATTAGCATTTGTTGCAGAGTATCCGCAGGTTCAATGGCATCAAATAGAAGCCAGCAAAAACGGCACTTACGCCAAAGCTAAAGTGAACGCATATCTGAAGGTGTTACGTGCAGATTTTAGCTTTGACCCCGAAACTATTGAAGGCAAACTGGTTAAGGCAAGTCAGTTACTTGATGAGAAAGCGGAGCTAAAAGCGGATATCAAAGAGAAAGCTCTACAGCTACATATCAATACCAAGTCGACAATAGAGAACCTGTCCAATGAGCAGATCAACACTCTGTTAGAACTTAAATGGGTTACGCCGCTATGTGATGAACTGGTGGAGTTGCCCAATGCTGTGGTTAATAGCCTAACCACCAAAGTGCAACACCTTGCAGACAAATATGCTGTGACCTACTCCCAAGTAGCTAATGAGATTCAAACTTCAGAAAATGAGCTAGCAGAAATGATGGGCCAATTGACAGGCAATGAGTTTGATATGCTGGGCTTAGCGGAACTGACTAAGTTGCTGAAGGGCAAATAACATGAGTATGACTAAAGACGTACCTGAAATTCGTTTTAATGATTTTGTAGGTAACTGGCAGCTATTGAAGATAGAGGATGTAGCGCAGTTCCATGATGAGCGAAGAAAACCGATTACCGAAAGTGCTCGAGAGCCTGGTCCATACCCCTACTATGGGGCTTCTGGAATCATTGATTATGTTAAAGATTATATTTTTGATGAAGAGATGATTCTCCTAAGTGAAGATGGCGCAAACATCATAGATAGAAATTATAGAGTATCCTTTTTAGCTAGTGGCCAGTATTGGGTTAACAATCATGCGCATGTACTTAAAGCGAAGCAAGGTAATAACAATCTTTTCTTGTGCGAAAGCTTAGAGCGTTTGCGTTATGACAAGTACAACACAGGGACAGCACAGCCTAAGATTAATCAGGATGTTTGCAGGAACCTGCCGGTCTACATAACTGATAATGATGAGCAAGAAATAATCGGTAACTACTTTCAAAAGCTCGACACTCTAATTAACCAACACCAACAAAAGCACGACAAGCTCAGCAACCTGAAAAAAGCCATGCTGGAAAAAATGTTTCCAAAGGCAGGTGAAAATGTGCCAGAAATTCGTTTTGATGGGTTCAATGGGGATTGGTTGGATAGCTCGTTGTTGGAAAATATTGAATCCATAATCGACTTTAGGGGACGTACACCTAAAAAACTGGGATTAGATTGGAGTCCAACTGGATATAGGGCTCTATCTGCTTTGAATGTAAAGCAGGGTTACATCGATTTTTCCGTTGATCCTCATTTTGGTGACCAAAATCTATATGAGCGCTGGATGACAGGCTCAGAATTACACAAGGGGCAGGTGTTGTTTACTACTGAAGCTCCAATGGGAAATGTAGCTCAAGTTCCAGATTCTGATAAATACATACTGAGCCAGAGAACGATAGCATTCAGAGTTAAATCAAAAGTTATCACAGAGGACTTTTTAGCAGTCCTGTTAAGAAGTCCCAAAGTGTTTAGAGAGCTCTCTGCACTAGCGAGTGGCGGAACAGCCAAAGGAGTGAGTCAGAAAGTACTATCTAAACTTACTGTTCAATTACCAGCATGTTTGGTTGAGCAATCAAAAATAGGGAATTACTTCCAAAAGTTAGATGGACTGATCAATCAACACCAACAACAAATCACTAAATTAAAAAACATTAAGCAAGCATGCTTAGATAAAATGTTCGTGTAACAAGGATAGCCGATGACCATTTTTAATAGAGAAGCGGATTTTGAACAAGCCTTTATCAAAGTTCTGATTGATAAAGGTTGGGAGCGCGAGGTTCTTAAAAACAAAACCGAAGCCGACTTGTTACAAAACTGGGCAAACATTTTATTTGAGAACAACCGCCAACGTGATCGCCTCAATGATGTGCCCCTCACGAATAGTGAGATGCAACAGATCATGGAGCAAATCAAAGAGCTTAAAACCCCGTTTAAGCTCAATGGCTTTATTAATGGTAAAACTGTTGCGATCAAGCGCGACAACGAGAATGACCCAGAACATTTGGGTAAAGAAGTCAGCTTAAAGATCTACGACAGACAAGAGATAGCAGCAGGTCAAAGCCGTTATCAAATCGTGCAGCAACCTAAGTTTGAGCGTGGTAGTCCACTGCGGAATGATCGCCGTGGTGACATTATGCTGCTGATCAACGGCATGCCTGTGTTCCACATTGAATTAAAACGCAGTGGTATTCCTGTGAGCCAAGCGGTGAACCAAATTGAGAAGTATTCCAAAGAGGGGATCTTTAGTGGCTTGTTCTCACTGGTGCAAGTGTTTGTAGCCATGCAGCCAGAAGAGTCGAAATATTTCACCAACCCAGGTGCCGATGGCAAGTTTAACCCTGACTACCAGTTTAATTGGGGCAATGTGAACAATGATCCCATCAATCACTGGAAAGAGGTGGCATCAAAACTGCTTTCGATTCCAATGGCGCATCAGTTAATCGGTTTTTACACGGTAGCGGATAATACCGATGGGGTGCTCAAGGTGATGCGTAGTTATCAATACTACGCCGCGAATGCTATCTCTGATAAGGTCGCGAAAACCAAATGGCGACAGATTAGCTCGAATGCTGATCGGCTTGGTGGTTATGTTTGGCATACCACGGGCTCGGGCAAAACCATGACTAGTTTTAAGTCCGCTCAGTTAATTGCCCAATCTCGTGATGCCGATAAAGTGGTGTTCTTAATGGACCGCATCGAGCTTGGCTCGCAGTCGCTTAAAGAGTACCGCAACTTTGCTGATGACAGAGAAGAGGTGCAAGCCACCGAAAACACCGATGTGTTGGTAACAAAGCTAAAAAGCTCAGACCCGAAAGAGACATTGATCGTTAGCTCCATTCAAAAAATGAGCAACATCTATGAAGCGGTTGACGACCAAGGTACCGCCACCAACTCAGCGGATATTGAACTCATCCGTGAAAAGCGCATGGTGTTTATTGTTGATGAGGCACACCGTTCAACGTTTGGTGACATGCTAACCATCATCAAAAAAACGTTTCCTAAGGCATTGTTTTTTGGCTTCACTGGTACACCGATTCAAGCTGAAAATGAGATTAAAGGTACCACTACGCCCGATATTTTTGGCAATGAACTGCACCGTTATAGCCTTGCCGATGGTATCCGCGATAAAAATGTATTGGGTTTTGACCCATACAAAATACGCACCTTCAAAGAGCGGGAGTTAAGACAAGCGGTCGCTTTGCAGCAAGCAAAAGCGCAAACCGTCTCTGAAGCAATAGTAGACCCCAAAAAGAAGAAAAAATTTAACCACTTTATGAATGATGTACCGCTGGCAGGGAAAGCGTTGCCTGATGGTAGCTATGAAAAAGGCATTGAAGATTACGTACCGAAAACTCAATATGAAACGGCTACGCATCAAAAGCAAGTCGTTGCAGATATCATTGAGCAGTGGGAAATATTAAGCCAAGCGAATAAATTTCATGCCATTTTGGCCACCAGTAGCATTGCGGAAGCGATCGATTACTATCGTCGATTCAAATCCGCCAAACCTGAGCTCAAAGTGTCGGCGCTGTTTGACCCTAACATCAACAATGAAGGGGAAAATAGTGTGGATGGCTGTGCAGAGCGCGGTCCAACCTTTAAGGCGGAGGGTCTCGAAGAAATCATGGCGGATTATAACGCGAAGTTTGGTCAAGACTTCGACTTCGGCCGTCACGCGAAGTTCAAGCAAGATATGGCGGCGCGGATGTCGCACAAAAAGCCGTATGAAGGCATCCATAAAGAGCCAGAGAAACAGCTTGATCTAATGATTGTCGTTGACCAAATGTTGACCGGGTTTGACTCTAAATGGGTGAATACGCTCTATTTAGACAAGGTGATCAAATACCAGAACATTATCCAAGCTTTCTCACGCACTAACCGTTTATTTGGCCCCGACAAGCCGCATGGTACCATCCGTTATTATCGCTACCCAGACACGATGGAACGCTATATTAAGGAGGCAGTGAAGCTCTATTCTGGAGATAAGCCTTTAGGCTTGTTCGCGGACAAGTTAGAAAGCAACATTGAGGCGATGAACGAAATTTTTTCTGAAATCCAAACCGTGTTTAGCAATGCGGGTGTACAAGATTTAGAACATCTGCCAGAAGATGACGAAGCTTGTGCGAAATTTGCAGCACTGTATCGTGATTTCAACAAACACCTTGAAGCCGCGAAAATTCAAGGTCTAGATTGGACAGATGAATCACTTGAGTGTAATGAACAAGTGTATCTCGGTTTGGCTTTGCGATATCGAGAACTGGCAAATAAAAGCGAGCGCGACCAGAGCAACTCACAATCGGAAATTCCATTCGATATAGTGGGCTATTTGACTGAAATTGATACAGGTCGAATTGACTCTGACTACATGAATAGCCGATTCGAGCGTTATTTACGTGTGTTAAATAGCGGGGTTAGTGCAGAGGAGACAGAGCGGACGCTGAATGAGCTGCATCAGTCATTTTCATCCCTCACACAAGAAGAACAACGACATGCTAGATTATTCTTGAATGATTTACAGCGTGGTGATGCACGTCTTAGTGAAGGCAATAGTTTTAGAGATTACATTAATCGTTATCAAAGCCAGGCAGAACAAGCTCGCATCGACGGTATTGTAAATGCGCTAGGGTTAGACAAAGACCTGTTACTACAATTTACCAATGGCGTGTTCAATGAAGAAAACATTAACCGTTTTGGGCGTTTTGATACTCTTAAATCTACTGTAAACAAAGATAAAGCTAAAGCATTCTTTGAGCAGTTGGAAGGTAGAGCGATTCCTCCATTTAAAGTGAATGTGCTCATTGATAAGCATCTTAGAGCATTTATCTTTGAAAAGGACGATTCACTTTTAATTGACTCTTCTATTGATGTTATTGATATAGAGAACCTTGGGTACCCTGCTTTATTGAAAAGAGCAATTAATATTGTTACGAGTGAATTTGGAGAAGCAGATGTTTGGTCTAGCGCTGTTAAAGAATTATTAGGCCGTTTAGATGTGAATGAGCAAGGTTATATTGAACTATCGGATTTAGAAGCGCTTGAAAAAATCAGTGGCCTGTCTATCAGGAATACACTATTTCCCATTTTAAATCTTCTGTCTGCCAGCGACGTGGGTCTGCTTCGCCGAGAGTTCATAAGTTTAGATAAGTCGAATGAATTGCAATCCTACAATTTCGACGAGGTACAAGTGGCTGCTGTTGAAAGCGATTCGGCTGATTGGGCTGAGCAGTTCTCTATACGTTGGCTAGTTCCTGAACACATGGAGGCTATTCATGAGCACTAGCTTAAAAGTGTTGTTTGAGTGGTTTCCTGTTTTGAGGAAACTTTTTGAGGCAAAGACGGCCGAGCAATTCGACGATTTTTTAGATCTACATTTTGAAGAATGTGTTCAACGCATGGAGGCAGAAGCCCATCACTTGAATGGTGACTGTGAGGAGAAGCTTTCTGCTTTCCTAGCTGCGGCGTTAAGCATGCCTGGGCTATCAGTTGTTCGCGAAGGCTACAGTAATGGGCGAGTTGATCTTACGATTAAATCCGAGAGCGTTAAATCCACAGAAAAACGTTTAGCCGAAGCAAAAATATATTCAGGGCCAAGCTATCACTCAAAAGCAATAGCTCAGTTGATTTCCCGCTATTCTACAGGTCGCCAAAGCCGTGGTTATGTTCTGGAATATGTTGCAAGCCCTGATATATCGAATATCGTGCTCAAGCTTCGCAATAGAGCTGACAGAGAATTACCAGTTGAACAAGTAGGATGTACCGAAGACCGTACTATGAAATGGAGTTACAACAGCCATCATCGTCATTCAAGTGGTGAGCTGATCAATGTGGTTCACATTAATGTGAACTTATATAGATGAATGGAGTAACTCAAACAATTTCGAATGCACTTTAAACTAAAAGCGAACCATCTCTGGTTCGCTTTTTTATTTTAATGACCTCAGAATTCAACTATCGGTTGCAAACTTTATTTAAGTTGCAAACTTAATTCCGATAGTTGCAATCTTTATTCGAGATCGACAATCATGTCATTTTAGAATAAAGTTTGCAACTTAAGTACATTGTTTTAAAAGGAATTAAGACCAAAGGTAAGTTTGAAACATAACAATTAAAACCTTACTTTTGGACGCTATTGTAAAAATAAAGTTTGAAACTCCTATTTTTACAATTTCCCAATTTACAAAAGTTTTTTAGTGTTTTCACTGCTATCCATAGATGATTAAGTTAACTATTTAAACTTAATTATTCCCTCGCCATCTCACAAATGGTTAACAAGTGTGAGACTCACTACTCTATTGTAAACGAAACAACATATTCTCTGCTTTCTAGATGAAACCGTTCTTTATCATCAAAGTCTATATGTTCAATTCTAAGAATCTCATTAGAGACTAAGAAAATTTCATAATTCCCAATATTCTTCCTAGCAAATTCAAGCTCATTCCTGCTCAAATGAAATCTATCACCAGAGTAAGTTTTAACTTCAACATACTTCGTTACGTCAAGTTCATTGATATATTTAATATCGTAACCATCGCCATCACTAGTTTTAGATACCCAAGTAACTTTTTGTTTACCAAACTGTTTAACAAGAGAATTATAAACGTCTTCTTCAGATCTTTTACCGTTGATTCTATTGTTATCCGATAATGACTTTGAGTGTTTAAATGGTTTCTTCGATTTACTTTGGTTGCTTTTGATATTTCTTGGTTTACTAAGAGATGCACTCTTTATTCGTTTGGTTTGTCGAACAGAACCCTCAACACCGTGAGGTTTCTTTGTAACATTCTCAGGCTCAAATTTTTCATTTATACGAGTTTTAACTTCGTCCCACTTATGAGAAAAAAACATTAGACTCATTAGTTCTTGATCACCTTCAACCCTATCAATATCAATTAATTCAGCGTGTTTATCGTACACGGCTTCAAAATCAATTTGTGCTTCTTCGATAGATTCTTGCCCTAAAACATCTGAGATATAGTTGTTTACATACTCTTCGTAGTTCATTTCAAAAGATTGTTTATTTTGTCTAGCTGATAAAATAATGAAATTATCGTTACTCTCGTATTGTGATATGTAATGAGTAAATTGAGATTCTCTAGAATTTACTATGCACCATTGATACAACTTCTTCTTAAACAAATATAAAGCTCTCTCGAACGCCTGTTTTAGCTTACTAACATGATACTTTGATAAATCTATCTTATAGTACGCAAATTCTGAACAATTGAAGTCAGCGACATTTATTCCCTTCTCCGCAAAAAGCTCTTCTATCGCGCTGCAACTTTCAAGGCCATCCAACTCCTTGAAATCTATTCTTTTAACATCAATTTGCAATTCAAGCTCAGCCGACACACTTTCAAGCAAATTATCATCAGACTCAAACCTATAAGTTTTACCTAATAAGGAATAGACTGTTTTCCAAAATGAATACAGTTCATCTGAGATTCCTAGTAATTCTCTTGTTCTGATTAACTCTTCTTCACCAATATCATTTTTAATAGTTTTTTCTAGATACGAAGCTTCCTCTTTGACAACATCTCGGAATACTCGGGTGTCCTGAATATCGAAAATTAATCCTATTATATCTGCAAAGGTTTCTTGAAAATCGAAATCATGTCTAAGATCTCCGACCGTTGACTCAGGTCTAACTTTAATGAAAAAGTCGTTATCCTGTTTAATGTAGTCATTATTTTCTAGCTCAAAACTTTCTCCATTAATCTGATACTTAACGTCATCGCATAAAACGACCCTGTACCGTCTCAATTTTGCTAGTTCTGCTTTCGCAGACTGATCTTTTTCAATATCTTGTATTCGATAAACCAAAATATATGGGGCAATTTCCTCTAAAAATGACGAGAAGCTACTACTTAAAGAAGGTAAAGAGGATGTACTTGTAATTTCGACATCTAGTTCATTTAGATTCTGCACTCCAAAAAACTCGATAATATTTTGAGTGTTTTGTCTTCTTGGGTAATTTAACACTGGTACGCTAGCGGCAATCTTCTTCGGTAGTTTTATATTTCCATTGTAAAAAACTTTATCAGCAGATTGATAAGAACGAGTTTCTCCTTTTAAAGCAAAAAGCTTCGTTTCTTGGTTG
This sequence comes from Pseudoalteromonas sp. Ps84H-4, assembly GCF_024124645.1. Taxonomy (NCBI): domain Bacteria; kingdom Pseudomonadati; phylum Pseudomonadota; class Gammaproteobacteria; order Alteromonadales; family Pseudoalteromonadaceae; genus Pseudoalteromonas; species Pseudoalteromonas sp. Ps84H-4. The sequence continues at coordinate 149,951 of NZ_JAMXSK010000008.1, read as the reverse complement.
TCCAAAGGTTGTTTATTGACTTCAAAATGCCTAACCGCCAACTTATATATTGCCTGAGTCTGTCGCCCATCAGGGGACTTTACCGGAAGTTCACTAATGATTCTTTGTACTGCTTCCAAAGATAGTTTTTCAAATTTATCAGTCGCACCAATTTTTAATAACAAACTTTCAACATCTGATCGACTAATACCGAAATAATTGAATTGCTCATAATCAAAATTGAAGCTGATGCTATTTACAAGAGGGCTTAGCTTCTCATTAGCGAAAAAGAAGTCTCTAAACAGCCCGAGAGATTTTACTTGATACTTAATAAATGAAGGTTTACGTGAGATGTTATGGCTATAAGACCCATGATATTCTCTGTCCTTGTTAAAACTAAATTTGTCAGTATTTGCTGAATCATCTAACTGATTATAAATGTCTTTATCTTGGATAAACCATATGACTAGCTTTTCTAAAGAAATATTTTGCGCAATAAGCTCAAAGTTATCGATCTCCTTGTAATGAAAAGAACCAAATCTATAACCTGAAGGGCGAGGAACACACTGAAAAACAAATTTTTCGTACTCTAAATTTCTTCTACCTTTAACTTCGTTAAACTTACTATTTTTGTTAACTCCTAGCCATAAAAAGAACTGTTCTAAGTTATCAGGATCCTCTTCACCTAACCTATATTTGGAAGGTGCACATAGAAATACATTATCTCTGAATATGCCTTCAAATAAGAACTCATTTAAAGTTCCAGAAGGGTAGTCCTTAGATAAATATAAATCGCTTGCATCAGTCAGAGTATGTTCTTTATTGTAAAGTTGGATTTTTGAATCAGGTATTTGTTGTGGAGAGTTCAATTTATTGAAATTTTCATAAAGAGAACGAACCATACTGGTTAGTATTTCTTCAACTTTGTTATTGTCTTCTTTAATTAAACGGTTTGCATTTGAAACTATTTTCTGAAGTACCGGTATAGGCTGATACTGTTGAATATTTGTGATTTGTCTCAAAGCTCTCTGCAATTCACGAGCTTTTTCATTCGAATCAATCTCAAATTTTTTGATCAATAATTCAAACAAGTCTCTATGAATAAACTTGATACTGACATAATCAGGTACACTAATATCTATCGATGAAGGCGTATATACTTCATCTTCAAGAGAAATCAATGCTCCACTTGAGTCAATTAAAAGCTCTAATTTTTCATCAGGCTTGAAAGTGTGGTAAAACATATAAATCATAGAAGCTCTGTCTTCTATGCTATTTATATTTTTACTTAAAACTCTCAATTTTTCAGTATCTACACTTCCATTTAAATTTAAACTCGAAAGGTCGGCAGTGCCATCTAAGGGGATTAACAAATTTTCAAAGACGAACTCTTGGTTAATAGAGCACACAAAACTAGAAAGCGCATCTATAAATATAACTTCTGATTTTTTTCTATAAGTTCCGTCAACACAAGGAAACACCTCCAAAGTATTGATCGCATCATCAATAGCATCGTAGAACCCCAGCTCCATAAGAATGTTATTAGGATTGTTGTATGACAAAAGCTCAATAGCTTTGTAACTAATATTACCTTTCGTTAAAGATTTCGCTGTATCAATAATTAACTTAACTAACTCTCTTAAAATGAAGCGGTTTTTTTCACTGTCATTTATCTCATTTCTGGAGCTGTTTAATTCGAAGGTTCCATGAATAATAAAAGGAAAGTCAACAGCTAATTTAGTAGGGAAATATGCGAAAATTTCTCGAATATCACAGCAGAGTTCATCTTGCAGAGCAATTTTTAAATCAAAGAACTCTTCTTCACTTTCTTTATCCCATAACTCTTTAGGTAATTCTCCTTTGTGTTCATAGACGTTCCATTTTTCACTAAGATCCGTTTTATCTATTGCCTTGATACACTTTCCATCAACAAAAACTGTTAATGTCTTAATAGAGTTTAAAAAGAGTAGGATCTCACTCTTTAACTCGTCTATTTGCTTTTTAATATCACCTAGGAAGCCAACTTTGTATCGTATATCAATTGACGTGATCCAGTCTTGATTTATTTCCTCTGTTAACTTCGGAATAGATAGGAATGGAATAGGATAAATTGAATCAGGTAAATTTTGTGCTTTTCTAATAGCATTGCGCTCTCCTGGTAAAAACAGCTCATCAAAAACACCATTTACAATTTCATTTGAAAACTCAATTCTTAGGTTGTTGCTATTAATTGATATCGATTCACTCCAATTAATGATCGATCTAAAGCCAAGTCCTTTATTTCCTATGAACTTTTTAGATGTTTTAGTACTCAAATTAGAAATCATTAAAGATCTAATTCCGTTAGAGCTAAAAGCGCTACAGCCAGTTCCTCTATTTTTAATACTTAGCAAATTAGCTTTAGTATCTAATTCAATTCTTACCTCATCTGACTTTTCATCATCAGCATTTTGAAGAAGCTCAAGTAACTGTCTTCCGTTGTACTCTTTTTCAGTTTCAACTTCACGGTTGAACGCAGAAATCATATCTGCTGGGGACTTTTTATAGACTTCCTTTCGGCGAACTATTTCTTCTAAGATCTCTGCCTTAATACCAATGTTTTGCTCTTTAATTGGCTCCATAGTCGCTATATTATTCAAGATAAAGCCTCCTCATATTCCCTTTGAACTCTCGCCCTTAAATCGAATTGGTATTCTGCACTGCCATTAAACAGATTTATATTCCTCTGAGGATCGTCGCCATTTTCACTAATTTTTACCAATTTATTCAGTAACTTTTTACCGTAACCATTTTTCTTTCCCCACATAGACGCATATGAGTTTTCAAGCCTTTCCATGTACATGCTTTCATCTTCTTCCCTTCTGACGAATGTGAGGTCAACAACGGAATGAATTGCTTTATCAAATGAACTAAATAACCAAACAGAGTCGCTGTCTTCACAACAGTATTTAATTAGAAGTTGAATGAAAGAAATATCCCATATAGCGTTCCTAAGATCTTTAGGCCCATGAGATTTGAGCATTTTTGAAATTTTCCAGCTACTAAAATAAACAGATAAAAAGTGAAATGATGGTGCTGAAAACATATACTCATCATATATCCAATCCATCAGTTCAAGCATGGTTTGATATGGAGATATTCGTTTAGAACGAGCTAGAGATATCGCTTTTTTTATTATGACTGCATTTCTCTCTACCAAAGTTAATCTCTCTGGTAACTTGCCACCTATAAGCTCGCCAGTCTTAAACAAAGACAGTTCATTACGACTTATGCTATCTCTTTGCTTTAGAAATAAGTCTAAGTAAATATTAGGATTTAAGTTATCAGCTGTTCGAAATAATGCTAGCTCATCATCTGCTTTATCTAAACCATTTCGCTCTATATATTCGTGATAGGAATAACCTGTTTCCGATAAAATATTTCCTGCATTCAGTACAGCTTGCAGAGCAGCTACACTCCTATAGGGCTGTTGGTTTTTCTGTTCAGAAATATCTAAACCATTAACCAAGCTGATCAAATAAGAAACTACATTCCTGTCCAATAGACACTTAAATTCAACACCTGGTGAATACCAGATATCAGTCAAACTTGGATGTCCTTTCCTGTTAACATTGAGAGGATCTGATAGTAGTTTATTTTCTAATACATGCGTTTCTGCTCGTAATATTTCTTCCAGCCGATCGTGAATGATAAGTAACTCCATATCTTCCATACAATCTCTACCCAAACAACCAAGCTTTCACTTGGTCATAATTTTCTAAATACAAAGGTCTGACTAAGGGATTACTTTCCCTTATTTCCTTATCTATAAGATGATACTGAATATAATACTCAGCCATAGCAGCTCTAACTTCTACAGTGAAGCTATCCCCCTTTCCTTTGTCCATCATAATTACCTGTTTCTGAGATTCAGTTAAGGCGGGTTGCGGCGCGATTTTCAGTTTAATCATGGTCATCCAAGCTTCATCTTGTTCATACTGAACCTCAGACGGCTCATTCAGTTCCGCAGCAGTGATTCTACCAAGATGAAAGTCTCTAAATTCACTACGATATTCATCATATGCTCGGCAATGCCAACGAACACCACTATCAGCTAATGCAATAGGATGAATAATCCTTTCGATGCCATTGGGGTTGGTTAGAGAGTAATAAGTAGCCTTAACTGATAGCTTCTTGTTTATAGCTTGAGTTACAACCCTAACTATTTTTGGGTCAACGTTTCCAGTATGTAAAGGACCAAAATCGACAGCCAAAGCTCCCCAGTAATCGGATTTATATACTTGACTATTAATCCTTAAAAATGCCACATACTCCTGCCATGTTTCATCAATATAGTGACAGGTGAAACTAGAAGTTGGCTCATACTGTTTTAAGCTTTTATTATATTTCAATGAATTAGGATATAGGTCCCTATATTCCGTGAGGCTTTTAGTAATATTGCTAATGGTGACTTTAAATAATTTTGCCAACGTTGAAGCGTTTACAACCCCTTCCCAATACGCAAACATCTCGATTGCTTTTAGTCTTACTTCCTTTGTATTTAATCCTCCATTAATCATATGGTTTCTCCCACATTTTTAATTAACTTCAGGGGAACACCATGCGTGATTAGGTGTTCTTGTGTTATGGCCAACTTGTTATTTTCTAGGTTCTTTAAAACTTCTCTAATTTCATAGGGCGTATCAGGAGAGTTAAGTCTTCGTGTTAACTGTTCAAACTGATTCCCAAACTCCTCCAGCTTTGATTTGGCAATCACATCCTCAGGAAGTATGCTTGGAATGATCAGGTCGATCACTCTATGTTCAGCGAGCTTTAATGCCATGTCTATTCCCGCAGCATCATAGTCAAAGAACACTCCAACCTTAGTGTCTGGCCGAACTTTGCAAATTAACTCGTTTAAGTATTTTTGATTTTTACCATAACCGCGAAATACGGCGATGGCACTTTGATATTCAAGCGGTAAAGAAGGAATGACTAGTTCCCAATTTGTTATGAGTTCCCCATTTTCAACGATGATTAACTTACTTATCTTAGTGACATCAATATCGCGAAGCTTCATGGAATAGACAATATTTGGCTGTGCTTCGATTGCGTCTTTAATTCCAGGGATGATTCCTCTGCCCGTCATTGAGAGCATCACTTCAAAAACGCCTCCAGATGCCCATTTTTCATTACTAAAAAAGGAGGAAGCCTCAAGCCTAGTTTCCACATCTAAATCGATGTCTAAAATTGGCTTTCCCAATACCTTGTTAAAATAATTTTCTATTTCAATTAGGTTTGATGGTGTGAAATATATTTTTTTATTTCTGATTATGCCAATTTCGAGTTCTTGAACAATTGCACGCAGAACAGCCGATTCGCTGATTTGACAGGGAGATCTTCTGATTAAATTTTGGGCAGCTCTTATAGTCTTTTTATCTAGCTTCATGAGCAACCTTTCTGAAGAGTATGTCTTTGACATATATAGCCCCATCGAAAGGCGCTATAATTTCTCTAACTTCTTCCACCTCAGCTACTTTCAGTACTGCTTTTCTCTGGGCCTCAAAATAGCTCATGATCATCAACATCCAATCTTCTGGAGTAGACTCTACATTCAAATTATGAAATACAGCCATAGCGGATAGATCTTGGGTATACTCATCGTCGAAGATTGCATCAAAGAAAAACTCTACATTTTGTATGAGCGGGTCTAGCTCTTCAGCAATTTCTTCACCTCGACCATCTGTAATTTCTACCTTTTGCTCATCAACTCTTAATTCTAAGCTGGAACTCTTTGATTTTTTTAGAGCCGAGACCGCCGCATTAATTAAGTGCTCTTCATCTTTTGCACTTTCCAAATCGGCGAAACCGCCTAGAGAAAGCTTATCCGCAATTGAGACACAAATAGGCAGATCAGACAAAGCTGAAATGCTAGGCCTATAGCCTGGCTCTGATACATACTTGTTATGAAAGGAGTCGATAAGTTTATTGAGCTTTTGAGCGCTTTTATCTTTCAATAACTTATCCAGCATTTTTACGAGTTTACGATTGCTGGCTGCCAAGTCTTTTAAGCATTTGTCTACATGCCCCTTAAGCGCTTTCATCAGTAACCTTTCAAGTTGGAGATCTAGTCCAACCCAATCACTCATTTTTTCAACACTCAGTTGAGCAAATACTAGGTTTAGTTTGGTAATTTCGTCCTTACATCTCGTAGTAAGTTTAATTTTTTCATCGATATCAAACGCCACGCTAAATTCGTCACCAATAACGTGATGGAACATATTTACTGTCTCAGTGAGTGTGTCCATGAGTTCCATGACGATTTCTCTTGTCTCATCAAAGAATCTTTCTCCATCATTAAATCGACGTGACTTTGCTTGTTTATAGCTTTGAATTGAATTTTCTAAATCATCAATTAATCCAGAAAAAGCACCATGCCTCTCTCTAAAGCGGTGCCTACTAGTCACATGATCGAGTAAACCGCGAACTTTACTATGGAGCTGTACTCCTAGGGACTCATCCAAGTAATAAGCCAGTCTATTTTTGCGAAGAGAGTCAATAACCTTCTCATTTTCTGGTGAATCTTCAATTTGCCCTCTAGCGACATAGCAAGACTCATCTACGATCTCTACGTGTTTATTAAGAGCTCGAATTGCAGCCTTTGAATCTTCTTTTCTTCCCATTAAAACAACTCCGTTTGTTGCTCTACAGATTCTTCCTCCTCGAAGCCGTCATACATTCGAATAAACTCTAGCTGATCATAAATCAGTGACCACTTTGCAGTAGCTATATACACTGAACCCGTATTACCAATGCTAGTGAAGTACTTTTCATTTTCTAAGAAGTTTAAAATAGAACGTAGCTTTGACTTCACCTCTGTAGATTTCTGCGCTCGATTAAATTGATGAGCAATATTGTCCAACTGCAAGTTAAGAGAAGAGGATTCCTCTATTGCTGACAACAATTCGGATTCATGTAACCTCATTCCTGCTTCAATTGGCCTAGACTCATTACCAGCATTTCTGACGAGCCTTAGCCAATTGATTAGGCCTTCCAAATTTACGATGACATTTTCAAAATGTCGTTCGACTGCATTTCTCTTTTTTGTTTCTTCAATGGAACTAAATACGCAGTAAAAACCTTTCTTATCTCTAGTTCTAACTACCTTTCGACCTATTCTATAGAGAAAATTATTAATGCTTTCTTCATGTCCCGAATTATCTAAATAAGCGAAGCCCTCTGGATTCGTGACTTCACAAATAATATTTTGACTCAGAAGCTCCTCTACGCAGTTCTCAAAGCGACTAGACATTAGCTTGCTCCTGTTCTTTTTCAGCTAATAGCTTAGATTTAAGCGGATTCTTTTTCTTAGCTTCGTTAGATACATATTTCTTAATTCCAAGATTTTTATCCACATGATTTTTCGTAGAAAAATATCTAAGAAGAACAACTGAAGGGTTAGGTTGGGCACAAAACAATGAGATGTTATTCTGATCCATAAAATCAAATAAAAGCATCACATTTTCATCTGACAATTCTCCAAGCTCATCTAAAGGCCAATGAATGGTAATGTTTCTGTCTTTACATAAATAACGAGTCATTCCACAGAAAACTACAATCACTGCTAGTTTGGATATACCGGTACTGCTTATATTCTTAAGATCTGCGTCTGTTCTGATATTTACAGGTCGACCATTTTCCGTCATAGAGATATCAATATCTACCAATGAGTCTATTGAGCTAGAAATTTTGCTTTGTTTTAGCTCCGCTATTACATTGGAAAATGCCACAATGAACTCTTTTTCAGGCAAGCTTTCTCTTCCTGTTTCTCCCCATTTATTCCAAGCACTATTGAAGCTCCTGAGATCTCCCCAAAGGTCAAACTCATCGACTTTGGATACCAACTCCACTCTAATATTGTCTAATGCATTAAAGTTATTTGAAGTGTTAATCTCTTTAACCAGCTTCGAAGAAACATTTTTAACTTTTCTTTTTAGGCCATCGAGAGCTTGATAAAAGCGTATGTACCTTGCGCCCACAGTTTTTATTGACTCTAGTATTACTGCTTTGATGTCTGGTATCGACTCTTCAATTAGCCTCTTTACATCAGTAACACTTTCAATATGAAATTCTTCCGAAAATTTATCATGAGGAGACAACGCTATACGTTGCTCTTCCATGTTTTTCCAGATATGTAATACCTTATTGTTGGTACTGCCTGTACTCAGCAGTATGTCGCCAACTTTCTTAACAGCAGAACTGATTTTATGTCTAAGTTTATTAATTGAACTCAAGCATTCTTTCGAAGATTCAATCAGTAGTTCTAATGGGAATGATTCATCTAATTGGATTGGCTGGTGACCAATAGGAATCTTTTGTGTATGTAATTCTATAGATTCAAGAATAGAAATAATCGCTTTCTCTTCCTTTTCGAGCTTATCGTGCTGTTCGGCGAGGCTCTCAATATCATCGGTCAGGCTTTTTCTTGTTTTTTCATATTGCTCTTTTGCTAACTCAAGCTCTCTATGAGCCACTGAAGCCTTATCTAATAGGGCAGATAGCTGACTCTCGTAATTTTCTAATTTAACCCAAGCCGAACTTTCCCATAACCTATACTCCGAAATTTCCTTATCAAAAGCCTTAACTTCTCTATACTTGCTTTCAGATTGCTCTTTTCTTGTGCGGGCGGCATCAATTGTTGTGGGATCTATTTCCTTTTTCTTTAACTGACTATCGAAAGCAGCTTTTAAGTCGTCTAATCGTTTTTTTAGCTCTTCTTGGCTATTGGTAATAGAGTCATTTTTGACAGAAATCTCTTCCCGTAAAAGACCTATTTCTGCCGATGCATTTGCCCTAAATGCAAGCTTGTCTTCCTGAAACTTAGCAGTTTCCACTTCTTTAATATTATTTGTTTCTAGCTCAAAGCTTTCGAGTTTTTTAGCCGACACTAAAATACTTACATTTATTTCTTTCTGTCGGCGTTCGATATTGCTATCGATTCGCTGTTTGGTCTTTTGTTGAAGCAAAGTACAAGTTTCTATTTCTTTCTTGATACGATGCTCTTCCCTCACTAAGCCATCAGCCTGTAGTTTTAACTTCTCGATTGATTTATTTTGATCATTCGCTTTTTTCTCAACCGCACCTATATCAGACTTAATATTTTCTATCTCTCTCCCTAACTCCTCTCTTCGTTGATTCAAAATATCATCAGATAAAGCTTCTTCAGGAGGCACTACATTTTCTAGGTTTATGCATAACCCAAATATGCTGTTTGTTTCAGCATCATCAGATACTTCAGGAGATAGTGTTCTGAAAGATAATAACTCGGGTCTCAAGACCTTACCTATAGACTCTCTCCAATCAACTATATTTTTATTAAGAAAGCTTCTTACGGTCCCATCGTCTGGATTTAACTGACGTGTTATTTCAACTCTTCTTTCTTCAGTATCTTCCAACTTTTTCTTTAGTCTTTTGATTTGCTGAAGCAAGTCCTCCCTAGCCACTTTTGCATCACGAACTTCAGCTTCACAAGTCGACTTTTTCTGGGCGATGTCGTATATAACGTAATTTTTTAAGGATTCAACTTTACTATTTAACTCTTTTAACTCCGAATCCTCAGTGTCTGTATACTTCCCTGCAATTTCATACTGAACTCGACAATTGTTCAATTCCTCAGACAATGACTTACTCAAGAGTGCTCTATCTTCGCTAACAGCTTCCATCTTTGAAGCAAATTCATCGCTCTTCTCTAGTAGCCTTTGTTCAGTAGCCACCTCAACTTCATGTAGTTTTTGGGTCAAGTCAGCAATTTTCTGGGTTTCAGCTTTCTCAAATTGTTCTGAAGCTTTTTCTACTTTACGTACATTTGCATCATAAGCTTGCGTCTCAGCGCTAGCTGAATCGAGCAGCTGCTTAAAGTGTTCGGCATCTTGCTCTGCTCTGAATTTAAACGCCTCTAATGAACCATACTCAGAAAGCTTCGTGGCAATATCGACTTTTTCATCCCACCTTTCACGCTCATCGTAAATACTATCGATAAGGTTTTTCTTCGTTTCAGCTTGATTGGTTAGCTCTTGGAATGTTGTGTTGAGCACAGAAGTATCTTGGTTGTATTTTTGTTGTAGTTCACTTCTCTCAGATTTTAAACTTGAAATTCTCTTTGCCGCCTTCTCAAATTTATCTTTAACAGTGGCTAATTCCTGTTGAAGACTAGCTTGATAAGCAAGTAAGTAACTCCATGATTCTTTTAATGCTTCATATTGGTGTATGGATTCAGAAAACTTATCTTTGTGCTTATCTAATTCAATTAATGATTCAATACTACTCACATACTCTGAGTCGTCTTTGTGATAAGGGGCCTCTCCGATTTCAATCTGATCTGTAAGAAAACTATCAACCACCATAAGTTTAAATTGAGCTAACAGTTTGTCATGTCTCATCAAAACCGATGCCAATGACTCAATATGCCTCATTTGTGAGTCATGAGTGCATAGAGAAAATTTATGAGCTTCCGGTGCCAAAGACGCTTGTGCTTTTCTTTTAACCCTTAAACGTTGCTTGTCGTTTTGTATGACCGAGCGATAGTCAATACTGGTCGAAATTTGCTTTGAAACATCAAAGCTGCTTGCAACTACATCTTTCAACCAGTCTTTAACACTTGCAACTTTGTTCAAGGTATCTAATGTAACTTGATTAAACAGCGCTTCATTAGCTGAGCCATCAACAAACCTATAAGCCACTGCATCACGAGATCTATACAATACTGCACATTTGAGGCTACCTTCCTTCTTATACTCAAACACAATCATAGATAATTTTGTTGGCAAATAATGATCGACGAAAGATAACTTCCCAGCGGCCCTATCAACTACTTTGCTCGGCTCCATCCCATAAAAAACAGGTATTAAACTAAGTAAGGTTGTCTTACCGGCTCCATTTCCTCCAGTGTTATTTGTATGCCCCAAGCATTCAACTGGAGTTAGCCTACCTTTGAAGTATGAATGATGAAGATAAATTTGCTCTAACCCAGTTTCCATTTAAACACCCAGAATACATGTACATCGTTTTAATATACACCAAAACAATATATATGAAAGCTGTTTATTTGAACAGTATAATTTTTGAACATTTTGAAAAATGAGAACCAATAGTTACAACGCATCAAACTTGCCTAGAACCTTAATGAATAACCGCCATGTATCACTGGTTCGTTGTTTCTGACCTCGCTCACAGCCGAATTTCGTAAAAGTGCCAATATTAGAAATTTATCTATAATGAAAACATTCAACATACTTTAGGTTCTTATTCATGATTTTAACTGTTGGTAAAAATAGAACCCTCCCTCTACCTGATGAACTGTTAGAGGATGGCAAACTAAGCATCGGTGATATTTTACTGTGCACAGTCATGGAAGATAATCGTTCAATTAAACTTGAAAAATTTAAAGACCAAACATTAAGCGATGAACAAATCAAAGCGCAAGGTTCGTTGGCTAGGATCGAAGTATTGAACCCAAAATATTTTGAATAGAGAAGTCTCGCATCCAAAGCTCGCGTGTATGTTAATGACTTGCTATGAATCTTTTTGTATCCCATTTTATTGAATTTAGCCTTGGTGTCAGACTAAATCCGCTCTGGAACATTCCATAATGTCACTAATTTTTAAGATTAGTTTTCAGTTGGGCTAGGCTTAAAAGTTGCCGCTAACTCTCCACTGCTGACGTTAAATAGCCGCAATGCAGCGCGAGCTGAAGATGGCGATTCAATACGAGCAAACAACTCTTCAAATTGCATTGCATCTCTGCGCTTTTCAAGTTGTTCTATCAAAGCAGGCTCACCATACTGATAAACATCTGGAATATTGAGGTTGATGACTTTGTCTAAGAAGCGCTGACCAGTGTATTGCTCGATACGGCGCACATGTTCGTCTTCCATAACAAACACAACATCAGACCATTCGAGCAGCTCTTCACTGCATAATGTTGTACTGTTTCGCTTGCACTCTTTCTCACTCAAACCCGCTGAGCGATAGACGCGTAGTGGGTCTTTCACAGCAAAGTGGTCTTCAGCTGTCTTGCTGCGATTTAAATTCGATGTACATAAAAATAAGATATTCATTTTATGAATTCCTCTATCAGACTCTAGGCTCGCTCAGCCGCTTTTTGGAATAAACGCTGTGTCTCATCAAATAATGATGCGACATCTTTTTCTTTGAGCCAAAACGGAAGCATTAAATGTACAGTCGGAATATGTGCTTCAGGGCATATCTCAACATGAAGCACCTCTACTGCACCGTCTTCAACCATGCCGGACAGTGTCCGAAGCAATCGACGCATAATGAACACAAACTTATCGTCCACCAGCAAAGGGGTGTAAATAAGAACATTCGGAGAATGTTCACGAAGGTGCTGTTCAAGTGCAGTCGCATACATATGAGCCCCCTATAGCGATAAAAAACCTTCTATATAGAATGAGACAAAAAGAGGGAAAAATCTCGGAAGTGTCACTTAAATCTCGGAAGTGTCACTAAAATTTCGCAAAAAAATTGTTTAATGACTTTTTACGAACAAGCAGCAAAACGATTAAACACTCAAAAAACGAAGCTATCGCAATCTAATTAGTTCAAGTCTGTAAAATTCCCCATTAACAAACTTGAATAGCAGTAAAATCAGAGGAGAAAACCCATTAAACATAACCACGCATTATGAGCTATCCCCCATTTTTGATAAGTTGAGAGCAAATTAGCCGCAAACAGTCCATTTTCGATAGTTCTCTGTATTTCCAATGTCACTCTTTAAAACCGAAGAAACGAATACTCTACAAACAGAAAACACATGCAACAGGCTTCATATAATAAATTGATTTATAAACCAATTACCAAAATTTACAGTTTTCCTGTCAAGCACTTTTTCTACCATTTTGGTTGCAAAACAAGCAAACTAATAGCCTAAATCAATGACTTAGCAAATTCATGCTTGCAATTTTTTTTGAAAACCGTAGTCTCTTATTTGGAGACAATAAAACATGTTTTTGGTGAGAGATAGGCATTAAAAACCTATTAATTAGCTGTTTGAGTTGCTTGTATCTTACTTAACTGGCTTTCTTCGCAACGCAGTTGCGGAATAACAAGATTAATTGATAACAATAAATAACTGTCTACCAATTTTAAAAAAATTACATTAGACCTCTGCTCCTTGGGCAATCAACATTTTAACTACCTAAAAACCGTTTTTTTCTTGGAACCGCCTCAGGCAAGCTGTCGTATAGCCATTCATGATCATTTTTATATAACCAAGCATAACTTGCTGAGCTCTCGCACCTAATGTCTTTGCGGGTGTTATATTTCTGTATTGACTCCATAATGTTTTGTCGATGAGTTTGACGGGCTTTGAAATAACGGATTTTCTTCCTTAGCAAAACTAGCTCAGGGTTACATGACAAAACTTGCTCAACCGCTCCTTTTGAAACTCCAACTTTTTGTGCAATAGATTCTGTAGATTCACCGGTAAATAATTTTCGCCAAATGGTACGTCTCACTAAATCATCTATAAATTGGGTTCTTCTATCAAAATCAATCTGATTAACTTGTGCCAATTTCTTAACGTAACCATGACTCACCTTACATTCGGCGGCAATACTTCTAATACTGGAACCTTTTTCCAATAATTCGATGATTTGCGCATCTGGCTTTTCTTCAACCTCCACTTGGAGCTGACCCTTTCTCATAGCCTCTGTATTTGGTTTGCAAGTATCGTCGAAGTCAAATGATTGGCTGAAAGACAAAAAGTCTTCTAGTGTGTCGAATAGATGCCCAATAATTAATAAGTGTTTTAAAGGGTGCAAGACCTTATCTCGCCCATATATGGCATTCGCAGGAAACTGCCAAGAATTACTCTGAGCTAAAATAGTTTTCACTTGAGCTGCATTACCTATCGGCTTCCAGTATGCCCTTAAGTCGGTTCGCCACCGTTTTAACCTAATACGAACTGTATGATTCTGAGTCGCTAGCTCTCTTTCTAATAACCTTCGCTTATATATATCCTTTAATGTTTCAAATGACCAAGCTGGGATTTTGAGTTTGAAAAGATCCTCACTCAACTGAGAAATTTTTAAAGCCTTAAACTCAGCATCAATAAAAGTTGTATTTATAGTAGGTGGTAACAATAGTTTTTTTCTATTTGTAAGTACGCTCATCAATGAACATCCATGATGAGTGCATGCAAGTACACCGGGTAATTGATGTTCAACATGCCAATAGATCCAGCCAAATTTCATCTCATCTTGTTGAACACACAATGGGCAAAACTTTAATACACCTTCACGTTTAATGCGATTAGCCGTTAGCGACATTTTGGATTCTAAGTTCATATCACCACCAAAGGTCAGCAATCTCTCTGTCTGTTTAATTAAATTCAGGGGCATAAAATGTCGATACGCCGGAAATACGGTGTGGTTATTTATCAACTGTATGGTAGGGACACCTGACAGCTCAGAAATGCGAGGTATAAAGCTAGGAAATTGGGCACTCCATTGTTTTGAAGTACAATCAAAATAATTAGCTAGCGAAGAACTTATTGTGGGATAACCGTCACTCAAACAGTGACGAATCAGATAGCTATATATCGTCTCTCCGGGAAGAATTAACACAAGACTTCTTCCCAGTAACGTTTAAAGAGAAGGCTTACCAATGGTGTGATTTTATCATTATTAAATACGAAGGAGCTTACTCTAAATGCAGGTCGTGTTGACTGAGGTTTATTGTTACTTAATGGAACAAGGTGATTTGAGAGCGTAAGTTTATCAAGCCATTGATTAAACATTTGCTGCTCTCTAAAAATTTGCTTTCGTTCAGCTACACTCCAAAATCGTTTTGCTTGAAAAATACCGTAGCGCTGTTTAAAGGTTTTCTGAATAGATTGGCGATTCAATTCAAAGTGACCGGTTAAAATGCCATCTGCGGCTTTTTCTATCCAAGTATCAATCTCACTTTCATTACGCTTGGCGTTCATTATCTTTTTGCAACAGGGACAGGAACCCACACTCATTGCCCTTTTAAGAATGGACGTCCAAGCAAAGTCACAATGATTACATTTAGACAGCAACAATTGTTTATGAATACTGCAACGCTTCTTTAATGAAAATTGATGTTCCACATGCCAATATGGAAACCCATATTTATCTTCATCCTCTTTGGCACATTCTGGGCACCACTTCCAGCCCTTGTGGACTTGTTCGAGTTTCTCGTATGGAAGTCGTAACAGCTCAGGCTGTTTTAACTGCTGTTTGAGTAATTCATTCAAGTCCATACCGGCTAAATGTGAGTAAACATTTAATAACGTGTTCTCTCTAGCGATTTTTTCATAATACTTTGGCATGTATAACGACAAGATGTCGTTATACACAGGCCTCCAAAAACTATTATTGCCTAATATACTTACAGCTGGAGATATTCTTTTAGCTACTTTTATATACTCCTTCGGGCCCTGCAACACCGCATAACGCATTAAGCAACTTATTAAATGTTCATTAAGCATCGGCGCAGGAAAGTTTGGAATGGTCATGCCTACTGCCTTTTGTGTTCATTGCTTAAATCAGGAACTTCTTCGCGCCGTTGCTTAGGAGCTGATTCACTTTCCTCCGCCACCCAAATGCAGTTATTAGAATCATCTCTAACTAATAAGCTTTCCAATAACTTTTCATTACCGGTTTCCCCCAAGCGCTTCAACGCCTCACTCAAAGGACCAAATTGCTCAATAAACACAGCCTCTAATAAATCTTCTTCATCCATGTCATCTATACTCAAAGAAATACGATGATATAGCTGCGCTAAGCGTGTTATCACAGCTAACAACCCAGCAGTTAAAGTCGCCACTTTAATTTTGAATGAAGTGCTGAAGCCTTCAGGGTTACGGCTAAGAGGTTGCGGGAAAAACGCAGAAAACAAGTTTTCAAAAAGCTCTGAGTCCACGGGAGCTAGTTCAAACACGTAAATTTGATCTGAGTATACTCGTCGAGTTGTAGTGATTGTGTCTAGTTCTGGTGAAGACAGTGCTGGTTGTGCGTCAAATAACTTAAGTCCTTCCGGTGTACAACTAATCATAGTCGGCACTGAGAGTTTATTAAATAACGCTTCTATTGCTTGTAGAGTTATGGAGTTTCGGCCAGAGCCGAACTTCAACATGAATTGCATCTCGTCTATATGTATAAAACCAATGTTATATTCTAAAATTAAAAGCTGTATTGCCGCATAATGATGTTCGATACTTTCAGATTTTCTCCCTTTCCAATCTTTGTAATAATTAGTGCCTATTGCCATGTCAATCGCTCTGAAAAATGCCAAAGCTAGTCCCTTTGGAGAATCACTTGCAGGCATATCGAAGCTTAACCATACAATCTGAGTCAGTCGTTGAGGGGTGTTGTCGAACTCGGGATGAATAATTACCTGTGGTATAGCTAATAAAGTACGTCGAATAGTAGTCGTCTTACCGCTGCCCGAAGGTCCTGTGACCACAGCGTTATTAGTGGAGGTAAGCGGGCTCAATGGCGCTACAATCAATTTTTCGTATATGGCGTCTTTATTCTTACCCTTAGATAATTCTGATAGTTCACGCTGAAACCTCGCCAGTTCAGGCTTACGAGGATCTCTATTGACATAACCAAATAAAATGGACGACATGATATCTTCATACAACTCGATGGACCAAGGGTGAAGAACATTGATACAGCTTAAACGTCGAAGGACCGTTTTTTGGTAAACTTTAGAGAGTTCATGAATATTTTCAGGAAGCTCAGGCACAAAGGGGATTTCATTGTTCAGTTGATTCCAATCTTTAACCTGAATTGCTCTGATTAATGGATTCTGGTTAAGCCATTCATCAGGATGGTCTTTATAAATAGCGTGTTCAATTAACACCGGGGTCGGAAAAGCTGGGTCAAAGAATTTCATTTACTTCTCCTGTTTATGTTTTGCAGAGGCTTGCAGTCGCGAATTTAAACTTTGCCGTTTTTTTGTTTTTTTAGGCTCAGCTGATACTTGATTGGTCTCGGGAGTCTTTGTAGTACTGTTAGAGGAATAATCAGACTCTATTTTTGAAATAGCCTGCTTATTCCGTTTATCAATATTGGCCTTATCAACCTTCGACTGCTCCTCTTTCCGCTCTTGAATACCTCGCTGACGAGATTTGACGGTATTTTCAGGCTGGTGTTTAATTTGCTCTAGATTTTGATTTAAAAGTACTTGTTGAAAGTGAGCTTTTTGCAATTCATGTTCGGCTTTTTTGCGCTTCGCAATATGCACTTCACGAGCTTCTTCTATTTGTCTGATTAATACAGCTTCCCAGCATTGATCTTTATAGCGCCTACTTTTGTCTGCTTTAATTTTCAAAGCAATGACTTCATTATCTGGTGTTTGATACCATATTGTATTTGTTGAAGTTCTAGACCACTTCACTGAAATAGAGAAGCGTCCAAAATTCTTTGCTTTGAAATACCACTTTACTTTATGTGCATACGGCGATGTGTAGTAAGCACCGTTAAAGTACACGCCTTGATCTGTCACCGAGGCTTCAGCTTCAGGTAGGCACGCTAACCGAATACGTCCCTCATCTTCTGATACAGTTGGCCTTCCACCAGCCATTTCCTCTTCTAGAAAGTAATCGTAAATGGCCTGAGGGGAGAAACCCACATGTGACTTTGCTGCTTTAAAGTCATGGTGCTCTTTTCTAATCGCCGTATGGTTGTAATAAATGACTTCACTAATTATTGCGCAATAAAGCGTATCCAAATCCCATACTGCATTTTGTGAAGGATCTTGTTCTTCGCGCCTGACTTCATAAACAGCTCCAGGCTGATAATGAATAAAGCTATCATTTAAAACACCAAACTTCCTTTCAGAAACCGCCTTTGCGACCCCCATAAAGCTTCTAGTTTTTTGCCATTCATTGATCCCAAGATTCGCTTTTAATAAAGATGATATATTGCCAAGAGAGTATTCACCTCCATTGTCTGAATTCAAAGAACAGCACAAGTGATGACAAGGCCAATCATTAGGGCCTATTTTTAATCCGTATCGGGCAGCAAATGAAACTTTGTCCATAAATGCATTCACTAGAGCTTCTGCTGCTCCAGCCCAATCAGGCCCATGAAACCCTATATAGATACCAACTATGCAAGTAGAAAAAACATCCACAACTACATACAGCACTGCTCGCCCCATCGATAACCGCTCATTATCCGAATAGGGGTATCGAATATGGATATCCATGCTAGTAGCATCTATTTCATATAGGTCTGTTGGACCGATTAAAAGCCCCCATGTAGAACCACTTCGCTCAGCATAATCTTTATCGAAAGTAACTTTGCCTTTTGATGCAATGATTTTGTCTTCTTCAGTCAGAAATTTTTGGAAATGGTAATAAAACTGACCTTCTGACAAACATTCATTATCGTTGTTCCATACTAGTTGTTTATTCGTTCCGTAAGGAGTTTTCTCATCGATAAATCGACACTCATTTTCCCGCCGATACATTAACCTTGCCCGAGAAGTAATATTTTTTCGATTAGAACTAAGAGCAGCTCTAACAATTTTTTTAATTTTCTTTATTTCTTTTTGGGTGATGCCTGGAGCGACAGAATAGACAGGCTGAGGTTTGTGGCTCGGTAACTTGGACGGTATTGTTTTTCGTCCTCTCTTTACATTACTCTCTCCACGCTCTTCAGGGATGAAGTAATTACTGCCACAGTTTTGATAATCAAACGGTAAAAGTGCATTATTCACGCAACCATATGTAATATAACGATTCAGTTGACGATAATAATTACTCGATTTTTTCCATTGGCTACAATTACTTAATAGTTCATTTATCTGTTGACCTACACCGTTACCATAAAGATATTCACGCACAGTTTCTTCATTCAATAATGAAGAAATATACTTGAGCTTTTTGTCGCGTTTTTTTATCCAGTTATCTTTTCCGTTGGCTAGCAACTTATCATCATCAAAGTTAATCCATTTTGGTAGCATCTCAATGGTGCGTTTTAATTTGTTATCTTTGATGTACTGAGCAAAATCATCGAATTGGAAAACAGTTGGTTTACAGATTGGTTTTTTATCTTCTAAGCGTACCAAATCAACTACTGCGACTTGCGCTAAATTTTTTGCTACATGACAAACTTTAAGCTGGATAGTTTGGTTAACATCGCTAAATACTTCATTAACGCTAAACATTACATGTTCACCGCTAGAGGCTCTGATAGCCTTATGGGATATTCAATATTAAGATTAAATTCATGGTGAAATGCTGCAAACTGAAAGATAGCCTGAGCATCCCGAAAAGAGGTGCCTAAACACTTGCACACATTATTTAAGTGCTCTTCTAACCATAATCGAGGATTATTCAAATAACTTTGGATAAAGTACTCTTTGAACCGTTTTAATTCTGCATGCTCAACGTTTAAGTCATGCCGCATCTGAAACCAAGTGATATTTTGAACCGCGATTTTTGATGAATCTCGCTCGGTTCTTTGAACAAACTCAACACCTTTTTCATCCCAATAAGATTTTTCAATTAAGGCCTTTTGCCAGGTTCGCCAACTTTTCCGCACAACCAATTGATCATTTACATATTCATAGATTACATCCCAATACTTGAAATTAGCCGCCTGCTGATAAACTTCTCCGGTTTCTAAATCTACCCGGTCAACAAGTAGGTCAGTGGTCATAATGTAAAGCTCTTTAGTCTTCCAGTTTCGGGGATGAATAACCTGTAAAGACTCCGCAATTTCTAAGGTTTTGGGTAAATGAAGAGGAAACTGTTCACGAATTCCAACAACATCAGGTTGGTAAATTAAGAATTTATAAGCATTGGCCTCACCATCAGAGAGAAGGTGAACGAGGCGCTTCTGAATGGGGCAGTGGTATAGGTGACGACGACTGATCGAATTTACATCATCGACTTTAACAAATGGTTTGTAGTACTGGAGTGGATGTTCGAACTTGCCATTACGAGCTTCATCAATTCGCTTTTTCCATTCTCTAAGTTTAATTAACTCTTTTTGATTAATTCTGCAATTAACTTTACCCATACAACCTGTAGCCACCTAATATTTCTATAGCTAAACATATATATGAGACAAAACAAAAGATCAAAAATAACAAATAAATTCAATCACTTACATAATATACCAATAAATATAAGGAATGTCATTTTGATATTTTCATGTTATTGATTTCACTTAGAATCGCGTTTTTGGCATTTTGTATTTTTATGGATTTTAATAGCTAATATGAATATAAATATTTTTTTATTGAACCAAATGTTCTAAAAGCTACTTTCCACTTATGAATAAATTTAAAACTTTTTCAAATTTTATCCTCCTAGAACTTGCTGAACACATTTATTGGATGTAATTTAGGCAAAGCAGGTGCAATTTTAACCAGCTACAATTTGATACAACACCTTACAAGTGTTTTTTAATCACCCTCGATAACCCGAAATGAATGAGGTGGAATATGACAACTAGTGTGTCTGCGCGTTCCTATAACGGCGTTTTTCAAGGTAGTTGTCGCCTGAGCTGTTAAGCTGCTTCTTTTTTATTCTCCGGATTTAACTCCACGCTTCCGATCTTATCCCAGTTTCTGGTCTCACCAGACCAACGACTTGGATTTCTCACTTTTGCCGTGGCATATAACTCAGTGCGCTTTGCCAGTATCCGTTGGTCTTCACCTGTGTGTCGCTGCTCTGGGGTAACGAATCTTATGCGGCTGTGGCGATGTTCTGTGTTATACCAGCGGACAAAATCGCGCACCCATGCTCGCGCTTCTTCCAGTGACTTAAAGCCTTCACTTGGCCACCTATGGCAGTATTTGATGGTGCGGAACAGAGATTCTGAGTAGGGATTGTCATTACTGACACCGGGGCGGCTACGCGAGCCGATAACGCCCATTTCAATCATCTTTGCTTGCATGGTCAGGCTCTTCATCGGACTGCCATTATCAGAATGTAAGATTATCTCTTCATTCATGCATTTCTCAGACCATAGCGTGCGTTCTAATAGGTTAGCGGCATACTCACCAGACTCACAGTCATATACTTCCCATCCCACGACTTTACGGCTAAAGATATCCATTATCATGTACAGATAAAAGAACCGACCAATGACTGTAGAGGGGCAGTACGATATATCCCAGGTCCACACTTCACAGGGGCCCTTAGCGGTAAACCCATCAGGTTTTGCCAGTGTACCTTTGGGTTTTGCTTTGCCTCTGTGGGTAAGCTGATTATTGGCTTTCAGTATACGGTAAAAGCTCGATTCCGAACCCAGATAAACTCCCTCATCGGCCAACATGGGCACAATCTGACTGGGCGGCAGACTGGCAAACCGCTCTTCATTGCAGATATCCAAAATGGCTTGTTGTTCTACCTTAGTTAACTTATTAGCAGGCGTCGGCCTGACCGCCTCCTGGCGCATATCTGCACAAATCCCATCCGCGTCACGCCAGCGTTGTAACGTGCGCAGGGATAAGCCGATGATGTCACAGGCTTTGTGCTTTCTGGCCCCCGCGCTAACGGCTTCATCAATCAGTGAAACATAGTATTGCCTATCTGAGAACGTGGTTAATTGTCCTCGTCTTCCCCCCAGTAGGCATTTAACTTTTTTCTGAGCACCAGAAGCGCAGCAGTTTCGGCTAACGCTGCGTCTTTTCGCTTTAGCTCTCTCTCCAGCTCTTTAATGCGCTTCTTATCCGCTTTACGTTCCTGGGCCTGCTGTTTACGCTTATCCGTCTCGGATTGATTACCAGAGATACAGCTATGTTTCCATTGCTGAAGTTGCTCCGGGAAGAGACCCTTTTTCCGGCAATATTCACTTACCTCAACTTCCGACATGGCAGCAGTCTCTATCACGGCAGAAAACTTCTGCTCTGCTGTCCAATTCTCTGGCGTATTACTTTTCGTCAAACTGAAATCGGCCTCTGTATACTTATCCCGCCAACCATACAAAGTAGACAGGCTAACACCTTCTCTTTGTGCGAACTGGCGTAATGATAAACCGCTTTCAATCAACTTACTAACCACTGCCTTTTTATGTTCTTCTGGATAATGTCTCACTCATACCTAACTTCCGCCTCCTGTTTAATGCTATGAAAAACTGAGGCGACAACTATCCTGACACAGGGGGATAATGCGATTATTGATGATACTCTCACCCAAGCGATCCGTTTAGGATTACAATCCCCAAAATCTCGTAAAACAGGTAGACGCGGTATCGCAGGTTTCTGCATGCTACAAGGTCCTACCGGAGGCGGCAAAAGCAGTGCCCTATACCGACATGGTAATGACGATGAGCTACCACCCGCACTCGAACAAATAAGTTCAACAAAGCACCAGTCCATTTTTGTCACCCATAGATGGAATATTCTTCATGACGTTTACGCTAATGTCATTAAGAGCAAGGATTCAACTGGTTCCGCCCTTACGGCAAGTGTTATCTACGCTCAGGATGAAAACATCATCTCAGCCCTACTAAGAAAGCCTCTACCTCATGAAGTAGATGTCAAATCACAAGATTTACCAGATCCTCAAAATACTTTAATAACCTTGAATGACAAGGGGTTGTTACCCCATGAAAAATGGGGATATTCAGCCATACAGAAAACCGCCCGTAAAATAATGCGTGAAGCAAATATATTGGAGAAAAACAGCTTTCAGTCTTCAGCTCCGTTAGGTAAATATTCGCGCCTTATGAAAAAAGATTTACAACGCTCTTGTGCACAACTTGAATTTATGCTGTTGAAAAATATGAAGCTTCTTGAGAATGAAGCTAAGAAGGCAAAAGAAAAATATGGTGATGACGCTAAATTAGCAGAGGTAGTGAAAAGTAAACTCGACGCCTTTAGAAGTAACGACTGGGTTCGCCGAATATTTCCAGGCATTGCATGGCATGATGATAAGCAACACCTGTTAATCATGACAACGCAGAAACTATTTTCTTCCTTTTACGATGGCGCACAAAAAGTACGTATATCGAGTAACGACCTAAAAAACCACGTTATATTTGTTGATGAATTTGATTATCAATCTGATGTACTTCAGCAATTACTTGCCCAGTCTCAACTGGTACATGAGCCGCCTGAATGCTTAGGGCAGCTACTTGATGGTGGTCGAAGATTACTTAAAAGGATGCTATTTGACGAAGATGGCAGAGTTCCCGAGATCAGAGAAAGGCTTACCAAATTATTAGATGATCTCGAAGATGAATTGAAAGAAAACAACATTAATTTGAAAGAAGACAGAGCTCTAGTTATACCAGCAGAGGACCATCTAGAAGGAAAATCATTTAAGTCTCAATATTTATTTCGAGCTGACCACCTGGTAACTAGCAGCCAACTTTCGATGACTCAAGCCTCACATGGATTCGCAGTAAAAGAAAGGCATTACGGCGACAAACTGACAGCTGACGAAATCGATATCGATAAATTCCTTCGACTAATGGAAAAATATATACGCCAGTTTAGTTTAATGCTGTCAGACTTTTCTTCTTCAGATGGTGAGGAACAAGATTTATTAAGAGAATTGAGTAGTTTACTGTTTGACGCAGCTAATGACTATCGCCCATCTCACTACAGCAGCGCTTTACCAAGCATGTCATTGTTCTCTTTACCACAAACTAGTTTGCCAGAGCTTAACAGTCTTCGAAAGAGCAATATCCTACCCAATACTCATGCAAACATATTTGGACTTACTAATTGGCAACTGAAGCAAAATGATCAAAAAAATGATCTAGACCGCTTGCGTATTCAGATCCGAAGAGCTTTCTTACCGACAACTCCCGAAGGATTATTACTTTCATTAGCCAGCCGAAATTTAGTATTTGGCTTATCTGCAACATCGTATATTGAAAGAGCCCTTGGTCATTTCGATATTCGTTGGCTCAACTCTGCATTGCGTTACATTGCAGAATGCCGAACGCCTGATATCCAGAAAAGCTACTTAGGATATGAGTTCAAAGATAAACCAAAAGACTGGAGTAAAAGGCCTATACCTTACTGCCAACCAGACGCTGATATACAACGTCAAAATAAAATGATCGCCTACCTGAGTGATAAAAAGGCAACACTACGACAAACCGACCTAGAAGTAACTGTTTCTGGTTTTGACGACCAGTTATCCCAACAGGAGAAAATCGACGTTCTTTCTAATTTAGTTCCCGAATTTTTTCAGGACTCCGATAGCAGTATTTCCACCAGCGCAAAGGAACATAGAGAAAGCACACTATTAAAACTTATCAATGTAATTGCAGTAGCTGGCACGAAAGAAAAGCATAAGGGCCAGCTCGCTTATGTAAATTCAACGAAATATTTTCGCAAATGGTTAATAGAAGATGAAGCAAAAGCTAGCCGCAACAGCATTCAGTGGCTATGTACAAACGAAAAAGTTGTCAAAGAATTCAACCAAAACAAGCTATTGGCTCTATTCAAAGATGTTTTCATTCCAATTAGTGTAAACGAACAAGACATCACTATCTGCCTACTAAACGCTGAATGCCAAAAACGTCCTGGATTTAAAGAAGCTTACCAAGCTGCATTTGATGCAGAATACCCTGTTCTAATTATTACCCAAACGGCTTCAGCAACCAACGGCATCAACTTAGACTTTAAACTGAGCAATGATAAAAGTATGGACCTTACATGTGTATACATACTTGAGTCTCGTCACTACTATTTTTCACCGCAGGATAACAGCGATGAAAATTTAGACAAAATGGCACATGCGGGTTATCAAATGCGAAATTTAGATAAACTTCGAAGGTACGGTGAAATTTCTAGAAAGGAGCATAGGAAATATATTTCAGCAGTAATGGATGGAACTGGTTACCAAATATCTCAGCTAAATAATTCTGTTTATAAAAAAGGCTCGGACTACATAAAAAATACGGCGGCAGACATACAGCAACAAGTTGGTCGTTTGGAACGAGTTTGGGATCATATTGGTAACGTTGAAATATACGTTTCGCATCAGCTGGCTCAAGACCTAATTAAATTTACAGCCTTGCCTTCTTATACTAACCATAGACAGATACTGAGTGACTTAAACCAAAAACTTCTCGATAGGCTAACTTCCATTGATGATGAATCTTCTAACGATTTTTTCAGTGCGATGTTTACGCCGAGTCAGACTGGTGAAAACGCTGTCAGTATTATTGATGATAAGCTAATTCCAGCAATTCGAAAGTCACGCGAGTATCCAGAAATTACGGATGACATAGCCAAACTTTGGACACAGTTGGGGCGTGCCGTGCTGCAACTAGATTATGCTTGGAACCCCAAAAGCTTTGTTTATGGAATTCATACACCATTA
The DNA here is from genome assembly GCF_024124645.1 of Pseudoalteromonas sp. Ps84H-4. Lineage (NCBI taxonomy): Bacteria > Pseudomonadati > Pseudomonadota > Gammaproteobacteria > Alteromonadales > Pseudoalteromonadaceae > Pseudoalteromonas > Pseudoalteromonas sp. Ps84H-4. Next base: position 124,639 of record NZ_JAMXSK010000008.1, on the reverse strand, counting down.
AAAGATTGGGCTTGTATTGAAAAGCCAACTCACAGCAGTTCATTCACAGAGATCTGGTACGATCCTGAAACATGGCAATTTTTCAGTGAACCAGGTAAGGGCCGCATCCCCTATCGACCAGACAGACTATACAGCTACATTCAGTCACACAGCGCCATCATAGATTGGTTCAACAAAAAGGGCTACAGGACATCAATGTATCCTATCGCTTGTGAATTAGAGGAGACATATGTCCTCCACCCTCGCATCACTCAGAGAATATTACAAGGAAGGTTGGGTGAAGAGGCAATACGAGCTTTATTGCATTCGCAAAGCGTGACCACTCACACAACCTTAAATAGCCAAAGTGTACTTGAGCTTTATGATTTTACAGTCTCAAAAACTGATTTTAGAGTAGATGCAAAATTTTGGGGAAGTGACAGCCTCGATAAAACTGATGAGCAATACCAAGAATGGCTAATAAATGGTGCTCAACCTGACAAAGCCCCACTTGGATTAATTAGTAAACTACAAGCAATTCGAAATGCGGAAGGCTTTGAAACCAAACTAGCCATACTCAACTTTGTCTGTACTGAGCATGATGCTTCACTTGTAGGATTTAACGAACAATTAAAGCAAGTTCCTGTTACTGAGGCGGACATTATCGTACTTAATGGCTGCATAGGTCATGATGCTAAAGATACTGTAACCACTGGCTTCAACCACTTTGTGGATTTGGTTTCTGAACAACAAAACAAGAAAGAGGACTAAAAGGTGAGCAATAACAATCAAATAGTAAGAGAATTGCCCCTTTCTCACACAATTTACTTAGACAGTGAAATCGACGCTGAAAAAGCTAAGAAACTAGTGGTTTACCACTATCCATTGAACAAATCATATCGATGGAAGGAGTGGCAAGAACACTTAGACACAGAGCTTTCTAATCGCTACTACCCATATTTGATGCGCAGCTACAAAGGGCAATTTGGCTTGTTTGTAGCTGTGGACTCTGAAACCACTAAGCCACCGGTTATTCTCAATAAAGATGGAATGGATATTCGCCCCGAGAAAGTCCAATACTCCGCTGAAATGAACCCCATCTGGATACGTTTGATAATGCGCAAAGTATCTGCATTTGGGAGTCATTGCAAAGGAAGTCATACATTAGGTAGGCCTCTTCTTAAAATAGATACTTGGAACACTAAAAAAAGTACAGGCGTCAATGCAATCAGTTTAGATTGTAGAACTCAACAACGCAGGGATAGGAATACGACCGAAGTAGTTCTCTTTCATGAGAATGTACCACTTCGTGTATTAGACAGTGCAAAAGCCAACGCAGAACACCGCAATTCTATGTGGGTATATGATAAGAACAACGTTTTAGTGCGCTGGATACCTAAAAAAGGTGAAAAACCTTCCGGGCCTGTGTATTCAGAAATACGTAAAAATAAGAACAAACGAAAGCAACGCGCATTTATTGATCTTTCTAATGCAGATGCCTTCAAGGGCAGCTGGCCATGCTTGCTTAAACCTATTCAAGATGAATTGATTGATAAAGCCCAAGAATATGGTTTTAACCTAAAACCTAAAATCTTAAACCTCAGGCCATTACCTCTCAAGACTAAATATAAACAAGGTCCAAAAACTCGAAATACAATGCCTAGTGTAGCATTGCTAGAAAAAGTTCTTGTGCTCGACTTACGGTTCTCAAAGAACATATCGGCTGAGCAAATGTTGTTACCACTTAATCAAGCGCTATCTGAAAAAAGTATTAACACACAACTTCATCTTTTACCTGATTGTGCCCCTCAAAATATTGATAGCCTTGAATTCAGTAAGTCTGATTCAATTTTAGTTCTTTTAGATCAATATCCTGGAGTTATTGAAGACCATTACCCTCTCACAACTAACCTTCGCACTAAGGTCGCTTGCCAGCACATCAATGTAAACCCATATGACTTAGACGGTGACTCCATCGAAGCCAAGCTTATTAATGAAATTAGCGACGAAGAGAGTGATGAAACATATTTAGTACCTGAAGACGAATACTATAACTATGCTCTATCTATGTTTGAGACAGATAGCAGGATGGAGGCACTGAAGCGCAATTTAGAAATTGTCATCAAAGAATTAAGTATAAAGAATTTGCTACATGATGATCAGGTCAAATTAAGCTCAATGCTTCCTGAAGAGCGCGACGTTCTAACTGAAGAGCTTGTTGTTATAACCGACGGTTACCTGTTTACAGTTCTAAATGACAGACCAGTACTCATCCCCTTTAATCCAACCATATCAGAGCATGAAAAAAATTGTGATTTAGTTTTGGGTAAATTTAATACCTCTGTAAAACAGCTGTTTGCATTGTTGAGTAGAGAATGGCCATACAGCTACCAACCACAGGTGGTAATGCAAGGTTTTGGTAGTGATGCAGAAAAGTATGCTAGGTTTGCTCGCAGGCAGACCATTGTTATACATAAAGCGGAATCTGTTTCTATCTACTACCAAGACCCTAAGTACGATACGCCTCATATGCTTCCGAACCACCTTGCAGAAACACTGCAAGAACTCCAATCACAGAATATCTCTATGCCATTAAAACAGTGGCAGTTACCTGAAAGAGATGTGTTAGAAGAGCATATTAATGAATTGAAGGAAGAAGGTGAGCTATCAGAGAAAAGTGCAAATACCTTACTTATGCAGCTTGATGATATTAAAACATGCTGGCATGAAGCACTAGGTACTTTATGGCAGGAAAACCGATCATCAATTGAATACAAAGAACTAAAGCAACATGCATTTAAAGCACTGTTAAGTGTGATGAACAATAAGTTACCTGAAGGTGAAATGCCCAAAAAAATTGTAAGTTCAAGCCTCAGCGGTTCTTGGGCCAAAGTTGCTTCAAGAGTATTTGATATTCCATTGCAAGACATTCGAGCTTGGCTAAGAGACATTCCAGGTATTCAAAGGTTATGGCATGACCCAGAGCAAGGCTATTACATTGTAGGAAGCTTAGCTCCGCCTAAATTACAACTAACCAGACAACCAAGTATTCGCCAATGGCACGCACTCCAAGGAGAAATGAATACTGAGCTACTTGCCTCATTAATTGATGTTGACTGGGTTCGCTCCAACCAACTTGCTGGTAACCCATGTGTGGCACTACTTGTTCGACGGTGGAGAGATTGCCAAAACGGCAAGGAAGAAGCTTTAGGTTTAGGGTTGATAAAATGAAAGTAAAAAATTCGGCGATTATTTATACCGGATATGACTACCAAACATTGCAAGGTATTAAGCTACTAGCAAACTGGCTTCACAGTCCTGCATCATATAGTCGAGTTGCATTTGAAGCAGACAATGACAGTAATGAAACACCTGAAGGTATAGATGATATTGTTTGTGAACGGCCAAATGGCATTAAAGATTTTTGGCAAGTTAAATTTACCCCCTCCCCAGAGAAGGATGAAAACTGCCTTACGTGGGATTGGTTGTTAAAAATCTCAGGTAAAACAGCTAGATCTCGTTCCATTCTTAAAAAGCTCTACGATGCTATTAATGCTGTGCCTGCTGCAAAGCTTGGGGATGTAGTTCTATTGACCAACAAGCGGCCGGATAGATCTATGGAGTCTTGCCTGCGTGGTTCAAAAATAGACTTTCATCAGGTTGATGATGACTCACAACAAGAGGTTATCCGACAATTAGGAAACCACGAAGCTGCTATGTTTCTTTTTTCGAAGTTGACCGTCCAACATAGTGATGGAGACTACCTTACGATAAAGCGTAGTGTTCGAGCCGAGCTTTTGAAGTTTTCCGACGATACAGGCGTTGAGCGGCTTGTCGCAAGAGCACGTGAATGGGCAATGTTTCAGAATAATCCTCCAGAAAATGGTTGGATTTATCTTCATCATGTTAGAGAAGTTTTATCACCCAAAAGACCAGAGCCCATACCTGAAATATTCTCTGTGCCTGAGGATTATTGCCTCCCAGATTCAGATTTTCACAATGCTCTACTTGCTCGTATTAGCAGCTCAAACGGCGAAGTCATTACGTTAACGGGTAAGCCTGGTGTTGGAAAAAGTACGTATCTATCGTTTCTGTGTCAAGAATTGGAAGATCAGGAAATTCCGCTATTACGTCATCACTATTTCTTATCATTGGGGGATACAACAGAAGACAGACTAAGCCCAAGAATCGTCGCTGAATCGCTGCTACATCAAATCAATAGCTTTCACAAAGAAGCAAATGCAAGTACATCCCATCCTGAAAACCTGCGTGATGCGCTGGTAACCTGCGCGAATTATTACAAAGACAGGGGAAAACCCTTTTTAGTATTAATTGATGGGCTGGATCATGTTTGGCGAGACAATGCAAAAAATAAAAAGCCATTGGACGAAACCTTCAGACAATTGCTACCTACAACAGAAAACTTAGTGATACTTGTTGGAATGCAACCAGTTGACGATGAATTACTCCCTCACACACTGCTTACTCATTCTCCTAAGAATGAATGGCATTGGTTGCCTGAAATGTCTGGAAATTCGATATACGAGTATTTAAAACTTCATATTGAATCTGGTCGATTATTCTCCAACTGTCATGAGGATCATGTAGATGAAGAAATTCAGAAAAGTGCTGGCGCGTTATTAAAGGCTACAAATGGCTATCCACTGCATGTGATCTACTCATCTGAGTATCTGTCTCATCATGGATTAGCACTGTCTTCTTGGCAAATTGAGAAGCTTCCGCCATGCTCCGATGGCAATATTACTACTTACTATTCCGAGCTCTGGCGTAACCTCAATTATAGACAAAAGGATGTTCTTCACCTTTGCAGTGGATTTCAATTTGCATGGCCCAGACCGGCGATTGGTTGCGTTGTCAAAGATATTCATGAATATGCTCCGAGCGTTGATGCCGTTGCACACATGCTTTCTGAAGGAGTTTGTGGAGTAAGGCCTTTTCATGAAAGCTTGGTTGTGTTTGTTAGAAGTCAGGAAGAACACGAAGAACGAATAAATGCCTTGCTGCCATCTGTGTGTGAATGGCTAAACTTAAGCGCACCTATTCACCTCAAGGATAATTGGCTTTGGTCCTGTTTGGCTCGAATGGGCAGCACATCCGAATTACGAGAAGGCGTTGTAAGGGACTGGATACTTGATAAGCTTATTACTGGCATGCCAGTCAAATCATGCATAAGGCTATTATCTGAAGCTGAAACATATGCATTTGAAGAACTTGAATATGCTGAGGCATATAGACATAGAGCATTAAAAACCCGGCTTATAAATGGACCTGAATTCCAGACTTGGGATTCCAATAATTTAAGTACGCTTTCCCTTATATTAGCTGATGAAGCATCTATAAATGAATTAATATCAGGACAAAACGAGTATTCACCAACCAAATTATCCATATTGGCAATTGCATTATGGTATAGAGGGGCAGTTGATCAAGCAGAACTGTTATCGCAGAAGGCTATTGATCGATATCGGGCTAAAACCAAACTTTTGTCTTCTCGACACTCTCAAGATAACGAAGCTGAAGCTGCTGTATTGATAAAAGCGGGAGTATTAACTGACAGCCTTAACTACGATACGATTTTTGAAGGAGAAAACTTCTCTAATTGGCCCGATGGATATGTGGCTAGTTTTAGACGTGCATGCCGTACAAAAAAAGAGCTGGGTCTGCTCTTCAGGGCTTGGCAGTGTTTACCCAGTAATTCAAATCATATCAGTCAAATCGAACTCGATGCAATTAGATTAAGCATTATAGAGGGTGCAGATATTGCTCGTAGGCCAGAATATAGCGCTTTTTCCTCACAGACGTTATCTCAGTTTTTAGATATATTCTCTAAGAAAAAATTTGCCAGTATTAAAACTCACCTTTTTGATGGCCTGTCGGAAACAGTCTTCAAAGTTGAAAAACCTGGCGGTTATCATAGCTGGTTTTTTTCTTCACTTTGTACCAGGTTAAGTGCAGAAGGCGACTTCTCTTGGTTACCAGTTAGTGCAACATCAGATCGAGCGGATGTGTCAGATCATTATGTATTGCTTAATGAGCTTTCAGATTGGATCGCAAATGAACTTTTAGCAGGGAATACATTAAACTTTGACGTAGTTTGTGCGATGTTTCCGATGTGGCCAATATTAGATGAGGTCAAATGGGAGACAAGAAGAGCCGATATAGCTTTAAAGCGCGATTGGATTGAAATTGCAGCCGATTGTCACCTGATAACAACCAAATCTGAAGTTTCGCGTGATGAACTAAAGCAAATTGTTGACTCTGGTGTATTCAGAGTTGACTGGCTTCGGTTATGGTATAAGGAGGTAGGTCTCAAACTGTTAGACGATGATGCTGTTGTACTGCTCATTGAACTCGACGAGGCTCGACAGTTAAATGAGCTAGAAGAAACAATTGAGAATTCTAATGCTTACCTTGAACTCGCTCAAATAGCATTCCAACACGATAATCTAGCCCTTTTCGAAAGGTGTATGAGAAAAACATGGGATTTTGTGCTCGGTTACGGGCATCATAAAGACCCCACCATATTTGATGTTTTAACAGCTGTGGAATACCTTTCCGAAGCTGATCCAGATTCTGCTCTGGAAATATTAGAGCGGATATCACCGATAGTTTTCAATATATCCAAGTTTACCGACGGGGATGAAACTAGGCACTCTAAGCACTCCATATCTTCACTATTAGCAAAATTAAACCCGCAAACAGCTGCTTCAGTTTATGATCAAGAGCTTAGCGATGGCGAATGGTATTATGCTGAAGAGACAATTCTAAGATTACTTGAAAGGTGTGACTTTTCTTCGCCCATAACTAAACATTTATATCTGACAGGGTTGCACTCGAGCTGTTACCAAATTCTGAGAGAAAAGATTGAACAAGGAAATCCAAAGGCCATTCATGTCAGTGATGAAATAGAGAGCTTACTTGGTATTAAAGTTCAAAACATGACTGAAGATAAGCGTTCATCAACTGGTGAGCTTGATGAAAAAATTTCGTTGCAGCCATCGGATTATCCGCCTGACAAGTTTGAAGAGCTGACTACGGCGCTCAAGGGAAAATACAGTACTAGTGAATTTTGGAGGACCTGGTACAAATATTGGTGTGATCAGGGTAAAGAGTGTGAGCTACTACAGCATTTAATGCCACAAGCATCGACATTTGTTGATCGTTTTGGTGACAAACGATACCTATTAGATTTCCTTTTTTTAAGTGCTAAAAAATTAGAGGGTAAAGCAAAAGCCTTTGGGCTTTTGGTTGCAGCTCACAAGGCAATGGGTGGTTGGTCTGATTGGTACGAGCGAGCTGAGAGTAGTATTGACAGGCTTAAAGTCGTTGCAGATCTGTATCCTAAAAAGATTGATGAGTTCATAAAGCTAACAACATCGCAGCCAGATAATTGGAAAGATAAATTTGGCAGCTTAATTATTCCCAACGACAAGCTAGTATTTTTACTTTCTCACAGTGGCAGGATAGATGAAGCGCGTAAACTTACTTTAACGATGGTTGAAAGCCTGGAAGATGACGTTCGTAACCTTCAGCTTTCAAAACCGGCTTGGGATTGGCGTCAGGATGACTCCCTCGAGGAAGCATTGGTTAAGTCGTTAATTTCAAGACTAAAACTCCCAATACCTTCTGTTAAATTGTGGTTAATAGACCAACTTTCGACACTTCTGATAGCTCAGCACCCAAAAGTTGAAGCTTTATTGAAAGAAGACTTAGCCAATAGAAAGCAAGAGTCAGAATGTGTAGAAGTGTTATGCATATTTTTCGTCGCCAAGTCTAGGGGCTATGCCTGCCCAAAAGATCTAGGTCACTTAATTAAAGCAAGGTCCCCCCTATCAGACCTATTACTTACAGAGTTAGACCCGACATCAAAAGATTTTGGTGAGTATGCGTGCTCATACTCCCCCCTTGTTAGCTTGACGCATGATAATAACCGATTCGAGTATTATCAGGGAAACCATGTTCCTCGCATTTACTATTCTTGGTTGAAAAAAGAAGAGCGAAGAACCGGTTTACCCTTTACCAGCCATTACCAATCTGAATGGAACACTACATTCAAATATCAGCCTTCTTCGGTAACAGCTATTGACTACTTTTTAGGTAGTGATAGGCAGAGAGCTACCGGGCAATTTTATACGCAAGCAAGCCATCGTGGTCGTTCAGCATATTTAAGAACAATCAAACTAGCCAAAGAGTTTTACGGTATGCCGGATTCTTACGCGGGACATTTATCAATACCAGCATTACCTATCGAACCTGCGTATCTAGCACTTCGCCCTCAAAAACCCAAATGGTTACCAGTTTGGAATGGCAATAACTCCCCGAATGAAGAGCATTTGACCAACTATGTTAAAGAAGCATTAGCCAACTTCTCTCACACTGATGACAACCATAACCTTTTAGCATTTTCATTACCTATTAAGATTGATGACAATAACTGGATTGATTTAACTGTTGTAAAGGTGAGCTCTGAAGTAGGGCTGACACCGGACATGCATATAAAAGAACGTTCCAACTGCATTGCTGTTGGCAACCTTCTAGATAAGGAGCTGTCATATGACTTTGGTGAGAGTCAGCCACATAAAAATCCTACAATGGCCGTTACTTCGTACCCATTGATGAGGTATGGACACTGGCACTCAGACCTCGAGTCGCGTGGACTCTACATTCCTATGTGTACAATTGATGACAAAAAGGTTACCGGTTCATCCTACAATGGCTTTTATTGCTACACTATTGACGGAGCGACTATTGGTTTTTCATCATACTGGTATAACGCCTGGCAACCAATTCATCCGAAAGGAGTTCGCTCCCTATGTGGTACTTATACTGCGGTCAGCAAGGAAAAACTTGGGGTATGGTCAAGCCTAGATGATACTCAGCAAAAAAGTAGCTACATCTGTAATGCTACCTTACTTAGCTCAGAAGAAAGTTATAGGGAATACAACCAGCACGAATTTAATTTTTTAGTTTGCCAAGACTGAAACCTGAAGCTAGCTATGAGTATTTCAATGTAAAAAAGGCGAACCATAAATGGTTCGCCTTTTTCTTAATCATGCGTTCACAAACTTAATTGTTGATCGCCACTCGCTTTTCACAAATTTCACTCTCAAACTTTATTAAAGTTTCAAACTTGCTTTTGTAGTTTCAAACTTCATTCGAAAGTGACATTTAATCAAACCTTAGTCACGGTATGTCTCAACCGCTGGGCATGAACAAACTAGGTTTCGGTCGCCGTATACGTCATCAATACGGGTTACAGTAGGCCAGAATTTGTCTTTTGCTACGCTTGGTACTGGGAATGCTGCGTAGAAACGGTCGTATGCACGATCCCACTCATTGCCTAGTACGTCTGCTTGTGTGTGCGGTGCAAACACTAGCGGGTTGTTTTCAATTGACCATTCGCCAGATGCAATACGGTCAATTTCTGACTTGATTGACACCATTGCTTCGATGAAACGGTCGATCTCAACTTTAGACTCAGACTCAGTTGGCTCAATCATTAGTGTGCCAGCTACTGGGAATGACATCGTTGGTGAATGGAAGCCGTAGTCTTGTAGACGTTTAGCTACGTCCATTTCAGAGATGCCTGTTTGTTCTTTAAGTGGGCGTAGGTCAACAATACACTCGTGCGCAACGCGGTTGTTACGGCCACGGTATAAAATTGGGTAGTGCTCGCTTAGCTTCTCAGATAAGTAGTTAGCGTTCACGATAGCCATTTCTGTTGCTTGTTTTAAGCCTTCAGAGCCCATCATGGCAATGTATGCCCACGAGATTGGTAAAATAGCTGCTGAGCCGTAAGGGGCAGCAGAAACCGCACCGTTACCGATGTTTGTGCCAGCAACATTAATTACGCTGTGGTTAGGCATAAATGGCGCTAGGTGAGATTTAACACCGATTGGGCCAACACCTGGACCACCACCACCGTGTGGAATACAGAATGTTTTGTGTAGGTTAAGGTGCGATACATCAGAACCGATTGAACCTGGGCTTGTAACACCAACTTGCGCGTTCATGTTTGCGCCGTCCATGTACACTTGACCGCCGTGCTGGTGCACGATGTCACAGATTTCACGAATTGTTTCTTCGTAAACACCGTGTGTAGATGGGTAAGTGATCATGATACAAGATAGGTTTTCAGATACCTCTTCAGCTTTCGCTTTAAGGTCTGCCATATCAACGTTACCGTTTTTATCACAGTCAACAACCACGATTTTCATGCTTGCCATTTGTGCAGACGCTGGGTTTGTACCGTGCGCTGAACTTGGGATTAAACATACGTTACGGTGACCTTCACCGCGTGACTCGTGGTATTTACGAATCGCGATTAAGCCTGCGTATTCACCTTGTGCACCTGAGTTAGGTTGTAGTGAAACTGCATCGTAACCTGTGATGTTTACTAACCAATCATGTAACTCAGTCATCATGATTTGGTAACCCGCTGCCTGATCAAGTGGGCAGAATGGGTGTAAGTTTGCAAACTCAGGCCAAGTGATTGGGATCATCTCAGCTGTCGCATTAAGTTTCATTGTACATGAACCTAATGAGATCATTGAGTGGTTAAGCGCTAAGTCTTTGTTCTCTAAGCGCTTGATGTAACGCAACATTTCAGTCTCGCTGTGGTACGAGTTGAAGTTAGGGTGCGTTAAAATTTCGTCATCGCGTACTAGGCTTGCAGGAATTGAGTTGCTGCCGTTTACTTCGATTTCGTTTGCTAGTGCGTCAACGCTTAGGCCGTGATCTTCACCTAAGATGATGTCGAATAACTCAGCTACGTCTGCACGAGTTGTTGTTTCTGATACAGAAATTGAGTATTCACCTGCGCGGTTAGACGCAAAGTTAACGCCGTTTGCTACTGCACGTGCAACGATTTCGTCTTTGTTATCTGCAACAACAGTTAGCGTATCAAACCATGTATCGTGCTTAAGGTTTAAGCCTTTTGATTTTAAGCCTGCCGCTAAGATATCTGCAAAACGGTGGATACGCTCAGCGATAGTTTTAAGGCCTTGTGGACCGTGGTAAACCGCGTAGAACGCTGCCATGTTCGCTAGTAGTACTTGCGCTGTACAAATATTTGAGTTGGCTTTTTCACGACGAATGTGTTGTTCACGTGTTTGCATTGCCATACGCAGTGCGTCGTTACCTAAACGGTCTTTAGAAACACCGATAATACGACCTGGTAGTGAACGCTTGTACTTGTCGCGTGTTGCGAAGAATGCAGCGTGTGGACCACCGTAACCCATAGGTACACCAAAACGCTGTGCTGAACCAAGCACTACGTCTGCACCTAGTTTACCTGGTGCTTTAAGCAGTAATAAGCTCATGATGTCTGCAGCAACACAGGCAATCGCTTTTTTGCTTTGTACGCCAGCGATTAAATCGGTTACGTCAGTGATTTCACCGGTTGTTGATGGGTATTGGAATAACGCACCAAAAATGTCGTGGTCTAGTGCTTCAGCTGCTTTACCAACGATAACGTCAAAACCGAACTGCTCTGCACGTGTTGCAACAACGTCGATTGTTTGTGTGTGCACGTCATCAGCGATGAAGAATGCATTTGCTTTAGACTTAGCAACACGCTTTGCAAGGCCCATTGCTTCTGCCGCAGCCGTTGACTCGTCAAGTAATGACGCGCTTGCTAAATCAAGACCAGTTAGGTCTAGGGTCATAGTCTGGAAGTTTAATAATGATTCTAAACGACCTTGTGCAATCTCTGGTTGGTATGGTGTATACGCAGTGTACCAGCCTGGGTTCTCAAGTACGTTACGTAAAATTACGTGTGGTACGTGAGTTGGGTGGTAGCCTTGACCGATGTATGATTTGAACACTTTATTTTTGCTTGCTACTGATTTTAAGTAGCTTAGTGTTTCAACTTCAGTGCGGCTTTCGCCAATTGATAAACCTTGCTCTAAGCGAATGCTTGCAGGTACCGTTTGACCGATCAGCTCTTCAACACTCGATACTCCAAGAGCGCTCAGCATGTCGCTTACTTGCGCTGGGCTTGGCCCAATGTGACGGCGAATAAAATCTTGCTTTTGCTCTAATTGTTCAAGAGATTTGGCGTTTGACATTTGTCCAGATTCCTATGATCCAAAAAAAAGTGGTTACTGCCAATGGGTAACTGGCAATAACTTAAAAACGTGTTGATTTAGTAACTTACAGCGTATGGAAAGGTAAGCTATAAAATCATAAAAGCCCCACTTATGAGGGGCTTTTAGTCGGCGTGACTAATTAATTAGTCTTCGTCGATTGTGTTAGCGTAGCCTTCAGCGTCTAACAGGTTATCAAGCTCTGATGTGTCAGATGCTTTGATACGGAATAACCAACCGTCAGTGTACGGGTCGTTATTTACTGTTTCAGGCGAATCTTCAAGATCTTCGTTGATTGCAACGATTTCACCACCGATTGGTGCGTAGATGTCTGATGCTGCTTTTACAGACTCAGCTACTGCGCAGTCTTCACCCGCGTCAACTTCATCACCAACTTCTGGTAATTCAACGAATACCATGTCGCCAAGAAGTTCTTGTGCGTGCTCAGTGATACCTACAGTAAACGTACCGTCACCTTCGTCGCGAACCCACTCGTGTGAAGTAGCATATTTTAATTCGCTTGGGATATTGCTCATCTTTTTGTTCCTTTGGTTTATATTGGGTGATAACACCAAATTTTTTTTAGTTTAGATAACTGATTTGCCGTTACGTACAAAGCAAGGTTTAACAACCTTAACGTTAACCAGTTTCTTACGCATCTCTACTTGGGCTGTTTCGCCAGTTGAACGCGGAACGCGTGCTAGCGCAACACTGTGACCAAGAGTTGGTGAGAATGTACCAGAGGTAATCACCCCTTCACCACCTTCAACGATGACTTTTAAACCGCTACGCAATACGCCTTTTTCTTCAAGCACTAAACCAACTAGTTTGTCTGTGCTCTTGTCAGCGCGTTGCTGTTCTAATACTTCACGACCGATAAACTTACGATCTTCTGGCTCCCATGCGATTGTCCACGCCATGTTTGCAGCAAGTGGAGAAACACTTTCGTCCATATCTAGGCCGTAAAGGTTCATACCTGCTTCAAGACGTAACGTATCACGTGCACCTAGACCCGCTGGCGCTACGCCTGCGTCTAGAAGTTGTTGCCATAAATCAGCAGCTTGATCGTTAGGTACTACGATTTCATAACCATCTTCGCCAGTATAGCCTGTTGTCGCAATAAATAAATCACCTGCTTGCACACCAAAGAAAGGCTTCATACCTTCAACAGCAGCTTGTTGCTCTGCGTTAAGTACTGTTGCTGTTTTGGCACGTGCGTTAGGGCCTTGAACGGCAATCATTGCAAACTCAGGACGCTCAGTAACCGTTACGGCGAAATCAGCCGAAACTTTAGCTAAATGCGCTAGATCTTTTTCACGTGTTGCTGAGTTAACAACTAAACGGTAGTTCGTTTCTGAGAAGAAATAGATGATAAGGTCGTCGATTACGCCGCCTTCTTCGTTAAGCATACCTGTGTAAAGTGCTTTACCCGGTACAGTTAACTTAGCAACGTCGTTTGCCACTAGCTTACGTAAGAACGCTTGCGCTTGATCGCCTTGAACATCAACAATTGTCATGTGAGATACGTCAAACATACCTGCATCTGTGCGAACCGCATTATGCTCTTCGATTTGTGAGCCGTAGTTGATTGGCATTTCCCAGCCGTGAAAATCAACCATTTTTGCGCCAGCTTCAAGGTGCTTAGCATGTAAAACTGTTTTAGAAGTCATAATATTCCTTCACTTTTAAATTAACCCACAAGTTGTGGGGCGTGGCCTCAATTTAATGAGGGGGAATAACATGGGCGGCGATTATACATTAGTTGCACAGTTGTCACACCCAAATTGCGATTTTGTAACTAAAAAACAGCTAAACACCCAAGTGCGTAGCTGTTTTAAAAATTTTATCTTTTAAGCAACGTTGGCTAAGGCTAAATCAAAGCCGAGCTGCTGTAAGTGCGTTTGCCATTTATCAAGCTCTGCTTGGCGCGCCACCAGCTGAAATTGCTGTGTTGCTTGGTTATCTATGGCGGTAATAAATACCTCACCGCTTTGTGCACCATAGCAGCTGCGCATGTCTGATAAACGCAGTCCTGGCGTTAGCTTAAAGCTGTCGACCAAGGCGTCAAACGCTTGCTCACCACTGAGGGTTAGCGCGCTTAAATCGTCACGCATTACATAATCAATGTCGTAACGAAGTTGTTGCTCATTAATAAGCGACTGTAATTGCACGCTGGCATCTTTACCTAACACAAAACGAAATGCAGTTTCGTTAAAGTAATACAGGGCATAAGCGTAGCTGCTTGTTAGGTCATCGTCTAATGAACTACGTAAGCCTAACCCACTGGCGGTTAGCTTATTAATATCAAGACCTAAAATAGCCGTTAAAAATGGGATTGCTTCAGTGCCACTAAAATCCATAATGGCAGTATCGTTATTAGCTTGTAGCACGTTGTCTGCTGGGGTCTCAGCTTGGCTGTGGCGAGCAAACATTATTGGCGTAAAAGTCATATGTGACACCTATCAATCATTAATGGCTGAAGTATATTGCGCCGTGCTAGCAACAACAAATTGTAATTATTTATCAATTGATAAATAATGCTTATATATATAGCCCTATAAATAGAATTTTTTAATGAAAAACATTTCTACCGATAGTTTACGTACTTTAGTCACCGTTGTTGAAGTTGGCGGATTTGCCAAAGCAGGTGAATTATTGGGGCTATCGCAACCAGCTGTGAGCTTACAAATAAAGCGCCTAGAAGACATGCTGGGCCATAAGCTGTTTAAAAAGCAAGGCCAGCGCCAAGTGCTTAATCAATATGGCGAACTGCTCATGCCATTAGCTAAGCAAATGCTGCAACAAAACGATGCTATTTTGCAGCAGTTCACCAGCGAAAACGTGACCGGTAAAGTGCGCTTGGGGATCCCCAGTGAATTTGCCGCACGTATTCTACCTTCAATTATTGGTGACTTCGTGGCCCTCTACCCTGACGTATCACTCGAAGTGCGTTCTCGATTGAGTAAACATTTGTTGTCGGTCTCGCGCCAAGATCAATTCGATTTAGTGCTGGCATTAAACGAAGAGCTAGAATCTGCCAAATTCCCTATTTTTATGCAAGACCAACTAGTATGGGTAGGTGATTTAAACCTTGCACAGAACGATGTGGTCACGCTTGTAACCGCCCCAGAGGGATGTATTTATCGTCGCCGCGCAATCGAAGCACTACAAAGTGCGGGTATTAAATACCGCATTGCCTACAGTAATGCCGACTTAACCGGCCTAACTGCGGCGTTAAAAGAAGGCTTAGGCATTACGGTACTCGCAAAAAGCACCGTACCGAATGAGCTTAACTACCAACTACAAACCAAAGACCTCCCCGAGCTTGGTCAAATAGGTATTAGTTTAATTAAACGCACCGACGACCCCGGCACCGCCGTAGATAAACTCGCCGAATTTATCGCCTTGCGTTTGACGTAGGTGTGAGTTTTCAAAATTGTAAAAACGATTTTATATCTCGTAATTCAATAAATACTCACAAAGAGGTATAGAGACGCTGCGCTTTAGAGGAAAGTAACTAATAGTTTTATTGGGTTACTCATTCACTTCTCATTGTCCTCTCTTTGTGCAAAAAATAGTGAAACGTTGGGTTTCGCTCCGCTCTTCCCAACCTACGAGCTAATAAATCAAGCAATGTAAGTCGTCATTTATGGCGACACATAATAGTTAAAATTGACGGGCTAAAGCCCGACCTACATCTTGTTTCTGTGGTTTAGATAAGCATCGCGCGAAATAAATTTCACGCCTACAGGTGAGCATTTCAATTTAACTATGCGCAGGCACAATCTAACTAAAGGTTATAGCTTCTTTCTCCTTTACTCTTTCTAACTTGCTAACTTTTGAATCTGATAGCAGACGACTCGAGACGTTGTGTTTCGCTCCACCTATTAAGTTTTACTTAACACCACCCCAAACCCGATATCGTAATACAATACTACTGTATTTCTTATAAGCGATTTAATTCATAAACTTACAGTTCATACCTGTTTTATTACAAATAGGATTGATTCGCATTATTTTACATGTTTTAATTGCGCCGGTTAAAAAAATCTAAACATACACAGGACACACAATGACACCTAAGTTTATTGTTTCTACGCTTTCGACTGCGGTCGCTTTATCTTTAAGCGCTAATGCTTTTGCAAAAGATGTAACTAAAGAAGAGAAAAACTTCGAGCAAATCACTGTAATTGGCTCTGCATCTGCAATTAACGATATTCCTGGCTCTGCTACTTTTATTGATGAGCAAGAACTAGAAAAGTTTGAATATACTGATATCTCTCGTGTTTTAAGTGCTGTACCAGGTGTATATGTACAAGAAGAAGACGGCTATGGCCTTCGTCCTAACATCGGTATGCGTGGTACGGGTACGGGTCGTAACGACAAAATCTCAGTAATGGAAGATGGTGTACTTGTAGCACCAGCACCTTACTCAGCGCCTTCTGCTTACTACTTCCCTACTATGGGTCGTATGGAGTCAATCGAAGTACTTAAAGGTGCGGCATCTGTTAAGTATGGCCCTCGTACAACAGGCGGTGTTTTAAACTTAGTTTCTCGTAGCTTACCAACTGAAGGTTCAAAAGGTTTACTTAACGCTGAACTTGGTAGCGACGGTTTCTACAAAGGTCATGCTTACTTCGGTAAAAAGAAAAACAATGCTGCCGGCCTTGTAGAAGTATTCACTTACGGTGCAGATGGCTTTAAGGATTTACCAGTTGGTAGTGACAACACAGGCTTCGAAAAGAACGATTTCTTATTAAAGTTTGGCTTTGACTTTGGTGATAACGAAGCACACAGCCTAGAAATGAAGTTAAAGTACTCAGACGAGCGATCTGACGAAACGTACATGGGTTTAACTGACGCTGATTACCAAGAAAATCCTTACCGTCGTTATGCTGCATCACAAAACGATGAGATGAACACACAACACAATGCATACCAAATCAACTATGCATACCGCTTTGGTAAAGGTTACGAGTTACTTGCTACAGCTTACCTAAACGATTTCCACCGTAACTGGTATAAAGCAAGCAAAGTAAGCAGCAGCTACCTTGAGCAATACAGCGAGTTTGAAGCAAACCCAACGAGCGAAGGTATTGAAGGTGTTGGCGTAAAAGCGAATAACCGTGATTACCAAGCGAAAGGCTTACAAACTGAATTCCATATCCCAGCGGGCAACCACTACATCACTGTGGGTGCACGTTACCATGAAGATGAAATGGATCGTTTCCAATGGGAAGACAAGTACACGCTTAACCAAGACCTATCAATGACGCTTACAGAAAAAGGCGTTCCAGGTTCAAACAGCAACCGTTTAGATAGCGCAGAAGCGACTACCCTATTCATTCAAGATGAGTGGTCACTTGATGCATTAGTTATTAGCGCAGGTCTTCGCTACGAAGACATCACAATCAAACGTGTTGAATGGGCTAAGTCTGATCCAAACCGTGAAAATGGCCTAACAAAAGACATCAGCAACGACACTGAGATCTTAGTACCATCACTAGGTGCGACTTACACTGTAAGCGATAACCTAACGCTTCTTGCTGGTATTCAAAAAGGTTACGCACCAGCAGCACCGGGTAATGCGGATCAAGAAGAAGAAGAGAGTGTTAACATTGAGCTAGGTGGTCGTTACGATTACGCGGGTATTCAAGGTGAAGTAATTTACTTTAACTCTGACTACACAAACATGCACGGTAACTGTACTGCGGCTGTAGGTTGTAGCGATGACAACATTGGCGACCAATACAACTACGGTGAAGTATCTGTGTCTGGCTTTGAGCTAAGTGCAGGTAAAGTATTTGCTACTAATGCAGCTTCGTTCCCAGTTCGCTTAACTTACACTTACACGGATTCTGAGTTCGACAACGCGTTTGAATCAGATCTTTGGGGTAGCGTAGAAAAAGGCGATGCAATGCCATACGTGCCTGAAAACCAATTAGCGCTTTCAGTGGGTGCTGAGTTCTCAAGCTTTGTATTCGATACGCAAATGCGTTATGTGTCTGATGCACACGCAGACTTAACTAGCTCAGGTCGCAATGCAATCGACAGCCGAGTTGTGTGGGATTTAGCGGCTAAATACCTAATCGACGACAAACAAAGAGTATACCTAACAGTAGACAACCTGTTTGACAAAACCTACGTTGCAAACCGTGCAAATGGCGGTATTCAACCAGGTAAACCACGTACCCTACAACTAGGTTACAGCTACTCGTTCTAATAAAACGACTTAGCGAAATATCAAAAGCCGTGTGATGAAAATCCCACGGCTTTTTTGTGGGTGAGAGTTAGCGAGATTGTAGCCGCGATTTTATATCGCGTGACTCAATGGATGCTCACAAAGAGGATAAGAGGCGCTGCGCTTTAGAGGAAAAACTGCATAATCTTATGGTCTTTCTCATTCTCTTCTCATTGTCTTCTCTTTGTGAAAAAAATATTGAAACGTTGGGTTTCGCTCCGCTCTTCCCAACCTACGAGCTAATGAATCAAGCACTGTAAGTCGTCATTTATGGCGACACATAACCGCTAACATTGACGGGCTAAAGCCCGACCTACGTGTTGCTTTTGTGGTTAAATAAGCATCGCGCGAAATAAATTTCACGCCTACGGATGAGCAGTTCAATTTAACTATGCGCAGGCACAATCTAATCTAACTTCTAACCACTGATATCTAATATCTCCATTTTTTCGGCGTTAAAACGCCTCCTACAACTCGCACATCGCAAACTTTCCCCTCTACTCTTTCTAACTCGCTAACTTTGAATCTGAAAGCTGTTAGCTTTAGTTTAAGATCAAAAAAAGCCGCGGTGATGGGCGTACCGCGGCTTTGCCTAACTTGAAAATAATCTACTGGATTACTTCCAGCTTCTCATCTTATGGCCTTTTAAGGCGTAGAATAAAATGAATACATAACTTGGGATCATCACAATGTAAGCGCCTTGTGCGCCTAGGCCTGCTACGTTTCCTAAACCAATTAATAATGGGCCTAGTGCACCACCAGCAATACCCATGATCAATAAGCCTGATGCGGTGCCTGTTAAGCGACCTAAGCCAGCTAAAGCCAGTGGCCAAATTGCAGGCCAAACCATAGCATTAGCAAAGCCTAGTAACGCAATGCATAACAATGGGTCTGGTAATTGTGGGCCACCAAATGGCACTAATAATAGGTTTGAAATAATAAACGAGTCATTGCTACCAAGTACCACTAACAACACGGTAATAATACCGGCAATACCCGACATTAATAACGCCGTTTGTTGGCTCATAAAGCGTGGAATAGTTAAAATACCAATCGCGTAACCAATCAACATACATGCCATGGTATAAGAGGTCATAACTGAGTAGTCAGCAACGCCAATTTGTAATGCGTACGAGCCAATGGTGTCTGCTGCAATAACTTCAACAGCAACGTATAGCGCAATCCCCACTACACCTAAAACTAAGTGAGGGTGTGCTAGGGTTTCTTTAATTTCGCCTTTGCCGTTTGATGTTTCGTCTTCATCAAATACTAAATCAGGCAATGGTGCAAATTTGGCAAATGCTGCAAATAACATAATTAAAGCGGCAATCAACACATAAGGCATGATAAGGCTATTTGCCATAATGTCTTTTTGTTCTTGCGATAATTTACCTGCGCCATCAACAACACCGCTTACAACTACAGCGGCAAAAATAACAGGCACTATAACACCCGCAAATTTGTTTAATAAGCCCATGATACACACCCGCACAGCGGCTGATTTCTCAGAGCCCATTTTAACCACGTATGGGTTAACAGCGGTTTGTAGTACGGTTTGTCCAACACCTATCATTAATTGTGCAAACAAGAAAATTTCGATCATTTGCAGTTTCGCAGCCGGAATATACATCAGCGCCGATAAAGCCATAATCGCACAGCCAATCGCCATGCCATTCTTATAACCAACGCGCTTGATCAGCATAGCTGATGGTATGCCGGCAACTGTTACCGCAATATAAAAAGAAGAGATGATAAACGAAGCTTGTAACGGCGAAAGCTCAAGCATTTGCTGCAAAAATGGTGTAATTGCACCATTAAGCCACGTTATACACCCTAAGATAAAAAACATTGAGCCGGCCAATACCATTGGCAGCCAGATGCTTTGTTTTGTGTTGTTGTCACACTCAACCGTTGCTTCCATAATTGTTCTCTTAGTTTAATTATTTTTATTTGGTTGAAAACTAGTATACAACTCAACAGAGCTGTTTAATTTCCATACCAATCACAAAAATTTAATCATACACTAACAAAAATGACAGCGCTATCATTTTACGTTCATATAAGTGCAAAAAAGCCGCAGCTAATTGCTTAGCTGCGGCTTAAACTAAATAGTAACAACTAGTTAGGTGTTATTTACCAATTGCTTCTTTGGCGAACAAATGTTTAATGGGGCCAAGGTTGTCTACAAGGCTTAAACCAACACCACGTACAAGCTTTTTCAATGGATTAGCGCCCGCAAATAGCTCTTTTAAGCCTTGCATCATGGCAATATGTTTTTGTGCATCAAGCTTACGAGTACGTTCATAATCACGCAGCGTGCGTGCACTTGCAAACTCGCCTTGATCATTACTTAATAGCTCAATTAAATAAGCGGCGTCTTTTAGGCCAAGGTTCATACCTAAACCAGCTAATGGATGAATGGTATGCGCTGCATCGCCCATTAATACTACTTTGCCCGACAGCCACTGCTGGGCATAACGCATTTTAAGTGGAAACGCCATGCGCTCACTTTGCACTTCACATAAACCACATTGGCCATCGAGGGCTGCCATAACCGCTTTATTAAAGTGGCTATCATCAAGCGCTAAAAGTGTGTCGCAATGCTCTGGGCTTGTTGACCAAACAATTGAGTGCGTATGTTTATCTGGCAAGGGTAAAAACGCCAGCGGCCCGGTTGGCAAAAACACTTGGCGTGCTGTGTTGTTATGCTCATCAGCGGTTTTAACCGTGGCAACAATGGCGTGATGGTCATAATCTTTAAAAGTAATTGGCATATTGAACTGCTTGCGAATAGCCGAGTTAGCCCCATCAGCCGCCACTAATAACTTAGCAATAACAGGCTCGCCGCTTTCAAGAGTAATAAACACATCAGAGTCGGTTTGATGAATTTGCTGATAGCGAGTTTCGAACAATAAAGTGGCATTACTTTGCTTTTCAAGTTCGCTAATTAAAGCGTAGCGAATAATGTCGTTTTCGACGATATGACCGAGCTGCGGTAAGTCGAGATCGTTATGATCAAAATGAATCTTACCAAAGCTGTCTTGATCACGTACATCCATCGAGGTATAGGGTGTAGCACGTTGTTTAATGATCTCTGGCCATACATTTAAAGACTCGAATAAGCCCTGACTAGCCAAGCTTAATGCGCTCACGCGAAGTGCATAATCATCACCCGGTAAGGTTTGATTTTTACTCGCATCAATCACCACAACGCTGATATCTGCTTTTGCTAAACCTAGTGCTAGCGTAAGGCCAACACAGCCACCACCGACAATACAAACTTGTGCTTGTTTCATATCCGTTTACCTTGCTTAACCTGACCCATAAGCTGTTTTGCCAGCGGGGTTTTTAACGAGGAGAATAAATCCATTGAGAAAAGACCAATGCTGCGACCAAGCGCAAGCAATCGCGATGAGTTTGAGAACAAACGCACTAGGCTGTCTGTGAGTGTCATCACGGTCGTAATATCTTTACTGCGAGTTTGGCTGTAATAACGGGTAAAGGCGTAATCACCAAGGTCGCTTCGGTTTGCCATATCACACAGTAGTTGCACATCACGCAGACCTAAA
Organism: Pseudoalteromonas sp. Ps84H-4; assembly: GCF_024124645.1. Taxonomy (NCBI): domain Bacteria; kingdom Pseudomonadati; phylum Pseudomonadota; class Gammaproteobacteria; order Alteromonadales; family Pseudoalteromonadaceae; genus Pseudoalteromonas; species Pseudoalteromonas sp. Ps84H-4. Next base: position 102,743 of record NZ_JAMXSK010000008.1, on the reverse strand, counting down.
TTAAAGCCCTGTCCGGCAATTGGGTGGATTGCATGGCCTGCATTACCAATTAATACCGTACGGTGGCTGCTCAGTGATTCTGCTTTACCATAGACAAGCGGATAACTTGCACGCATACCCACTTTACTAAATGAGCCGCCGCAGTAACCAAATGCTTTTTGCAACTCAGCTAAAAAGGCATCGTCTTCAAGTGCCATATGGTGCTCAATTTGCTCAGGCTCCATACACCATACCAGTGAGTATCGGTTGTTACTCATTGGCAACAGTGCCATTGGGCCGTGCTCGGTAAAACGCTCAAAGGCATGATGATGATGACCACCAGCCACTTCGATGTTGGCAATAATCGCCGCTTGCTGATAAGCGCGAGTATTAAACTCAATATTAGCCAGTTTACGACTTTGCGAATGAGCGCCATCGGCAATCACCACAAGTTTTGCGCTTAACTGCTCACCCGAGTTTAGCGTGATGATGGCACAGTCGCTTTGGTATTCAAGCTTGGCAACCGTATCTGGGCAATACAAACTAACATCAGTACGAGTAAGTTGCTGGTGAAGACTACGCCCAAATGGATTCACTTCAACCACATAGCCAAGAGCATCATGACCATATTCTTGGCAATCAATATGCGTTTTACCAAAATGACCACGATCAGATACGGTTACTTTTTCAATCGCTGCTGCAAATGGCGCATGGCAATCAAAAGCATTGATTGATTTTAAGTACTGAACAGACTGCTGAGCCAGCGCAATGCTTCTATCATCAAAGCTTGGGTGATAGTCTGCGCTTACTTCACTTGCTTCAATTACAGCGATTGATAACTGTTTATTGCTCTGTTTTAGACCCAGAGCACAACTTGCTCCCGCCATTCCACCGCCGATAATGACAACATCAAACTGCTTTGCCACGCTTGCTCCTAGCCTTTATTTGCTTGCATCACTGCTTCAATGTCACTAATGGTTTTAGGAACCGAAATGGTCAGGTTTTCATGGCCATCTTCAGTGACAAGTAAGTTATCTTCAATACGAATACCGATGCCTTTATATTGCTCTGGTGCTTTTGCATCTTCGCTAATATATAAACCCGGTTCGATAGTTAGCACCATGCCCGGCTCAAATACGCGCTCTTTTTCATCAAGCTTATATTCGCCAACATCGTGCACATCTAACCCAAGCCAGTGACCAAGACCATGCATGTAAAATGCTTTGCACGCTTGGTTTGCCATTAGCTCATCAAGCTCGCCGGTTAAAATGCCTAAATCAATAAGCCCTTGCGTCAGTACCGTTGAGGCTAATTCATTGGCTTTCGATAAACTACCGCCCGGCTTAACTTGGCTAAATGCTGCTTCTTGGGCTGCTAATACAATGTTGTAAAGCGCCGCTTGTGGTTCGCTAAACTTGCCATTGACTGGGAAGGTGCGTGTGATATCTGCCGCATAACCTTCAAGTTCACAGCCAGAATCAATTAATACTAAATCGCCATCTTTTAGCTCAGCATCATTTTGTGTGTAGTGCAAAATGTTGGCGTTGTCGCCACTGCCGACAATCGTGCCATAAGCAGGGTGACGAGCACCATTCATTGCATAATGATGATGAAGCTCTGCTTCTAATTGGTATTCAGTTGCGCCTGGTTTGGCAAACTGCATAGCGCGAATATGCCCTTGTGCACTAATTTCGCACGCTGTGCGCATAATGTTTAATTCTGCGTCAGATTTAAACAACCGCATTTCATGCACTAAACCACGAATATCTTTAATGGTGTGTGGGGCTTTGTAGCCTTTTTTAGGTGCGCTGCGAAGTGTGCTTAATAAATCCCAAATTTTTGCATCGAAATTTGCGTAAGTGCCTTGTGCATAAAATAAAATCTGCTGGCCGTTCACCAAATCTAATAATTGTTCATCTAGTTCACTTAGTGGGCAAGTTGCGTCGAATAAGTACTCAGATTTAGCTTTTTCGAAGCCAATTCGACGGCCGTGCCAAATTTCAGCTAGTTTGTCTTTGTTACGGCAAATAAGCGTACTTGGTGTATCGCTCGACGGGCAAAGCACTAAAACCGCATCTGGTTCGTTAAACCCAGTAAGATAGAAAAAGTCACTGTCTTGGCGAAATGCATATTCAGTATCACGGCTGCGTGTTACTTCTCCAGCAGCTGGAATAATAGCCACGCTGTTTTTATCCATCATCGCAAGCAAGCGCTCACGACGGGCTTTAAATTCAGCTTTATCGATAGCAATAGACGACATGCTAAACCTCTGTAATTTGATTAGTGAAGGGTCTTTTTAGTGCTTTTTCCTACTGGCTCTTTACCTAGCTCAGCAAAACATAGCAATGCAGAAACACGCACATACTCAATCACTTCGTGCAGTGCTTGGCTGTCTTCTTCGGTCTCTTCAAACATGGTGTCTAGGCGGGTAATTTCACTAAAGTCGCTGATCACTTCTTTCACATCAGCTGATAACTTGCCGTAATCTTTTTGTTTTAAACCAAAACCAAGCATAAAACCCGATACCCAAGATACTAAGCCATTGGCTAAATCGATCAGTGTTTCATCATCGCTTGGTAAAAATAGGTCAAACTGAAATTCTTCATCACTAAAACTGGCAACAACCTGAGAATATACATCAGCAAAAAATGCTTTTAAATCTTTACTAAAAGCTTGGCCATCGTTGAATACATCACTTAATAAACCTAAGTATTCATCGGCTTCAATATTGATGCCACAGGCTAATAAACCACTTATCACACCATGGGCTTCTGACGGTGCGACAAAAATTTCATTTTTTTCTAATAACAATTGGGCTTGTTGGTAATCAGGTAACGTGCTCATAACTTTTTCTTTGTTCGGCTAAGTAACGTCATGCTACCACTCGATAAATCGCAACTCCAATTAATTGTATGATTGAGGTCAAAAAGCAATCTGAAAAGTAAATAAGCAGTTAAAGGTGGGGAAAAACTACGCGAACGATCCGCTTTTTTTGCTTCTATGGTTTAAGGATTGAAACTTGTCTTATATACTGAAGGTGTTCCCTAGGGTGCAGGAGCTTGGTTAAGTCCCTGAGCCGATAAATTTTATGTTAGGGTTTCTGTTCGTTTACTATTGTGCAAGCTCGGCATGTACCGAGAAGCCTACGGTAGACCGCAGATCCCCGCCCTGAAACCTCAAGGTTTCAGGACTGACACCGGGCACCGCATACTTGGGGAACACCATTTCTATTTAGTTTCAAGTTTCAAGTTTCAAGTTTCAAGTTATCAATACTTTCCCTATATTTCCCTTTTAGTTTTCGGCGTTGAAACGCCTCCTACATCTCGAAACTCGTTAACTTTACTCTTTCCCCTTGCTAACTCGCTAACTTATTTGTTTTTATCTGATAGCTGACGGCTTCAAACGTTGGGTTTCGCTCTACTCTAACTAACCTACGAGCTAATGAGTCAAGCACTGTAGGTCGTCATTTATGGCGACACATAATCACTAACATTGACGGGCTAAAGCCCGACCTACTACTTACCCGTTATTTAAGAAATATCGCGCGAAATAAATTTCACGCCTACGGTATCGGGTTTAGCCATAGCAATGTCCAGGCACAATCTAACTTTACTCTTTCCCCTCGCTAACTCGCTAACTTGTATGTTTTTCTGATAGCTGACGGCTTAAAGCTGATAGCTCCTGTGTGTTGGGTTTCATTTCACTCTACCCAACACACATGTTTTCAATCTATCGCCCCTACTTAAACCATCCCTGAAAGCGCTCCATTAATAGGTAATTAACTGGCACTAATAGCAAGGTGATAAGCGTTGCGAAGATAATCCCAAAGCCAAGGCTTACCGCCATAGGAATAAGGAATTGTGCTTGCGTTGCTTTTTCAAATAGCAATGGCATTAAACCAATAAAGGTGGTTAAACTGGTTAACATAACTGGGCGGAAACGTGCTGCCCCTGCAACCTTAACAGTTTCAAGTAAGTCACCGCCTTCTTCACGCTTCTTATTGATAAAATCAACCAGTACCAGTGAGTCATTCACTACCACGCCTATCAAGGCTAACATGCCAAGTAAGCTCATAATGGTTAACTCCATACCCATTACCCAGTGGCCCATTACCGCACCTATCATGCCAAACGGAATAACACTCATCACGATCAATGGCTGGGTATACGACTTAAACGGTATCGCTAATAACGCATAAATAATAAAGAATACAAACACGAGGCCCCAAGCCAGTGAACCAAATGACTCACGCTGCTCTTTGGCCTCACCTTCGAGTGTGTAATCAACACCTGGGTATTGCACCATTAGCTCATCTAAGTAAGTTTTTAAGTCTGCTTGTAGTACCGTCATATTGGTATTTGATTTTTCAACATCAGCTGTGACATTCAATGTTCGATAGCGGTCAATACGGTAAATAGACGATGGGCTTTGCCCCGGCACTAAAGTAGCCACATGCGAAAGCGGCACAGTCCCACCAGCAGGTGTTTTAATAAGTATGTCTTTTAAGTCTGCAACCGAGCGACGCTCTTCAATCGGTAAGCGTACCATTACCCGCACATCGTCACGCCCACGTTGAATGCGCTGTACCTGCGCACCAAAAAACGAGTTACGCACTTGCTGCGATACATCAACACGGTTTAATCCAAGCGCTAAACCTTGCTCTGTCAGCTCAATTTGCAACTCTTCTTTACCATCTGACATGCTATCGGCTATTTCGTACACAGTTGGATACGTCGATAAACGCACTTTAACTTTTTCAGCAACTGCTTCGAGGGTGTCGATTGAGCTACCGCTTAGCTGTACATCAATCGGGCTAGATGTTCGGCCAAACTCAGCACGGAAAGTGACACTCTCTGCTCCCGGTATAATACCGATAAGATCACGCCATTCGCTGGCAAGTTCTCGTGAGCCTATATCTGATTCACGCTTTTCTGCTGGCATGATCTCAAATCTAACACTACCGGTATTTGACGAACCACCACGGCCACCTGTGGTTGCCAAAATATTTAGAATTACACTTTGGCCGTCTTCATCGCGGTATTTATCTTGTAATTCTTTTGCCTTGTCTGACATTTTAATGACGTATTTATTGGTCACTTCAAACGGTGTTCCCGCAGGGAAAGTTACGGATGCACGTACAGTTTCACTAGGAATACGCGGGAAAAAGGTAAATTTAGTCCAACCACTTGTGATCAAGGTAACAATAATTACAAAAATCCCCACAAATAAGCTAACCGTAGCCATTTTATTCTTTAAAGCTAGATTCAATAATGGTTGGTAATACTTCATTATTGCGTGTTCAAAACCATCAGCAAAACGCTGTTGAAGGCGCTCTAGTCTCGATGGCTCGCCCTTTTCATGACGTAGCTTTAAGTATTTTAAGTGTGCTGGTAATACAAACTTAGACTCAATCAAAGAGAACAGTAAAACCGGAATAACCACGACAGGAATTTGTGCAAAAATGGCGCCTCGAGCACCTTCAATAAAAGCGAGAGGTAAAAATGCCGCAACGGTTGTAAGTACACCAAAGGTGACTGGAGTTGCCACCTCTTGCGTTCCACGAATAGCGGCTTGCTCACCACTTTCTGCTGTTTTTAAGTGGGTATAGACGTTTTCACCGGTAACTATGGCATCGTCAACAACAATACCGAGTACCAAAATAAAACCAAATAAACTGATAACGTTAAGTGTGATACCAAATATCGGCATCATTAAAAACGCGCCCATGAACGACACTGGGATACCAATAAATACCCAAAATGCAATGGCTGGACGCAAGAATAAGGTGAGTAGTGCAAGGACTAAAATTCCGCCCTGAATTGCGTTACTGGTAAGCGTTGCTATTCGGCTTTTTACAACTTCTGAGTCATCATCCCAATAACTTAACTCAAACCCTTCAGGAAGCTGGCTTTGATGCTCAATTATGTAATTTTTTACCGCATCAGCAACTTCAATCGCACTTTGCGGGCCAATACGATACACATCAATAAATGCAGCTTGCTTACCATTAAAGCGAGTGCGAACAGGGGTTTCTTCAAAATCATCGCTAATACGAGCAATGTCACCTAAACGAATAATTGTGCCATCAGCTTGGTTTTTTACCACTATATTAGCAAATTCATCTTTGCGATAAGCTTGGCCTTTCGAGCGGATGAGTACATCACCCCCTTCTGTTTTTAAGTTACCGGCAGAAACATCAGTACTAGAATTGCGAATTGCTGATGATATGTCAGCTAAGCTTAAATCATACTGGCGTAAGGTATCTTGGCTCACCTCTATTGCTATTTCGTAATCACGAACCCCACTTAGCTCAACTTGAGTTACACTTGGTAAACGCAGTAGTTCATCACGCACGGTTTCTGCGTATTCAAGGGTTTCTTTTTCGCCATAAATACTTGAAACAGAAACGGCAATTACTTCTCGCTTCCATTCAGCAAGCGAAACTATTGGTTTTTCAGCATCGACGGGAAAGGTGTTAATTGCATCTACTCGGCTTTTAATGTCAGCCAAAAGCTCCCTAGGATCATACCCAGTCTCAACTTCAATACTTACCGAAGAAGAACCTTCAGAAGAGCGGCTAGTGATACGCTTAACTCCCTCAAGATCTTGCACCGCTTCTTCTATGCGAATTGATACCCCTTTTTCAACATCTTCAGGAGTTGATCCTCGAAGTGATACACTGACACTAATTCGGTCAGACTCAAACGATGGAAACACTTCAAGTGGTATTTGCGTCGAAACGCTAAATAAACCCGCTAATAAAATGCTGATCAGCAATAAGTTTGCTGCAACATGATTCTTTGTAAACCAAGCAATCATTATTGCGCTCCTTGCTCTTTAGGCGGCTGTTGATTGCTTGAACGCTTAGCTTTTCCTCTGGTTGCCTGATACTCTTCGCTACCCATAACGGTAACTTGCGTACCAGAACTCACTTGACCAAGCAGTGTAATCACCAAGTTATCGCCTGCAGACAAACCATCAGCGACAACAGCTTGGTTAGCGTTTTGCCAAGCAAGTGCAATATTTTTACGACGCAGTACACCCTGCTCTTCTACGTAAACATAGGTGCCTTGGTAAATTGCGCTATTTGGGATCACAATGGCATTTTCAATAGCTTTACCAGTAATTTGTGCTTTGATGTACTGACCAATTTTAATTGGATACTGATTCACAGTCGTGGCTTTATAAGGGTCGTTAATTTGCGCAACCACATAAAGCTGCTGCGCATTTTCATCTATAGCGCCTTCAGTACGAATAACTTGACCTTGCCAATGCTGTTTACCAACAAGGTCTGAGCTGAATTCAACTAATGAACCCGCGCTATTTTTAGCCCCATCACGAAATTGCTCTGGCAAATTAATAAACGGTAAGTCTTTATTTTTGATTGGTAAACGGATCTCAACTCTATCGATAGCATAAATACTGGCAAGCTCCATGTTATTACTCACCACTTGGCCTAAATCAACGCTACGACTTAAAACACGACCCGCATATGGTGCTGTGATCTTTGTACGCTCTAAATCAAGTTTCGCTTTTTCAAGTGTCGCTTGCGCAGACAACACACTGGCTTCGGCTGCTGCTAATTGTGGTTTACGAAGTACCAAGCTACTTGCTTGCTCACCTTTACCTAAGCGCTTCCAGTCAGTTTCGGCCTGCCGACCACGAGCCTGTTCTTCAAGTAAACCCTGCTCGGCTGTTAATAAGGCCGCTTGCGCTGATTTTACTTCGGCACGGTGATCTCTATCATCTAATCGCAACAACACATCGCCTTTTTCAAAAAAGCCACCTTCGCGAAATTGCTCACTTATTTCAATAATTTGCCCTGATGCTTGCGCGACTAACATACTTTGCGTTCGCGGTTTTACGGTACCAAAACTATCAATCATCACTTGATAAGTTTCTGGCGTTAAGGTTTTAACAGCCACATTTACTTTCGCTTTCGGTGGTGAAGAAAAACGATTTGCTTGCGGCGGGTTACCTTTAATAAACATGACGAGTAATACTGTCACAACAATGACAATAACTGGAATTAATATTTTACGTGTCTTAGTATTCATGATTATTGCTCTGCTACTTCGCTATTTGCTTCACTAAAGTCACCGCCAAGGGCAATGTGTAAGTTGATTCTATTTTTAATAAGTTGGTTTTTGAGTTCGATAACAGAGCTTTGCGCGTTAAAAGAGCGATCTTGCGCATCAAGCACTGTCGTGTATGTTACTAAACCACTTTGATATTGCTCAAAAGACAAACGCTCTGCGGCAATCGCATTTTCTTGTGCTTCTAAGGTTTTTTCATAACGCACTTTCAAGGCTTGCTCTTGACTGATTGCAGTTTCAACTTCATTAAATGCATCATAGAGTGTGGCAAGGTAAGCTTGCTCCTGACGTTTAACGCTAAGCCTTGCCTGCTCTTCATTGGCTTTTAAGCGACCACCTTCAAAAAGCGGCATTGAAATACTACCTATCAGTGACCAAGCTAAGCTTGAAGGCGAAAATAAATCACTCACTCTATCTGTGCTATCACTGATAGATGCTGAAAGATTCAAACTCGGAAAACGTTGTTTGTGCGCGTAAGCAAGTCCTGCATCAGTACTTAACAACTGATACCAGCTTGCCATTAACGCTGGTTTGCGGGTGATAAGCTCTGAAGGTAAACCCAAAGGAATTGTGTTCTCAAGTAGTGGCAAATCGGCACTAACCGATAATGCCCCAGCAGGATATTGGCCTGTTAAACGCTCTAAATCACGAATTGATTTAGTTAAGGTAGCTTGCTGTGCAGCAATATTCGAGCGCTCAGTATTTAGCTCATTACGGGCAAGGTAAACGTCAAGCGCTTCATTTAAACCTTGACGATAACCCGACTCAATAATATCTAAGTTTTTCTCGGCGTTTTGTTCGCGCTGCTTATATAGTTCAAGTAATTTGTGGTTAGTAATTACATCAAACCAACCCGAAACCACATCAGCTACTAATTGTTGTTTACTTTGCGAAAATGTGGCTTTTTCAGCTAAATATTCAAGGTTTGCTTGCCGTTCAGAGGCCGATAATTTACCCCATAAATCAACTTCGTAGCTTAATTCTAATGATGCTGAACTAGCGTTGTTATAACTAACAGGGCGATTATCTTTACTACGGCTCGCTCGTGTTGATAAATCAAGGCTTGGCCATAAATCGGCCCCAGCAGCAATAAGCTGTTGCTCTTTAATCGCCACATCATAACCTGCTTGTAAAATTGCTTGGTTATGGGCTAATGCTTGCTCAACTAAATTAAAAACTTGAGGGTCCTGTAACTGCTGCAACCAATTATCTTCAACAGCAAGAAATTTGTTGTCCGTAGGTAATTGCTGCCATGCACTTGGTAAGGTCTCAAGCTCAGCGACTCGTTCATTATGAGTCGTCTGGCTTGCACATGCACTTAGCAAAATTACACTTAAAGCCAATAAACTCGGCTTATATTGCCAATTCATTCTAAAAACCTGAAAAACATCTATTTATGATTGTAATTCAAGCACTACCTTAAGTTTTGCTCAACTGACTTTACATAACATTACACAGTCTGGTATTTGGTAAGGATGAACTGTAGAAAAATAGGGATAAGCTGCGAGTTTACAAAATTGTAGCGATTTTATACCGCATAGAAATGGTTTAAATGGTGAAGAATTTAGTTTGATAACACGGGGGAAACCCGCTGCTACGAGTTTGGTGTTGAAACGCCTCCAATTTCTCGAGTCTAGTTCCTTGTAACTTGCTAACTTTACTCTTTCTCCTTGCTAACTCGTATTTTTTAAATCTGATGGCTGATAACTCTGAGTTCGTTGGGTTTCACTCCGTTCTACCCAACCTACAAGGAAACAGAAACAAAAAAGCCTCGCGATTGCGAGGCTTTGAATCAATGGTGCCCAGAGGCGGAATCGAACCACCGACACGAGGATTTTCAATCCTCTGCTCTACCGACTGAGCTATCTGGGCATTTTAAACTTTCGTTTAAAAATAAATGGTGCCGACTATCCGAGTTGAACGGATGACCTACTGATTACAAGTCAGTTGCTCTACCAACTGAGCTAAGTCGGCACACTAAATCTGTGTGCGTTTAGCACTTAATCACATTGTGATTATAAATAATGGTGCCCAGAGGCGGAATCGAACCACCGACACGAGGATTTTCAATCCTCTGCTCTACCGACTGAGCTATCTGGGCAAAAATTTAATTTTATGCAGAATATCAACAAGGATTTTCAATGCAATTCCCGATGGCTCTACCGACTGAGCTATCTGGGCATTTTAAACTTTCGTTTAAAAATAAATGGTGCCGACTATCCGAGTTGAACGGATGACCTACTGATTACAAGTCAGTTGCTCTACCAACTGAGCTAAGTCGGCATACTAAAATCGTGTGCGCTGTGCACTATAATCACTTTAAAAGAGATTATCAAATAATGGTGCCCAGAGGCGGAATCGAACCACCGACACGAGGATTTTCAATCCTCTGCTCTACCGACTGAGCTATCTGGGCATAACAAAAAGCTAGAAGCTTGATGTTTAAATAAATGGTGCCGACTATCCGAGTTGAACGGATGACCTACTGATTACAAGTCAGTTGCTCTACCAACTGAGCTAAGTCGGCACACTAAATCTGTGTGCTATGCACGATACTGATGCTTAGTCTTAAGCACCAATATATAAATAATGGTGCCCAGAGGCGGAATCGAACCACCGACACGAGGATTTTCAATCCTCTGCTCTACCGACTGAGCTATCTGGGCAAACTTCGGTTTTAACAGGAAAACCTCAACGGATTTTCAATACAACTTCCACAGTGCTCTACCGACTGAGCTATCTGGGCGTGCGGCGTATTAAACGGGTTTTGCCTTCTCAAGTCAACTATTTTTTGAGGATTCTATCTGTTTGCACAGTTTTCAATCAAGATTGCTGTTTTTAATGGTTTTTAGACTATTTATTCAACAAACTTATGCGCTTTTACAACGTCTTATGTTTTTAATCAATTTCCTAGTCTAAAAACGTGGTGAATTTTTCTTCATTGATGGTAGGATTATCTAATTATCAAGAATATACCTACTATTGCAGTATAAATTGTTGGATTAAAGCTATGCGAAGTAAATCAACTTCTCCTGTAAAAGGCCTGTTACCGCTTTTTATTATTACGAATCTTGTTATCACACTTTTAGCAGTTACTGCTCTAGCTTTTTACCCTTCCAACAATTCTGAAAAACAAACATCACAACCCAAACTCACCGCATCACAAGTTGCATCTCAGTTATCAGCTCCTTTGGTAAGCGCATTAACAATGCCAGGACAAGATAAAGTAAAAGAGGTATTAGATGTTAGTTTGTTGCTAAACAATAATTTTGATTACTACTTATACCGATATGAAGTAAATGGTGATGTCTCACTGGTGTTTGCAAGTAATCAAGAGCGAATTGATGCAAGTAAAGTTAATCAGCAACTCGAACAAAACATGCTTGTTCATACTGTACTTGAGTTTAACGACCAACCAGTCGGCGAGCTTATAGTTAAACAGCATCCAACTGAACAGCCTGTAGTTCAGTCAGCTGGGATTTCATATGCTTTAGCCGCTTTAGCTGTATTAGCGCTGATAATTTTGTCAATTGCGATGAGTATATTTATCAATAAGCGTTTTACTAAAAGTAGCGGCTCTTTAAGCCAAGAGTTAATTGCGATCACGAATAATGCAGACTACAACACGCATGTTACAGAGAATCTTGAGTTCGGATTAGATATTGTTGCTGAAAATATCAATCAATTGCTGAGAAAGGTTCAATCCGCAATTAAAGAAAACAAAGCAGCGCAAGCCGATCTGCAAAAACTACAAAGCAGCCTAGAAACAGAAGTACACAACAGAACTCTCGCGCTTGAACAAGCAACTTTAAAAGCAGAACAAGCGAATGAGACCAAAACAACCTTCTTGGCAACCATGAGTCACGAAATTCGCACACCGATGAATGGTGTGATTGGTACCATTGATTTACTTCGCCAAACTGAGCTTGATGGTGCCCAGCACAGGCTAAGTACTATTATCCGTGATTCTGCGTTTTCTTTATTAGGTATTTTAGACGATATTCTCGATTTCTCGAAAATTGAGGCAGGTAAGCTTAATATAGATAATATTCCATTTTCTGTTTCGGATACTGTTGAAGAAGTAGCTCGCGTTCTGTCATCAGTTGCAAAAAAACGAAACCTTGAACTTGAACTTGCTATAGCACCCGATATTCCCACAAACTTAATCGGCGATACCGTTCGAGTTCGTCAGGTACTCTATAACCTATGTAGTAATGCTATTAAGTTCACAAGCACAGATGAAAACAAAAAAGGTCATGTAAAAATATCTGTTGAGGTTGCTCAGAACACAACCGATCATTACACATTGCGTTTTACTGTTTCTGATAATGGTAAAGGAATGACGCAAGCCCAGCTTCGTGAAATTTTTAACCCCTTTATTCAAGCCGAAGGCTCTATTACTCGAGAATATGGTGGTACCGGTTTAGGATTATCAATTTGTAAAAGCTTAACAGAACTTATGTTGGGCAGTATTTCTGTTAGTAGTGACTTAGGTATTGGTAGTGAATTTGTTGTCAATTTACCATTTAGCACCGAAGGTAAAGTAGATCTCGCCCACAGACATACAATGAAAGGCCATCGTGTTGTTGTGGTAACACAACATAGCGGCCGTAAAGCTTTGCTTGCCCGTTATTTATCTTTTATGGGAGCGACTCATGTTTTTGCCGATAGCAATGATTTAATAGAGGCGGAACAAGATAACGAAAACATTATCTGGATCCTCGATGGTATAGAGGGAATGGAGGATATTAACTATATCTTGCGCCGTTTACTCTACACACTAGAAGATAATAACCAGCAAGTTATCGTGTTGAGTAAATTAGATGAAGCGGCGGTAAATCATAAAAATATCTTCTACTTAAATGCGTCACCATTTTGTAAGTCAAACTTCATGATGTCGCTGTTAGTGGCTGCGGGTTTACACACACCTAAACAAGTTGTCTCAACCAAATCTTTCAATGATTACTTGAGCGTTGACCAAGCTCGTGACGAAAACAAACTCGTGCTTTTAGTAGAAGATAATGTGCTAAACCAGCAAGTGTTAACAGATCAACTTCACTTGTTAGGCTATGGTGTTGAGCTTGCTGAAAATGGCGAAAAAGGTCTTAATATATGGCGAGCAGGCCATCACTCAATTATTTTAACTGATTTGCACATGCCAAAAATGTCAGGGTATGACATGGTTGAAAAGATCCGCAATGAAGCATCTCAACTCGAAGACATTAATGCTCAACCTTACATAATTGCTATCACAGCAAACGCTCTTAAAGGCGAAAAAGAGCGCTGTTTAAATGTAGGAATGAATGACTATATAACAAAGCCTGTTGAGTTAAACGTACTTGAAGCCGCACTTCATAAATGTGCTTATAAAGCTAACCCTGAAGAGGTGAAACTGGCCCCACCTAAACCTGCAATCCCTATTGATATGAGCGTATTATCTAAATACGTAAATAATGATGAAGCTAAAAAGCTACGCTTTTATAAAATGTATTTAGAGCAAAGTAATCAACTTAGCCGTGAAGTAAATGCAGGGGTTATCGAGCTTGATCTTGAGAAAATAATAAACTCATGCCACCAGTTAAAATCTATCTCAAAAACGATAGGTGCAATGAAAGTCGCTGAGTTGGCTGAACAATTTGAACATCGCTGTAAAAATGAAGACCCTACAAGTGATGAATTAATTGAGCTTAGAGATAATTATGAAATTGAATACTCTAAAGTCGCTCAATATATAAAAGAGCAAATACAAAAAGCCGAACAAGAAAACAAATAGTACTTATCAAAAAAGGGCCATAACGGCCCTTTTTACTTTATTTTCTTGGTTTATTTTTCTGGTGGACGGTAGCCTTCGATTTCTACGTCTTTACCTTCAAATAAGAAACCGACCATTTGCTCTTCTAAAAAAGCACGGTGCTCTGGGTCCATCATGTTTAAATGCTTTTCGTTAATCAACATCGTTTGCTTGTGTTGCCATTGGCCCCACGCTTCTTTACTGATGTTGTTGAAAATCTTTTCACCAAGCTCACCTGGGTATAGTTGGAAGCCTAAGCCTTCAGCTTCTTTTTGTAACTTTTGACAAAATACTGTACGTGCCATAATTGCTCTCTACTCTTATTGCGTGATGCTATTGTAATCTATTGTGCTTAATTGTTTAACCAGCTTTTTCGTTGGCGCTGCAAGGCCAACTTCAACTGACTCATCAAGCGGATACCAAACCAGTTGTCGCTCATTGATGAGATCTGGAATATTTGGCAATGTTAAAACATGCGGATTAATAGTCAGTTCAAAATGTGAAAACACATGGGTAAAGGCTTCAAGTGCCTGCGTATTTGCAGTTAAACCGTGCTGAGCTAAAAATGTTTCTAGTTCAGTTAATTCGCCAAACTCAAAAAAGCCAAACAAGCCGCCCCATATTCCAGAGCTCGGACGTTTTTCCATAAGTACTTTATTGTCACAGGCTAGGATCAGCTGATGACATGACTTTTTAGGCACTGCCTTTTTCGGTTTTGAATGTGGGAACTCTTTAACTTTGCCTTCATTAAAAGCAAGGCATTTACTATTTAAAGGGCACGGCTCACAATCAAATTTACTACGCGAACAAAGGCTTGCACCTAAATCCATCATTGCCTGATTAAACTCAGTGACCGACTCTTTAGGGGTTAATTGCGATGATAATGACCAAAGCTGGTTTTCGACCTTTTTCACCCCATACCAGCCTTCAATCATAAAAAAGCGCGCCAGTACTCGTTTTACATTACCGTCTAGAATTGGGTGATGTTGGCCAAGCGATAAAGACAAGATAGCCCCTGCAGTAGAGCGACCAATGCCAGGCAAGTCCATCACCTCTTCAAGTGTGGTTGGAAATTGCCCTTGGTATTTATCACGAACTATTTTTGCTGTTTTATGTAAGTTGCGTGCACGAGCGTAATAGCCAAGGCCAGTCCAGTGGTGCAACACCTGATCTTCATCCGCATTAGCAAGCGCAATGATGTCAGGAAAGCTTTGCATAAACTTTTCAAAGTAAGGAATAACAGTTACGACTTGAGTCTGCTGTAGCATGACCTCAGAGATCCATACCTTATAAGGGGTTTTATTTAACTGCCATGGAAGAGTTTTACGGCCGTGAAGGTGATACCAGTCAACCACTTGGTTTGCAAACCAAGTTGACTCCTTATTGCTTAAATTCAAAATAACATCTTTACTTGCTGAAGCTCATTGCGGCCAAGTCTATTGCAGTTAGTTAGGCCAAGCAAGTCGAACCGACTCCGCCTTGCCTAAATAGCCCACATATGGCTGCAAAATTAATCTCGAAAGATAAACAGGTTCTTACTATTGTACTCAAGGCGCAGGTCAGGGATAATACGCAACCTTTTTCTATAGTCAGTGTTTTTTATCAGGCCAAATTATATGAATGACTCAAGTAACCCAAACCTCGAGCAAGCAAAGCAAGAGGGTAAATATATCCGCACGATTCGTAGTTTCGTTAAGCGCGAAGGTCGCCTAACAAAGGGCCAAGCAGCCGCCATCGAAAAGTGTTGGCCAACAATGGGCCTTGAGCATAAAAATGGTATGCTCGATCTAAAAGAAGTATTCGGTAACGATAACGATGTCGTACTAGAAATCGGCTTTGGTATGGGTAAATCACTGGTTGAAATGGCTAAAAACGCACCAGAACTTAACTTTATTGGTATTGAAGTTCATCGCCCTGGTGTTGGCGCTTGTTTAATGGACGCTGACGAAGCAGGGATCACCAACTTACGTGTATTCGAGCATGATGCAGTTGAAGTGCTTGCTGATTGTATTGCTGATGAGAGTTTATCTAAACTGCAATTATTTTTCCCTGATCCATGGCATAAAAAGCGTCACCACAAGCGTCGTATCGTGCAGCCTGAGTTTGCGCAAAAACTACGTAGCAAATTAAAAATTGGTGGTGTTTTTCACATGGCGACTGACTGGGAAAACTATGCCGAGCATATGCTTGAAGTAATGCAAGTTGCTGAAGGTTACAAAAACCAATCAGAAACCAATGATTACGTTCCTCGCCCAGATTCACGTCCATTGACAAAATTTGAGCAACGCGGTCATCGCTTAGGTCACGGCGTATGGGACTTGATGTTTGAGCGTACTAAGTAATAAAAGGTAAAAGCAGCATGAGTAAGTTAACCAACCCAAGTTTATTATTGCTTCGAAATGAAGACGAACTTGTTGGCCAGTCGATTTTAGTGGTTAACTTTGAGCAAGATGGCTTTTTACGCGAACTTAAAACGCTAAACCCAGACGCAAAAATTACTGCGTTCAGTTATAACCACGCTAATGCCATGTATGCCAGCAAAATTGCAGGTGTACATGCTGTGGTTGATCACACTATTCCAAATGGTAACTACGATTTAGTTATCTATTACTACCCAAAAGCTAAGCCAGAGGCACTAATGTGCCTTGATAATATCCGTGCTGTTTGCCAGCAAGATGCTCAGCTTTTTGTGGTTGGTGAAAATAAAAGCGGCGTTAAATCAGCAGAGAAACAACTAAAGGACCACTGTGGCTTTAGTAACAAAATCGATAGTGCTAAGCATTGTATTTTGTATATGTTCTCTGAGCTTAAGTTAAATGATAACTTCGATATCAGCCGCTATCACAAACAATTCCAAGTTAAAGCTGGTGATGTTGAATTCACTGCTATCAGTGTACCAGGGGTATTTAACCACGGTGCTCTTGATGTTGGTACCGCGGTACTACTTAACCATGCCCCTTCTATTAACAAGGGAAAAGTGCTCGATTTTGCTTGTGGGGCAGGCATAATTGCCACCTACTTAGGTTTAAAGCAGCCTGAGCTAGAATTTGTTTGTAGCGATGTAAGTGCCCTTGCAACTTACGCCACAGAACAAACACTGGCACTAAATAATCTCAAAGGTGAAGCCATATTAAGTGATGGTTTAGCAAGCATTGAGGGTAAATTTGATTTAATTATCAGTAACCCGCCTTTCCACACGGGTATTGCCACAGACTACACCATTGCCGAGGCCTTTCTAAGCTCTGCAAAGCAGCACTTGAGTAAGCAAGGAAAATTGACCATTGTTGCTAACAGCTTCTTAAAATATCCACCCATTTTAGAAGCGCAATTTGGCCAGTACAGCACCGATTTTAAAAATACTAAATTTGCCGTTTACTCAGCTTCATAACAATTTGTAAAATAGCTTATTCATAACAAAAATATTTTATTAAATATTTAGTTACTTTTTCTGTTTTTGCTAGACTTAATTTTTAATAACAATATAAAAAGATTGGCCTTCTATCGCGCATGTCACTATTTTCGGCACAAACAAGTATTCGTAAAGCGTTGGCAAATGCGGTCATGCTCGTCACTGCGCTATGCCTGTCTTTGTCGATTTCGATATCGACTTACCTTGACGTTAAAGAACAAAAAGCGTTAATCGTTGACAAAATCACCCTACTTGCAGAAATCATTGCCTACAATGCGCAAGTAACAGTGCTTTTTGATGATAATGAAACAGAAGCAGAGCGTTTAAAACTATTTGAATCTGTGCCTATGATCAAAAATGTGCACATTTATGCTATTGATGAGTTATCAAATAAGCCTAAATTCTTTAGTAGCTTTAACGCAATAAGAACCCCTCCAGTACCAATTAAAGTTAATAATATTGATGAGCTATTAGAACCTCAATTTAAAAACAAAGCGATAGAGCTAATAAAACCTATTGTTTATGAAGGTAATACGATTGGCTATGCCTATGTCCGTGGTGACTTAGAAAGACTAAACCAATATATTAACAAGAAGATTTTTATCGATATTTTGTTGACTCTTTTTGTCTTGGTTATTGTGTATTTTGTTTCTAGACGCATTCAAAAACGCATAGCAAACCCAATCGATAATTTGAGTAACCTGCTGCAAGACGTATCTAGAAACCACAACTACGAAACACGTGCGCAAAAAACCAATGTTGACGAGATCAATCAACTAGCTAATAGCTTAAATATCATGCTTGCCCGTACTCAAAAGCAGATTGAACGCCATGAAAATGACAAGCAAGAAATTAAGCAACTGAACCAAAGCCTTGAAGAAAAAGTAAATCAGCGCACAATCGCCCTACGAGAAGCGAATCAAGAGCTACTCAATACCCTTGAGCGAATGCATCAATATCAAAACCAAATTGTAGAAAATGAAAAAATGGCCTCTCTTGGCCAAATGGTCGCAGGCGTTGCCCATGAAGTTAACACGCCGATTGGTTTAGGTATCACAGGTTCAACATTACTTCGCGATAAACTTGCAGAAATAAACAGTTTATTTGAGCAAAAAACCTTAACCTCATCACACCTAAAGCGTTTCATAGATGATGGTATTGAAAACCTCGACTTAATTTATCGAAACCTTAACCGTGCAGCAGAATTGGTTTCTAGCTTTAAAAAAGTAGCTGTGAATCAAGATGTAGAAATGAGTACCAAAATAAATCTGCATGACTTATTAAGTGATGTAATTATGTCGATGCGATCAGAAATACAATACCGCAACCCAAAAATCATCATCAATTGTAATAGTAACTTTAGCATCGAAACTAAATCTGGACCGTTACAACAAGTATTACAGCAACTGTTAAGCAATTCTGTTATTCACGGCTTTACTGATGATATTGGCAACGAAGTTAGATTTGACGTTGAACGTAATGAGAGCAGCCTTATTATCGATTACTATGACAATGGTATTGGTGTTGATAAATCAATTAAGAAGCGTATTTTTGATCCTTTTGTCACCACTAAGCGAGGTGAAGGCGGAAGCGGTTTAGGTATGCACCTAGTTTACAACCTTGTAACCCAAGCACTTGGAGGAACAATTGTATATGATGAGCTTAATCAAGAAGGCGTGCACTTTATAATCACACTACCTTTGCATGAAGGTGACATGTGATGCGTTGGATGTGTTATTTAGTCGTTCTTTTGCTTAGTGTGAACTCTGCTTTCGCAAAGTCACCAGAGCAAGTTAAGTCTGCATTTTTATATCAGATTGCCAAGTTCACCAAGTTTGATGATCAAGTAGATCCTCCCCCTGTTACATTTTGTTTTTACGATTTAGAAAATGGTCCGGGCTCGTATCTTAAAGAGAAAAATGAACTGCAAATTAACAAAAAACCAATCAAAGTAATTTTAGTGAAAAAAACTCAGCAAATTTCTGAACTTTCTCAAGTTTGTGATATCACATACATTGATGAAACATTAGAAAATGATATACTTCCACTTTGGACCGATACAATTTCATTAAATACTTTAACAATAGGCGAAAGTATTAGTTTTTTAGAAAATGGCGGTATAGCCTCTCTGGTTCAAGAAGGAAATAAAATCCGACTGTATATCAATAAGCAGCACGTATTGCAGCATAACTTTAAAGTGCAATCTCGATTGTTAGCTATGGCTAAGTTTTATCCAAATTGATTTTACTTGTTAACAATTGGATCTAATCCTATAATCTCTAGTATTCGGTTTTGCTTGATAATACCGAATTTTTGTAAATAAAATTTCCGAAAAGGTTAATATACAATGCAAACGCCAGTCATTCTGATCGTAGAGGATGAAGACGTAACTCGACTAAACCTCGTTAGTTTATTTGAAGCTGAAGGTTACAAAGTTATTGAAGCCATTGATGGCGATGATATGCATGACAAGCTTACAAATAATGATGATGTGAACCTTGTAGTTATGGACATCAACCTACCAGGTAAAAACGGGCTAATCTTAGCACGTGAACTTCGTCAAAAACGAAACGTGGGTTTAATTTTCTTAACAGGTCGTGACAACGACGTTGATCGCATTTTAGGTCTAGAAATTGGTGCTGATGATTACATCACAAAACCATTTAACCCGCGCGAGCTAACTATCCGTGCTCGTAACCTAATTTCGCGCACAGCTTTAGGCGGCGAAGAAGCAAATATCGAAACAAACGGTGTTATTACATTTAACGGTTGGGAACTTGATGAAAACAGCCGTTGTTTAACATCTCCAAGTGGTGACGCTAAACGTTTACCTAAAGGTGAATACCGCGCGCTACGCTTAATGCTTGACTCACCGGGCCGTATTTTCAGCCGTGAGCAATTAATCAAGCATATGACTGGCCGTGAGCTTCGCGCTAACGACCGTACTGTAGACGTAACAATTCGTCGTATCAGAAAACACTTTGAAAGCGATAACAGCACATCTGAACTAATCAGCACCATCCATGGTGAAGGCTATCGTTTCATCGGTAAAATCGACAGCTAATTAGAATTAATTTTCTAGTTGTTGTAAAAATAATTGGAGGGCTTCGCGCCCTTCATTTATTTTAACTGCTAGTTCATCAAGCCACTGTTGTAACTCTTCACTACTTTCTTCAAGCGCTCCATGCTCCATCTTCTTAGCGTGTAACTGAACATCGTTTAAGCCTACAGAGCCAGCTGCGCCTTTTAATTTATGCGCCACCGATTTGTACTCTTCTCTATCATCTGCTGCTAACGCATCTGCAAGCTCAGTTTGATATTGTGGGTTTAGCTTATTAAACAGCTCACAACTACGGTTGAAGATAGTTAACCCCATTGAACCAACAAAGTCTTCAATGGTTTCAATATCAAGTAACTCAACGCGGATACCTGACAAATCTTTGACTGACACTGGCTTGATTGTTTCTGACTGACAACTTTTTTGTTGTTTAATATCAAACAGCTCACCAAGCATTTTATCAAGCTTGGTTGTATTAATAGGCTTCGCAAGCGCGCCTTGAATGCTAATACCAGCAAGCTCTTCTTCAGCACTACGCACGTTAGCAGTTAAGGCAACGATTGGTAGGTTATCAAAGTGCTCATCGTCACGAATTTGGCGAGCAACTTCATCACCGTTGATATCTGGCAATTGCATATCAAGTAATACGAGGTCTAAGTCATCTTCTGTGTAGACAAACGACAGCGCATCTTCACCGGTTTCAGCCCAAATAACTTCGTGACCACGCTGCTCAAGTAAATTTGTGGCAATTTCAGCGTTAAGCGGGACATCTTCAACAAGTAGAATGTTTAAACTACGAACCGCATAATTTTGCTCTGTAGGCGCAATACAGAGTTTAAGTGGGATCTCTACCACAAAAACGCTGCCCTCACCTTCTGTGCTGCTTACATGTATTTCACCTTTCATCGCAGTAACCAGTGCTTTTGTTACTGCAAGCCCAATACCTGAGCCAATAGCATTGGTGCCATTGATGTCTGGTGCTTTGTAGTACATGTCAAAAATACGGTGTAGTTGTTCTTGCGGGATCCCCTGACCGGTATCACTAACACGCATCACTAACCAAGGACCATCTGGGCGATTTTCACGAATACATTCAAGCTCAACATGACCTTGCTGTGTAAACTTAACGGCATTATTTATTAAGTTCCATACAACCTGACGTAACCGAGTTGGGTCAAGCGATGCATACACATCCAGCGTGCCTTTTCGTTTGATGTTAAAATCAAGACTCTTTTGTTCAGCAATTAGGCCAGCAAAGTTAACAACATCATTTATAAAGTCAGCTACATTTACTGAGTCAGTAACGATATCTAGCTGCTCACGGTCAATTTTATCTAAATCAATAATATCGTTAAAAATATTACCAAGGGTTTCAGCACTCGAAAACACTGTGTTACACCAACTACGCTGCTGTTTATCTAGCTCGGTATCAAGCAACATGCGTGTTAAGCCTACAATGCCATTCAAAGGCGTTCTAAGTTCATGACTCAATGTGGCAATAAACTTCCCTTTGTCTTTATAAGCTGCTTCAAGCGCTTGTGCGGCTTCTTTACGGCTGGTGATATCACGACCGAAAGCGAGCAAACCAATATATTCCCCTTTTTCGTTAATAAACGGTAACTTACGCATCTCAAACCAGCGCTTTTCACCATTAACGGGATATTCAACATCAAGCGTTAGGGCTTGGTGCGTTTGGGATACTTTTTTGTCGGTGCGCAGTACTTCAGGTAAGTAATTACTTGGGTAGATTTCCTCTACACTTTTGCCAATTAACTCTTCGCCACTTTTTCCAATCACTTGCTCAAACATTTTATTACAGCCAGCAAAGACGCCGTTGTTATCACGGTAATAAAATAAATCAGGAGAGGAGTCGACAATTGAGCGCAATAACATACCTTGTTGGGCTAATTCTTGTTGAGTTTTCTTGCGCTCAGCGATTTCACGTCTGAGCTCTTCAATTGCTCTGTGCTTAGCGTGAAACGCCATTTTACGCTCATCAATCTCTTCATTTAAGCGACTGATATTGTCTTTTAACGTTTGGTTTAATAGTTTTTCTTGCTTAGTGGCACTATCTAAATAGCTATATGATGCTTCGAGCTGGCGAATTGAATTTAGCAGTACCGAAATCAAAATAGGCGATACAACTGCGGTAAAAAACATCACCGCTAAAACATCCACCAAGGTGACAGTACCCACTGCAACATAATAAAACATGCAAGATAAAATCAGCGACATCACTAATAATAAGGCATAGCAAGCCGCAGCGGTCTTAAATTCACCGTATTTAGAAATAAAGCTTGAGAGTGTGCGAGCCCACGGACTCATAGAAGAATCAATCATATATTAAAGCTTAGGCACATAATCGAAAAAAACAGCATAGCTAATTTTATCACTAATCCTTTAGAAATATTCACATTGTGCGATAAACATATAATTTTTTCGCGTATGGCACTTCTTTTTATATTTTTTCATGTAAAATATCGCGCTTTATTAATTGCAAAGAATGAGTATTACCATGCAAACCACAATGCCAGATATTGCTGATACGGCCCCAGCGTTAAAAACGGGTAAGTTAGACTGGGTTGGCATGGGTGAAATTGAACTACCTTTCATTTTTGAAACTCGTAACCAAGCCCCAGTAAATGTAATTGCTAAAGCACGCGCCTTTGTTAATTTACATAAAGAAGATGCCAAAGGCATTCATATGTCGCGTTTATTTTTGGCGCTTGATACCTTATCAACCGAGCAACAAGTTAATCCCCAAACCCTTGCTCAAGCACTTGATGCCTTTATCAGTAGTCATGATGACCTAAGTGACCAAGCACAGATCGAGTTTAAATTTGAGTTGCCTTTGCGCCGCAAATCACTATTAAGTGGTAAAGTGGGCTGGAAAAACTACCCTATCCACTTAATCGCTAAAATAAACCAAGGTGTATTAAGCTTTGAATTAATGGTTGATGTGACCTACTCGTCAACATGCCCATGCTCAGCGGCCCTTGCACGACAATTAATTCAAAATGCATTTAGCGAAAAGTTTGCAGAGCAAGATATTGATAAGCAGACTGTTTTAGAATGGCTGGGCACAACAGATGGAATTGTGGCTACACCACACTCACAGCGCTCAATTGCAAACGTCAAAGTAAAGCTCGACAGCGAAATTGATAGTTTTGATGTGGTTGGCTTGATTGATGCTTTAGAAGCAGAGCTTAAAACGCCTGTGCAAGCAGCCGTTAAACGTGAAGACGAGCAAGAGTTTGCCCGCTTAAATGGTCAAAACCTAATGTTCTGCGAAGACGCTGCACGTAAAATTAAAGGCTTACTCGAAGAGCAAGATTACGCAGATTACTGGCTACAAATAAACCACTACGAATCACTTCATGCCCACGATGCAGTGGCAATTGCTGTTAAAGGAATTGATGGCGGCTACACGGCTTAAAAAATTCAGGTGACTCCGCACACTTAGGCACACTAATTGCTAATTATTTTGAGTGTCAATTTGTTGTTGTGGAGTTACCATATGGAATTCGCTTTATTATCAATTTTAGTTTTAGTCGTAGTAGCCTCTGTTGTTGCGTCAAAGTTTACCGATGAAGGCGGAAACCCTTATCCTTTCACTCGTAAGCAAAGTGTTTTTACGCAAGTAGAGAGTGCATTTTTACATCTTCTTGAACGTGCCGTTGGCGATCAATACAAAATCGTGAGTCGCGTTAAACTCATTGATTTAATTGACTGCAAACAAGGCTTGTCTGTTAAAGCTAAACGCGCAGCTATTGCCAAAGCCAAAAATAAGCAACTAGATTATGTACTAATCGACAAAGACAAACTTACCATTGTTGCCGCTGTTGATTTAGTTAACAACACTAACCGCGATGGCCATAAAGCTCAGCGTGATTGGTTTGTAAGTGGCGCATTAGAAGCTGCGGGTATTCCTCATATTCGTATGAAAGTAAAATCAGGATATCAACCAAGAGAAGTACGTGATGCAATCATGTTCAAGCTTGGTAAGCCTGCGGCAGCACCAATTAGACCAACGCGAAATCGCGTAACTAAGCCAGCTGTATTATCACCATCACAAGCAAAAGCACATTCAACAGCTACAGCACTTGCTGAAATATAAGCTGTCATAAATTTGGCGAAAGCAGACTTTAGGTCTGCTTTTTTGTTTTTCCGCTAGCTGATTCTCGTAACCATACCTGGTTGCGTATATAATCTCGGTATTCAATCTAAGGAATCAAATATTATGCACGTTGGTATTATTGGCGCGATGGAGCCAGAAGTAAAAATTTTACGCGAAGCAATGGCAAACCCAAGCACTATGACTAAGGCTGGCTTTACATTTTACACTGGTGAATTAGCGGGTAATAAAGTTACTTTAGTACAGTCAGGTATTGGTAAAGTTGCATCTGCTGTTGCAACAACACTGCTTATCGATAATTTTAGCCCTGATTGTGTGATCAACACAGGCTCTGCAGGTGGTTTTGAGCCATCATTAAACGTTGGCGATGTAGTTATCTCATCAGAAGTACGTCATCATGACGTAGACGTTACTGCATTTGGCTACGAAATCGGTCAGGTGCCACAAATGCCAGCAGGCTTTGCTGCACACCCTAAACTGATTGAAGCGGCTGAGCAAAGCGTAAGTCAAATTAGTGATGTTAAGACCATGATTGGTCTAATCTGTACAGGTGACTCATTCATGTGTGACCCAGTACGAATTGAAAAAACTCGCGCTGAATTCCCAACTATGCTTGCAGTTGAAATGGAAGGCGCAGCAATTGCACAGGCTTGCCACGTATTAGAAACACCATTTGTTGTTATTCGTTCAATGTCTGACATAGCAGGCAAAGAATCACCGCAATCATTTGAAGAGTATATCGAAACTGCATCTATCAACTCATCAAAAATGGTTGTTGCTCTTTTAGAGAAGCTGACGTCGGTGAGTTTATAAGGTGATTACAAATATTGTTCAAAACCATTTGGACATTATTGTATTTTTTGTGGCGCTCATTGCTGAGCGCTTTTTTCCTTTGGTTAGTTGGTATCATCCTAATACCTTTTTAAGCGTTATTTTTTCTGCTCTTGGTGAGCGTTTATACAGCCCTTCTAACCCCAAAAGTTATCAGTATTTAGCATCAACCTTGGCATTCACCTTCACTGTGTTAGTTATAGTGACACTGGTTGTACTTTTTTTAGAATTTGCTTTTTATCCTGAGCTATTAAACGGCTTAATTTTGTATTTATTACTAAGTAGTCGTGCCCAAGAGAAAAAATCACTGCGGATAGCAAGATTAGTTAAGCTAAATCAAAAAGCGACAGCAAGAGAGCTACTTACAAGCCTTGTTGCTCGTGATGTTTCACGTTTATCGGCTCCTGGAATTTGTAAAGCCACCATGGAGTCACTGGTGCTGCAAAGTGCGCGGCATTATTTTGCCGTTATTTTCTTTTATATAATTGGCGGCGCTATCTTTGCTTTGGTTTATCGCTTACTCACTTTAATACATCAAGCATGGCGTAAGAATCGTAAGCCAAATAACCCGTTTTTAACTACCATAGCTAAACTACTGTTTGTATTAGAGTGGTTACCCATTCGATTATTGGCTTTAACGATTGCTGCAAGCAATGCCAGCAAGCAGAGTATTCATTATATTAAGCACTATGGAAGACACTTTTATCAAACTAATACAGGCTGGCTATTAAGTGTGACCTCTGCGGCATTACAAGTGCAATTAGGCGGTCCGGCGCTATACCAAGAAGAGCGATTTAATAAGATGCGTGTAGGTACCGACCGTTTACCAAATGCTGATGATATTGCCGCTTTAGTGAATCGTTTAAACCAAGCGAAAGCATTTTGGTTACTACTGATAGTCGGGATTGAAGTAATTAGCCTATTCACAAACTAATCAAAATATAAGCACAAAAAAACCAGCCGTAGCTGGTTTTTTTATTTCTATTAGCTTGATTAAGCTAAGGTGATTTTAGCAAACTTACGCTTACCTACTTGGTAAATCTGAGTAGTGCCTTTTGCAACTTCAAGCTTAGTATCCGTTACTTTTTCTTCACCATTTAATTTAACTGCACCTTGCTTGATCATACGCATCGCTTCTGAGGTACTTGCAACAAGATTAGCTTCTTTTAGTAAGTTAGTGATAAACACTGTGTCTTCAGCGATAGTAACTGTCACTTCAGGGATCTCATCTGGTAATGCATTCTTTTGGAAACGCTTGATGAAATCTTGATGAGCACCTTCGGCTGCTTCTTCACTGTGGAAACGTGCAATCAGTTCTTTTGCTAATTCAATCTTGATGTCGCGCGGGTTTGCACCATCAGCAACACGCTGCTTAAGAGCTGCAATTTCTTCGATTGATAATGCACTTAATAAGTCATAGTAACGCCACATTAGCTCATCGCTAATAGACATCACTTTACCAAACATATCGTTCGGCTCATCAGTAATACCAATATAGTTACCTAATGACTTAGACATCTTTTGAACGCCATCGGTACCTTCAAGCAGTGGCATCATAAGCACTGTTTGTGGCTTTTGGCCTTCGTCTTTTTGTAGTTCACGACCCATTAGTAAGTTAAAGCGTTGGTCTGTACCGCCAAGCTCAACATCAGCTTCTAATGCAACTGAGTCCCAACCTTGTACCAGTGGATATAAAAATTCGTGGATAGCAATTGATTGACCATTGGCATAACGCTTTTTAAAGTCATCACGTTCTAGCATACGTGCTACTGTTTGACGCGCAGCCAGTTTAATCATACCTGCAGCACCTAAGTTCTCCATCCAAGTAGAGTTAAATGCAACAGTTGTTTTAGCAGGATCGAGGATCTTAAATACTTGCTCTTTATATGTTTCAGCGTTGGCTAAAACATCTTCACGAGTTAACGGTTTACGTGTCACGTTTTTACCCGTTGGATCACCAATCATACCGGTGAAATCACCGATTAAGAAAATCACTTCGTGACCTAAGTCTTGGAAGGTTTTCATTTTGTTGATAAGAACTGTATGACCTAAATGCAGATCAGGCGCAGTTGGATCGAAACCCGCTTTGATCTTAAGTTTCTTACCTGACTTTAGTTTTTCAACTAATTCGTCTTCAATTAATATCTCTTCTGCACCGCGTTTTATCTCAGCTAGAGCGGTTTGTAAATCCACTGTGTATTACTCCAAAAATTCAGCTACCGGGGCGTGGTGGCCTGTCAGGGTTATAATTATAGAGCTAAAAACTTTAAAATTTAGCTAGTTAGCATCAAAAGAGTGACACTAAAAAAAGCCTAACTTAAATAGTTTAAGAAACAGCCCTGCAGGCAGCGCGCATGATTGTTCTTTATACCGCGTTATTGCATTTTATTGAAGGTACTTTAGTTAACTAACAGCAAATTAGTTTAACTGACGACACATGCTGCAAATTCAACCAAAAAAGTTTAACGCGCAGGCCAATTCTAGCGCAAATTAGCGCCAGTTTAAATCTACAAAACACTGGTATTTGCGCTATTTTAGGTATATCCTGCAATATTAGTAATTAATTTTCTTGACAGCAGAAAAGGCACGTTATGGTT
This sequence comes from Pseudoalteromonas sp. Ps84H-4, assembly GCF_024124645.1. Lineage (NCBI taxonomy): Bacteria > Pseudomonadati > Pseudomonadota > Gammaproteobacteria > Alteromonadales > Pseudoalteromonadaceae > Pseudoalteromonas > Pseudoalteromonas sp. Ps84H-4. Next base: position 74,847 of record NZ_JAMXSK010000008.1, on the reverse strand, counting down.
CATGTAGTGCACAAACTCCCCAAAAAACACAAACTGCTCATTCTAGGTTTGGTTTCTGCTATTGCCGGCTTGGCACTTTTGCCTTCTGAAAAAGCCACCGCCTCAAAGGATAACAGTGCAAACGCACTTGAAATTGGTAAACGCTACGAATTACAAGTTAAAGTTGATGATAACGAAAAACTAACTGAACTAAATTCGGAGCAAGCAGCAGCAAAACTTCCAGAATACGAGCTTGTTGATCATGAAGTTCGCAATGGCGATAATTTAGCTCTTATTTTTAAGCGCGCGGGCTTCTCAGCGCAAACTCTGCACAAACTAGTTAACACAAACGCTGAAACGCGCAAGTTAACAAAAATTCATCCGGGTGAAATTTTAAGTTTTGCAACCGCCGAAGATGGCTCATTAGCGCAGCTTCGTTATGTAATTTCAAAAACAGATACCTTATACGTTACATTAAATGACGAAGGTAACTACGATACATCAATCGACAGCAAAGAAATTGAAACTCTCAGCAAGTCTGCCGGTGGTGAAATCAGCAACAGCTTCTGGACATCGGGTATTGCCGCTGGTTTAAGCGAGCGTCAAATAATGAACTTTGCCGATATTTTTGGTTGGGATGTCGACTTTGCAAATGATATTCGTAAGGGTGACCAATTCGGTCTAATCTACGAAACACACTATGTTGATGGTGAATACATTGGTGATGGCAAAATCATTGCAGCAGAATTCATAAACCAAGGTGAACGTTATACAGCGATTCGCCATACTGATGGTAACTTCTATACGCCTGAAGGCCGTAGTATGAAGAAAGCTTTCTTACGCGCGCCTGTTAACTTTAAATATATTAGCTCAAGCTTCAACCCTCGCCGTTTACACCCTGTAACTAAAACTGTTAAGCCGCATAATGGTATTGATTATGCTGCTCGCACAGGTACACCGGTAGTTTCATCGGGTAATGGTAAAGTGATTAAAGCGGGTTACAGCAAATACAATGGTAACTACGTATTTATTAGCCACGGCACTCAATATGTAACTAAATACCTTCACTTGAACAAACGTCTGGTAAAAACAGGTCAAAAAGTGAAGCAGGGTCAAAAAATTGGTACGGTTGGTGCGACTGGCCGTGTAACTGGCCCACACTTACACTATGAATTCTTAGTAAACGGTGTACACCGTAATCCGAAAACGGTCAAACTACCTAAATCAGAGCCTTTACCGCGTGATGAGCTAGCTAAGTTTAAACCGATTGCTGATAACTTCTTAGCGCAATTACAACGTAACCGAGAGTTACAATTAGCGTTAAATAAGTAATTGAGTAAACATTAAAAAAGCCGCTTCAATGATGAAGCGGCTTTTTAGTGCCTGCCACAAAATCAGCCTTAATGACCTTTATTCTCTTCAATAATTGAAAGCAAGTATGAGCTTGCGCAGGCGCGATTCATGCCTGAAATAAAACACAACACAGAAGCTATTATCACCTTAATAAAACATAAATAAGTTGAATAATTAGCGAAATCATCACCAGTGGCCAAATGTACTTTGCGTATTTTGTCGCACCATCAAGCCCCATTTTAGACTGATACTTTTCAAGTAGCGGTATTAGAATAACCAAGGCAACAAAAAGGCATAGTAAGATAATAAAGATATTCATGGTGGCTTCCTTACACAACTATCATTTAACTACAATTTCTTTAGGGTGACCCTAGTCTATAGGCAAAAAAAAGCGCAGTAAAATTACTGCGCCAGTCGGTTGGAAGTAAATCGACTTAGCCAACAATCGCTAACAAAATACCTGCTGCAACGGCACTTCCTAATACCCCTGCAACGTTTGGTCCCATAGCATGCATTAACAAGAAGTTATGCGGATTGCTTTCAAGACCTACTTTATTCACCACACGTGCTGCCATTGGTACCGCTGAAACACCTGCAGCGCCTACTAATGGGTTTATTGGCGATTTAGAGATCTTATTAAGACCTTTTGCCATAAACACCCCTGAAGCTGTACCAATCGCAAACGCTAATGCACCTAACACCAAAATACCGATAGTTTCTACAGTTAAGAACTTATCAGCAGCAAGCTTTGAACCTACCGCTAAGCCTAAGAAAATCGTGGTAATATTGATGATTTCATTTTGTGCACTGTTACTTAAACGATCGACCACACCCGATTCGCGCATCAAGTTACCTAAGCAGAACATACCTACAAGCGGTGTTGCAGCTGGTAAAAACAAGATAGTTAAACTAAGCACCATTAAAGGAAAAATAATCTTCTCTTTTTTCGATACAGTACGAAGTTGTGGCATTTGAATTTCGCGTTCTGCTTGCGTTGTTAGTGCACGCATAATTGGTGGCTGAATAATTGGCACTAGTGCCATATATGAATAAGCCGCTACTGCAATAGCCCCAAGTAAGTCTGGTGCCAATTTAGATGCTAAGAAAATAGCCGTTGGACCATCCGCACCACCAATAATGGCAATTGCCGATGCATCTTGTAGCGTAAATTCAAAGCCAGGAATAAAGTTAAGTAGAATTGCACCAAATAAAGTAGCAAAAATACCAAACTGCGCAGCTGCACCTAACAGCAACATACGCGGATTTGCTATCAAGGCACTAAAGTCTGTCAGCGCGCCAACCCCCATGAAGATCAGAAGTGGAAACACCCCAGAATCAATCCCTATGTGATACACATAATAAAGCAGTCCACCCGGTTCAGATAAGCCTGCAGCAGGAATATTCGTTAAGATCGCCCCGAAGCCTATTGGTAACAATAGCAAGGGTTCAAAATTACGAGCAATTGCTAGATATAACAATAAGCAACCAACCGCAATCATGATCAAGGCAGGAAAGGTAAAGTTAGCGATACCTGTTGCATGCCAGAGATTTAAAAGACCATCCATTCTCTGTCTCCTACGCCAGTGCGATTAATGCATCGCCAGTGGCAACAGAATCACCTTCGGCAACTAAAACTTCAGCAACCGTGCCGGTATGTGCAGCGCGAATTTCAGTTTCCATTTTCATCGCTTCCATAATGATAACTACATCACCTTGGTTTACTGTTTGGCCTGGCTTTACTTTCACTTTGAAAATATTACCCGCCAATGGCGCGTTTAAAGTTTCGCCAGCAGATGCTGAAGCAGACTGAGGAATTAACTCACTGTCTTTTAAAGTCACCTCTTTAAGCTCACCACCTTGTGCTACAACGACATCGTAAACTTTGCCATCAACTTTAACGCTGTATTGCTCAGCTTTTACTGAGTTTGCAGCAGCTGGTTTGCTTTCTGGCTTAGCAACTTCACCTGTAGGAATAGCTTCAAATGCATCAGGATTATTTCGGTTTTTAATAAACTTAAGACCAATTTGAGGAAACAATGCATAGGTGAGCACATCATCAATCACATCATCAGCAAGCTCTAAACCTTGCTCTTTAGCTTCTTTTAATAATTCAGCTTCTAGCTTCTCAAGTTCAGGTTCAAGTTTATCTGCAGGACGACAAGTAATTGCTTCTGCGCCATCTAGAACACGTTCTTGTAGCTCTTTATTCATAGGCGCCGGCGTTGCACCGTACTCACCTTTAAGTACACCTGCGGTTTCTTTGGTAATCGTTTTATAGCGCTCACCAGTCAATACATTAAGTACCGCTTGCGTACCGACAATTTGAGACGTTGGAGTAACCAGTGGAATATAGCCTAAGTCTTCACGAACACGTGGGATCTCAAGTAATACTTGATCAAGCTTATCGGCAGCACCTTGCTCTTTAAGCTGGTTTTCCATGTTAGTTAACATACCACCTGGCACTTGTGCTAATAAGATACGGCCATCAACACCTTTTAGGCTACCTTCAAAAGCAGCATATTTTTTACGAACATCACGGAAGTAAGCGGCAATTTCTTCTAGTTGGTTTAAATCTAGGCCGGTATCTCGCTCTGTGCCTTCAACAATCGACACGATTGTTTCTGTGGCGCTATGACCATAAGTCATACTCATAGATGAAATTGCGGTATCAAGCATATCGATACCTGCATCTATAGCTTTTTGGTAAGTTGCAGTACTTAATCCTGTCGTCGCGTGACATTGCATCGCGATAGGAATAGAGACGGTTTCTTTTAAACCTTTGATTAACTGCTCACAATCATATGGCTTCAATAAACCAGCCATATCTTTAATACAAATAGAATGACAGCCTAGTTCTTCGAGCTGTTTCGCAAGTTTAAGCCACATATCAAGTGTGTGTACTGGGCTTACGGTGTACGAAATAGTACCTTGAGCGTGTGCGCCTACTTTAACCGCTGCTTTAATTGCAGTTTCAAGATTACGTACATCGTTCATAGCATCGAAAATTCGGAACACATCTACACCATTTTTATGGGCTCGCTCTACAAACTTTTCGACAACATCGTCTGCATAATGGCGGTAGCCTAAAAGGTTTTGTCCGCGCAATAGCATTTGCTGTTTAGTATTTGGCATTGCCGCTTTTAATTCGCGAATACGTTGCCAAGGATCTTCACCTAAATAACGGATACATGAGTCAAAGGTTGCTCCACCCCATGATTCAATAGACCAATAACCTGCATTATCAAGTTTTTCAGCCATGGGTAGCATGTCGTCTAAGCGCATACGCGTGGCCAATAAAGACTGATGAGCGTCACGCAATACTAATTCTGTAAGTTTTAATTTAGCCATGTTTAAGCTGCCCCATTATTTTTGTTTATTTCGAAATTGTGCAATTGCAGCGCTGATCGCGGCAATATGTGCCTGAGGCACACCCTGTTGAGGTTGAATTTTTGCTGTTCGTGTTGGCTCTACACTTGTAGGATCATCGAATCGGCTTACAACTTTCGACATTAAAATAACCGCAGATATTAAAATGCTCAGAAAAACAAACACGCCAACCATGCCTGTTACCATTAAGCTGCCTGCAGTTGTGAGCAATTCACCAATATCCATACAACTCCCCTTCGATGATTAAAAATAAAAAATCATTTTTGTTAAATATTTATTCAGCAATAATAACAAACAAAAATAATTTGTATAGCCTATTGTAAATTGGTAAAACCAATTAAACTCAAAATAACATAGAGCACAACTAATTAACACCATACTATTTCAGCAATTAACCTTACGTTATAGATGATAAAAATAATGAATATAGCCATCAGTTATATTAAAACAAACCGACGAAAAGCAAGTTCTGTTCAAAAACCCTGCTTAACAAGGTGTTACAGTAACAACTCATGACAAAGAGTGAAATTGGTCTTACCAATAAAGACAAAACTAAATATAAAATGAATTTAATTAATATGAAAAAATATCACTATGAATAAGTTACACGCTTGATCGTAAAAGTTACCAAAAGAATAACCATGCCCCGCCCACAAAAACCGCTAAGCAACTGAAATATAATGACAATAATGATTGGCATAAAACTCGCTTTAATTAACTCGACCATTTGAAAAATTAATTAGGCAAGGAGACCACTATGTTACGCTGGACCATTACTTTTTTAGTTATTGCATTAATCGCTGCAGTGTTAGGTTTTGGCGGTATTGCTGGAGCCGCAGCAGGCATTGCTAAGATTATCTTTTTCATTTTTTTAGTATTGCTTGTTATTTCGTTAGTGTCAGGTGCTCTTAGAGGCAACGTACCTAAGTAAAGCAAGTTAAAATTTAATTAACCCTATATTTAATTTACAAGGAATTTAGTTATGAAAAATTCAACTTTAAAAGCCGCTACTATCGCCCTATTTTCAGGTTTATTCATTATGGGTTGTGAAGACAACTCAGCAGAGGAAGCCGGTGAGCGTATAGATGAAGCAATCACTGATACACAAAATGCAGTTGAAGATGCATGTGAAGAAGTTAAAGAAGGTGTTAAAGCAGAAGAAACTAACTGCTAATATCACACCTTACGAAAAAAGCGGCCTAGTGCCGCTTTTTTGTGTATGCAAGTTAGCAACTTTAGGTTGCCTACTGCTTGTGTCAAGAAACTCGCTAACTTGTTGGGTTTCACTCCGTTCTAACCTATGTCATATTGGTCGTCATTTATGGCTACACATGTTTTATCACTCATACATAACGGGCTAAAGCCCGACTTACAGCTGCATTAATTGAGAAAATCGCGCGAAATAAATTTCACGCCTACGCGAGCCTCAAGTTAGCAACTTTACTCTTTCCCATAGAAACTCGCTAACTTGTTGGGTTTCACTCCGCTCTAACCTACGTCACGTAGGTCGTCATTTATGGCGACACATGTTTTATCACTCATACATAACGGGCTAAAGCCCGACTTAAAGCTGCATTATTTGAGAAAATCGCGCGAAATAAATTTCACGCCTACGCGAGCCTCAAGTTAGCAACTTTACTCTTTCCCATAGAAACTCGCTAACTTGTGGGTTTCACTCCGCTCTAACCTACGTCACGTAGGTCGTCATTTATGGCGACACATGCTTAATCACTGATATAGTGACGGGCTGAAGCCCGACCTACGACTTACACGTAGATTTAAGAAACATCGCGCGAAATAAATTCCACGCCTACGTGAGCCTCAAACTCGCTAACTTGTTGGGTTTTAATCTGATAGCTGACGGCTGAAAGCTGATGGCTCTGAGTGCGTCTCCGTTCTACCCAACGTTATCACTCACATTCCTTAGTGAGGAGCACGTTTGTCGTTACACTCGCTATATGCCACTGGCCGTCGATAAAACTCACTTTTGCGACATCACTTACGGCAAAATCACCGGGGACATTTAAGCGCGTTAAGTTACTCGCTAACTGTTGTGTACAGTATGGCCCTGTATCACCATGCATCACGAGCACTGGCTTATTGATATGCTTTGCAAAATCGCTGATGGCATCTCGGTATACTTTAAAGGCATCACAATCGGCGCGCTGTGACTCACTGCAAGCGGATTTACTGGTTGGGTGGTAAATATCTGCCTGAAAGCCAAACACATAGGCCTTAGCATCCTGATGAACATGTGCTTGCTTTAGCCAAATGAGATTGTATTTATCACGCATATCGGCGGCATCCAGTGCTACGTTTTTATCACTTTTTAAGATTTGCGAGCGACCATTAAAGGTGCCCGGTATATGCAAGGTACGAAACTCAATGCCATTAAATTGCCATCGGGCATTTTCTGGCATCTCGTTTTGTGTCGCATAACCCTGTAGCCGCTTTGCTTTTTGTGTATAGGCATCGTCGAACATTAAGCCTTTTATAAAACTTAGCCGCTCAAGCTCATCAAAACGCACAGATAGCTTTTCTCGGTCGCAATCGGTCCATTCATTATCACCTGGGGTATAAATAAAAGGTTTTTCGGTCAACGATGTTAGTAACGCCTTGTTAGTTTGCAAAAGCTTATTCGTGCATGCAAGTGAGCCAGATTTCATATCGCCCAAGTGCATCAAAAATTCATGAGGTGTCGCTGCGATTGCCTTGGCAATTTTTCCGCCTTCTGCGAGATTAATTTCATCTATCGGGGTGTATGGCATATCGCCCATAACCAAAAAAGTATTTGTAGTCATTGCAAGTGCTAATGACATTGAACTAACAAACATACAGCTTACACCTTTAAAATACACATACCTTAAGCTCTCACAATGACAACTAAATGAAAACCAACTGCGGCAGATTTTTTCTATCAATGTTAAACTGCCGCCAGCAAATTAAGTGAGCCCACGAATGACATTAACTACAACTTACACATTAGATAAACCGTATTACTACGAGTGCTTTGATGAGTCTTTACCCTACTCATCTCAGGCTAAACCTAAATATCCTCTGTTAGCATTGCTCATAACATTAGGCCTACTAGCCTTTTACCAGTTAGAAAACCATTATTTAGGTAGTTTTATGATAATGCTTGCCGTAGTGGAGTGCTTATCGTTTTATTATAAACGTCCATGGTGGGTGGCCAGACAAATGATGAGTCGTGCTTCAGGTAGTGAAGTAACTATCGTGTTTGATGATGAAGGTGTTAAAGCCGAAAATCCCTATAAACACTATCAACTAACATGGCAACAAATCACAGACATAATTGAGACTGAGCGAGGCTATATTTTGAAAGCTAGTCGAGGTATGCAATACCTGTCTAAAAAAGCGCTAAATGAAGAGATTATTGCAGAACTAAATAAAAGAGCCACTCAATGAGTGGCTCTTAAAATATCTTTCGCTGATTAAACGTTGCCCGGATTTGGGTTAGATTTCTCTGCTTGGATGCGCATGTAGATTTCTTCACGATGTACTGATACATCTTTAGGCGCATTAACACCAATGCGAACTTGATTTCCTTTAACACCAAGAACAGTAACTGTAACTTCGTCACCGATCATAAGGGTTTCACCTACTCTACGAGTTAGTATTAGCATTCTCTTGCTCCCATATTCCAAAAAATTAAAAGATTCCGCGTCAAAAACATTCTAATGAAATCTAGACTTAAAAGTAAGTAAAAACTCTAAATCTTATTCATTTTCAGTTAAAAAAACTTTGTGCAGCGCACGTACTGCCAGCTCTAAATATTTTTCGTCTATTAGAACTGAAATCTTAATTTCAGATGTCGACACCAAAATGACTTTGATGTTTTCTTCGGCAAGCGCATTAAAAAATAAACTTGCTACTCCAGAGTGTGACTTCATCCCCACTCCTACTGCTGACACCTTAGCAACATTGTTTATTCCTTTAATAGAATCTGCGCCAAGCGCAGCCTGATTTAAGGTTAAAACTTCCAATGCTTGTTCAAAATCATTGGTGTGCACAGTAAAAGCATAGTCTATTTTTTCAAAGTTATGATTAACTTGATTAATCATATCAATTTCGATACCAAACTCTGCAAAAAGTTTCGTAATTTTAGCTAGGTTTTCAATCCCATATTGCATTTGATTGATATAAATCAAACTTTCATCACGATTGAAAGCAATACCTGACACAATATTTGCTTGCACTTCCGGTTCCTCAAAACTGATCAAGGTCCCTTGATCTGGGTTAAAACTCGATAGTACTCTGAGCGGTATATTGTATTTTCCTGCCGCTTCTACACTACGAATATGCAATACCTTAGCACCTAAACTCGCCATTTCGAGCATTTCTTCGAAAGTAACATGGCTCATTCGACGAGCATTTGGTTCAATACGCGGATCAGTTGTATATACGCCATCAACATCGGTATAGATCTGACATTCGTCAGCATTAATCGCTCCCGCAATCTCAACTGCTGAAGTATCAGTACCACCTCGGCCAAGTGTGGTGATATTACCTTCAATATCTCGGCCCTGAAAGCCTGCGATTATAGCAATACGGTTGTGCTCAAGCTCATGCTTTAAACGAGTCGCTGCAACCTCTTCAATACGCGCTTTACCAAACATATTGTCGGTGCGAATGTTGACCTGATCAGCCAGCAAACTTACCGCTGAGTGGCCACGTTTAATAATAGCCATTGCCAGTAAAGAAACAGACACTTGCTCACCTGTGGTAAGCAGTACATCAAGCTCACGGGCGCTTGGTCGAGAATCGATTTGTTTAGCGAGTTGAATAAGACGGTTAGTTTCTCCCGACATAGCCGAGAGCACCACCACAACTTGATGGCCTTGCTGCTTGGTTTTTACAACAAGGTCGGCGACGGCCTCAATTCGCTCAATTGAGCCAACTGAGGTGCCACCGAATTTTTGGACGATAAGTGCCACTAGTGGTTAAGAACGCTCAGATAACCAACCAGTTACACTTTCTAAGGCTGTAGCTAGGTTCTCTGGCTGAGTACCACCAGCTTGTGCCATATCAGGACGACCACCGCCCTTACCGCCTACTTGTGCAGCCATGTGATTTACAAGCTCACCGGCTTTCACTTTACCTGTTAGGTCTTTAGTTACGCCTGCAATTAGGCTTACTTTGTCGCCATTAGCTACGCCAAGGGCAATAACACCTGAACCAATCTTCGTTTTCAGGTCGTCAACCATGCCGCGTAGTGCTTTAGACTCAGTACCAGCAACATCAGCAACCAGTAGCTTAATACCGTTCACTTCAACAACAGAGTCAAGTAACGATGCACCTGCCGCGCTTGCTAGCTTGTCGTTAAGCTGTGCAATTTGCTTCTCAAGGCCTTTTGATTTCTCAAGTAATGCCGTTACTTTTTCAAGTACTGTGCTGCTATCACCTTTTACTAGCGCTGCAACATCGTTTAGTTGTTGCTCTTGCTCACTTACATAAGCAACAGCTTCAGCACCTGTTACTGCTTCAATACGGCGGATACCGGCAGCGATACCGCTTTCTGATACGATTTTAAATAAACCGATATCACCTGCACGCTTAACGTGAGTACCACCACATAACTCGATTGAGTAATCACCAATGGTTACTACGCGAACTTCGTCGTCGTATTTTTCACCGAATAATGCCATTGCACCTTTCGCTTTAGCATCTTCGATAGCCATTAGTTCAGTCTCAAGTGCAAAGTTACGACGGATTTCGTCGTTCACTGCGCGCTCAATTTGACGTAATTCGTCTTTTGTAACTGCTTCAAAGTGTGAGAAGTCAAAACGTAAACGCTCTGGGTCAACAAGTGAGCCTTTTTGATTTACGTGCTCACCTAAAATTTGACGTAACGTTTCGTGTAAAATGTGTGTTGCAGTGTGGTTTTTCTTGATGCTATCGCGACGTGCTGCATCAATGGTTGCCTCTGCTTTGTCGTTTGTACCAATGCGGCCTTGTACACGACCATGGTGCGCAAATGCATTTCCAAGCTTAGTGGTGTTAGTAACGACAAACTCACCGCCAGCAACTTTTAACACACCGGTATCACCAACCTGACCACCTGATTCAGCATAGAACGGTGTGCGGTCAAGGATTGCGATACCTTCTTGACCATCTTCAAGTACAGAAACAGATTGACCTTCATGGAACAGCTCAACCACAGTACCTGTGTAATGCTCTGCATCGTAACCTTTAAAGTCTGTGTGTTTTTCAGACTTAAGTTGTTGGTTGTAATCAGCACCAAACTTACCAGCTTGCTGTGCTTGCTTACGTTGCACTGCCATGCACTCTTGGAAGCCGTGCTCATCAATGGTCATAAAACGCTCACGCGCCACGTCTGCCGTTAAATCAGCAGGGAAACCATAAGTGTCGTAAAGCTTGAATACTAAATCACCCGGGATCACATCACCTTTGATGTCTGCTAGGCTTTCTTCAAGAATTGCCAGACCACGCTCAAGTGTTTTACCAAACTGCTCTTCTTCAATACGTAGTACTTTTTCGATAATTTCTTGTTGCTTAGCAAGCTCTGGGTACGCTTGACCCATTTGCTCAATTAACGCAGCAACTAGCTTATAGAAGAATGCGCCTTTCGCGCCTAACTTGTTACCGTGACGAACCGCACGACGAATAATACGACGTAGTACATAACCACGGCCTTCATTAGATGGCATAACGCCGTCAGATACTAAGAATGCACATGAACGAATGTGGTCAGCCACAACGCGTAACGATTTATCATCTAAGTCTTGTGCGTTAGTCACTTTAGCCGCAGCTGCAATGAGTGCTTGGAATAAATCGATTTCGTAGTTTGAGTGCACGCCTTGTAAAATTGCAGAGATACGCTCAAGACCCATACCTGTATCAACAGACTGCTTAGGAAGCGGCTCCATTGTACCGTCGGCATGGCGGTTAAACTGCATGAATACTAGGTTCCAGATCTCAATGAAACGGTCACCGTCTTCTTCTGGTGAACCTGGAGGACCACCCCAAATGTGCTCACCGTGATCGTAAAATATTTCAGAACATGGACCACACGGACCCGTATCGCCCATTGACCAGAAGTTATCGCTAGTTGCAATGCGAATAATGCGGTCTTCACTCAGACCTACTTCTTTATGCCAAATGTTGAAAGCATCTTCGTCATCGTGATAAATGGTAACAAGTAGCTTTTCTTGCGGAAGTTTTACAACTTCAGTTAAAAATTCCCAAGCAAACTTAATTGCGTCTTGCTTGAAATAATCACCAAAGCTGAAGTTACCTAACATTTCAAAGAATGTATGGTGACGTGCTGTGTAACCTACGTTTTCAAGGTCGTTATGTTTACCACCGGCACGTACACAACGTTGTGAGCTGGTTGCACGTGAATAAGGGCGGCTTTCCGCACCTAAAAATACATCTTTAAATTGCACCATACCGGCATTATTGAATAATAACGTGGCATCGTTACCCGGGATCAGCGAGCTTGAAGGAACAATTTGGTGTTGTTTAGAGGCAAAAAAGTCTAAGAACTGTTGCCTGATCTGTGCGGTAGTCATATGCTGCATGTGAAAATCTCACCCGTTTATTGCTGTGCTTGCATTGCAAAATCAATTTGTTCGTAATTAAAGCCTCGATACATCAAGTAGCGAACACGTTTCGCTTTTTCTTTCTGGTCGAGTTCTTTACCTGAATTTGAAAACTTCTTTAAATATGCGTCCTGTGCGAGTTCAAACCAATCGATTTCGAACTCTTCGAGCGTCTTATCTAATAATGCTCGGTCTATCCCCTTTGCCATCGCTTCGCTCTGAATGCGTTTTGCACCATGATACTTTGCTAAATGGCGGCGTACAAACCCTTCACAATAGCGCTGCTCGTTAATAAAGTTGTGTGACTCACACCAATCTAACAAACGCTCTGTGAACTCTGGCGTCGCCTCTTTTTGCTGTAACTTTCGGGTTAGATCCCGACGCGAATAATCTTGTCGAGATAGTAACCAAAGTACGTAATTCTTTAACTTTTGTTCTTTATCATCCATTACGCGTCAAAACGTCCTGATTGCGACGGTGATTCAGGCGCATTAGCTTGGTCATCACTTTTTGGTACAACCGGCATAAAAATAGCCTGAAATGACACGAAGAAACTAATGTAACAAATTGGCATTAAAACCAATAGAGGAATAAACGATAAAGGAATACAGATCACCATTAACACGGCACAAATAAGGCCATACACACTCAGTGGTGCCATATTTTTATAAAATACCATAAAAGAGGTTTTTAACACCGCAAACATGTTGCTTTGCTTTTGAAAGTAGACCAAAGGTACTGCGTAGGCAAAAGCCGTTAAATACACACAGATAGCCAATAAAAATACCGCAACTTGCCCCATAGAAATGGTCGCTAATAAATCAGCCAAATGAGCTTGATTTTGAGGGTCAAAAGTCTGACTCGAGATAACAGCGTAAGCATCTGCAAAGATAAAATTAGACAGTAATGCCAATAAAATACCCGCCGCCATCTGATACACAGCGACTCGCACTAAACCAATACGGTTTCCTTTGTTGCTAAATGGCTTAAAAATATCAGCTTGGCTGATAGTGCCACCTTGTTGTTTTGTGAGCACAGCTTGATAAAACCCCGCCATTAAAAACGGCGTCACAAACGCACCAACAACTTGCAATAGAGGCAGTACTAGCGCCAAAAAGCTAATTACCACTATTAGCAGATGCATTAAGATAAAAGTAAACGGTTGCAGCTTAAAGATTTCCCAGCCTGCTTTAAACCACTTTACGCCTGCACCAGCTTTAAAAACACGAACTTCGATTGACATAATTTCTCATTCAATAACGACAAAACGCACCGAGTATAACTGGGTGCGCTACTTGTTTATAGTCACCTGTTGTGAAATTTATTCAGGCTTTTTAATTTTTTTAATATCAAGCATGTGCGAACCATGTTTGATTTTCGTTTCGAGGTAAGCACGATTGCCTACTACACCTGCTTTAATATGAGCGTGCGTGCCCACAACAGAGTCAACCTCAATGCCTGCATCACGCAGTGCTTTAAGTTTATTTGGGTTATTGGTCATTAACTTAACGTGCTTTTGCCCAAGAGCCTCTAACATTAAAACCGCATCTGAAAAGTCACGTAAATCATCAGCAAAACCCAAGTGGTTATTCGCCTCGTAAGTATTCATGCCTTGTGACTGCAATACGTAAGCATCTATCTTATTGTATAAACCAATGCCACGGCCCTCTTGGCGTAAGTACAGTAAAATGCCGCCTTGCTGATGCATCATTTCGATACACTCATTTAATTGTTCACCACAATCGCAACGTGACGAGTGAAATACATCGCCAGTTAAACACTCTGAATGCATGCGAATTAATGGCACATCTTGCTCAGTGTCGGCTTGATTAAATACTAATGCCACATGCTCTTGACCATCTTTTAAACCACTAAAAGATACGATTTCTGCAGGAATATCACTGTTTTTGCCAACATTTAGCTGGACTCTTGCTCTTACTTGCGCCACGACAAATCCAAAATTAAAAAATAAATGCGATACTGCAAATGTGATTACAACAGCTTGAAGGTTGTAAGAATGCAACATACGACGAGTGATAACTAATATTGAGGCAGTTACCAGCAATTCAAGTATTATACACTCAAACCACTTGAAGATACGAGCTTTGCACTATGAAAGCCGGGGTTTTTACTGCAACAAATAATCTAAAAACATAAACACAAAGCAAGCATTGATGCATCTAAAGCGATTTGATACCTTGTACCTAGTTATGATAACCATTATCATTAACTTGTATCAGTTATCATCCAAAGACTGGGCAGAAATAATAAGGATTATTATGAAAAAGAGCTCACTTGCCTTATGCATTGCATTACTATTTAGTCAGCAAGGCATTGCCAATGAAACGACCGCGCAAGAATTTAACGACACCTATCGCGCTTATGTCGCCGCTGTAGAAAACCAACAAGACAGCAGCGAACTTGCTAAAAAAGCATTTGAGTTAGGTAAAGAGGTTTATGGCGAAAGCGCCGACAACACCGCAAATCTTGCCATTAACTATGCAAACAGCCTAGATAAAAGCGAACAAGAACAACGCTTTGAGTTATATCGCACAGCCTACGAAATACTCGAAAAAAACCACGGCAAGCTAAGTGTGCAAGTGTATGATTCATTAATCGGCATGGCAGAATCAACTCCCTCTGCTAAGCGCGCTGATACGTATCTTGATGATGTCATTGCTATTGCTGAAAAACAAAACTCAGCCAAACTTGTTGCTGATGCAAAAATGACCGCTGCTCGTATCCTTGCTTACAAAGGAACTGGCGAGCGCTATTACACAGCAAAGGAATATCTTGAAGAAGCCGATAAGTACTACCAAGAAAACTTACCTGATAACGCTGTCGATCGTATTAGCGCTGACTTCTTGGTTGCCGCATTTGCAGAAAGCCAACGTAAATACAGCACAGCCATTGAACGTTTAAATCATGTAGTAAGCGTGTTTGATAAAGAGCTAGACTTTGATCACAAAACGGAACTCGATGCCCATTCCAAGCTGGTTCACTTATACGAAAAAACAGGTAAAAGTGACGAAGCAACCAAACATTGTATAGCGATTGCGAAAATGGTGCCTTGGAAAGAAAGCCAAGAACAAGAGCCGTTATACCGTGTGCCACCTAAATACCCAATGTCAAAAGCTCAACGTATGGAGGATGGCAGTGTCGTGATGGAATTTGAAGTCACCCCGTCAGGCTTTGTAGACAACATAACTGTGGTTGATTCTGAAGGTGGTACTGCGTTTGAAAGAGAAGCGGTTAAAGCAATGAAAAAATGGCGTTATGCGCCTAAGTTTGAAAATGGTCAAGCTATTGCTGCGACTTCTCGGGTGCAATTAGATTTTAAAATCAACTAATAAAATGAAGGGTCGCAATGCGACCCTTTTTATAACCTGCTTAACAAGTTATCTGCTGCATCCTCAATTAAATCGAGTACCTTTTCGAAACCTTGATCGCCACCATAATAGGGATCAGGGATCTCGCTCTGCCCTGCATCACCATGACTTAAAAACAGCGACAACTTACATTGTAAGTGCTCTGGACACTGGGCTTGTAAATCAGCAAGATTTTGCTTGTCGGCCGCAAGGATTAAATCAAACTCATAAAAATCAGCTTGAGTCACAGGCCGTGAATAAATCCCTTTAAAGCTATAACCGCGCTTTTCGGCTGCTGCTTTTGAACGTGAATCAGGTGGATTGCCTTGGTGATAGCCAATGGTGCCAGCAGAATCAACTTTAACATTGACACCCAATGCCTTGGCACGGCTACGAAGTACCGCCTCAGCTGTGGGTGAGCGACAAATATTGCCCAAGCAAACAATCAAAACCTTTTTCATTATTCGTCCTTAAAATTGCTTTAAGATTGACTCATCATAACGTTCTGCATCAAGTGACAGATTGTATTTTTCTGCCACACTATCAAGCTCTGCCTGCTTAATTGCCAACTCATCCATGGTAATGGTGTTGTCATCAAGCTGCCATAACAAACGCGAACCGGCATAGCTGTAATGAATTGCTAATAAAGCATCTGCATTGCCCTCGCGCCCTGCAGCTTTTAACTTTGGCATTTTTCGAGTAATTTTATTTAGCGCTTTTTTTAGCTCCCACACATAGACAATTTCAGTCATGTAATCATGATTGCGGTATTTATTAAGCACAAAACCCACCAGCAAACTACACACAACAACACCTAATAGGTTCCAATGAAAATGGCTACCGCTTGGGTCAGGGAATAACGCTATTAACGTTTGTGAAATGGCTAAACTGCCAACGGCTAAAGCAATTACACAAGCAATAATTACTTGGTTTAAATGTTTACGGTAACGGGCTTTATCTATTTGAATAAGTTTCATAACAACCTAAAAAGTCACACTAAAATTAGTGAAAAATAAAAAGTGAAAAAAATTTCACCCCATTTTTATTTGCCAGCCGTTTTAGCTATGAAAGCAATTATCCAAAGAGGAACGGCTATGCATACTTTACCACTAAACTCAGCAAGCTTGAATAACAGCAATACAGCTTTAAAGACAACCGCAGCAATTATTGGTGGCGGTGTAATGACCTTTGCAGCATTTGCATTTATGCAGTACTTAATTTCTGCTGAGCAAAGAGCCGATGTAAAAACAGGCCCAGATATTACGGTTGAAATTTATGAAGTACCAGAAGATTCAAAAGTGCAAGTAAAGCAAACACTGCCGCCACCACCAGTTGCTAAAATGCCACCAAAAACGCCGCCACGCCCAACGAGTGATAATCCAGATACGGTTGTGGTAGCAGATTTAACACCAACGATGACATTCGATAACATTGGCGACACGCTTAGCAAAAGCATTAACCAACCAACGGGAGATGCAACGCCAATTGTACGCATAAATCCTAAATACCCACCGGTTGCAGCCCGTGAGGGGATTGAAGGCTGGGTGCAAATTAGCTTTAGCATTTCACCGACTGGCGAAGTTATCGACCCAGTTATTATTGATGCCGAACCTAAACGGGTATTTGACCGCGAAGCAATTCGCGCTATTAAACGTTGGAAATATCGCCCTAAAGTTGTTGAAGGTGTGGCACAATTACAAACAAACCAAAGCGTTCAACTTGATTTTAAAATAGATGGATAACGGCCTATGCTAATGAGCATCAAGACATGGTTATTTGACAAGCCAAACACTGATTGTTTGGCGCAGTATGCCAAAACAGGCGACAACCGTTATCTTAACCAACTCGTTGCTCAGTACGGGAACGATCTTTATCACTACCTAGTCACCCAAAGTGATAGAGATCTTGCTCTCGATATATGCCAGCAAACTTGGTTAAAAGTTATTGATAAACGCGACTTTTACAATGAACAGAACAATCCAAAAGCATGGCTATTTCGTTTAGCACGTAATTTGTTGATTGATGAGTTTCGTAAGCAGCAAAAGTTCATTGAATTAGAAGACAGCCAAGTTTTTTCTGAACCAAAAGGTGCAGAATATCACTACGACTATGAAGCCTTTGATAAAGCACTCATGGCGCTTAGCTTTGTACAGCGAGAAGCACTGACCCTACAGCAAGAAGGCTTTAGTCTCGAAGATATTGTTGCTATTACACAAAGTAACCCAGAGACCATTAAAACTCGGCTGCGATATGCCCGTCAAAACCTGAAACAACAACTAGGAGGCCATCATGAAGCGTAACGACGAGCAACTCGATGCTGATTTAAAAGCACATTTTCAAAAGCGTAAAACACAGCATAACTTAAGCACCGAACAACTTGCACAAATGCAAACGCCACAAGTAACACGGCCTAAAAAACAACGTTTTTTGAAAATACAAATGGCCAGTTTATTTGTTGCCCTAGCGTTATTTGGCTTTGTTATGCTTGAATATAATTATCGAGAACTAACAAACATTTATGCTGTTGATCTTTCTGATTATCAGTGGGTAGAAGTTCACGAGCTCGACTCTAAAGGCAGTTATATAAGCAATCTAAAGCAGCAAAAGCAAACGCTAGATACTAACTACCAACAAGCATTAGCCAATCACCAAGCCCGCACCAACTTCACCGGCCGTCTAGTCAGTGTTGATAACGACTGGTATATCGCCGACTGCGAGCAAAATGTACTCGTACAAATTAAACAATCGCTACTTGAAGAATTACAAAAGCACGGCACCCTAGATACCCATATTCACCAAGGTGACCTACTGGCACTTGACCAAAACAAGCAAGGCCAAATCATCGCACTCAAACAGCTAACCCACGAAACGAAAAAGTGTGCATCTTAATAAAACGAGTTCGCCAGTTAGCAAGGGGAAAGAGTAAAGGAGTACGTAGGCGTGAAATTTATTTCGCGCGATGGCCTCAATCCATACTCTTGTAGGTCGGGCTTTAGCCCGTTAATGAAAAGATAATTTGTCGCCATAAATGACGACCTACGTGACGTTCGGTAGAACGGAGTGAAAACAAACAAGTTAATTAAACCCCGAGTTTACTTTATCGGGGTCAAATCAGACGGCTGACGACTTCCCCGCTCCTTACCCCGATTTTCCTACCAATAATCGCACATTACTCTAATGTTAATAACAATTTAATGCTGAACCAGCTAGGCTAGTAACATCGTGTTTAAATATTATGGAGTTACCATGAAAAGGTCTTTGTTTAACAATTTAATCATTGCCTCAATTAGCTTATGTAGCTTGCAAGCTTGTGCTCAGCCAGAGCAAAAAATTCCACTGGATGCCAGTGCGAATAACTACAAACTAGAATTAGTAAGCGAAGGAATTCAAATTCCTTGGGGTATGGCTTGGCTTAACGAGCGAGATTTACTCGTTACCGACAGACGTGGCGAGCTGAGGTTAATTCGTGATGGTAAACTCGTTGAGCAAGCAGTTAAAGGCACACCTAAAGTACATGATGAAGGTCAAGGGGGCTTATTAGATATAGAGCTTGATCCGAACTTTGCCGACAATGGCTGGATTTACTTTTCGTACTCGGGCTATGAAGGTGATGGTGAGGGTTACAATACCTCAATTATGCGCGCTCGCTTTAAAGATATGACTCTTGTCGATCAGCAATTATTGTTTGATGGCGAGCCAAATATTAAAACAACGAAACACTATGGTTCGCGTATTGAGTTCGACAAAGAAGGTTACTTGTATTTCTCTATTGGCGACCGTGGCAAAAGAGACGTTCACCCACAAAGTCTAGACTATGATGCGGGCAAAATTCACCGTATCAATAGCGATGGTTCTATCCCTAAATCAAACCCGTTTTATAACCATAAAACAACTCACAAAAGCATCTATTCGTATGGACACCGTAACCCACAAGGTATGGCGATGCATCCTGAAACGGGAGTTATATGGAGCCATGAACACGGCCCTCGTGGCGGTGATGAAATCAACATAGTTAAAGCAGGCGCGAATTATGGTTGGCCTGAGATCACCTATGGGATCAACTATATTGGTACAAAAATTACCGACGAAACCAGCCGCGAAGGAATGGAACAACCTGATTGGTATTGGGTGCCATCAATCGCCCCTTCTGGGATGGAGTTTATCACCAGCGATAAATACCCACAGTGGCAAGGTCAAATTGCCGTAGGTTCGATGAAGTTTGGCCACCTTGTGTTAGTGAAACTTGATGGTGACAAAGTAACAGGCCACAGCAAAGTATTTGAAGGTGTAGGTCGTGTACGTAGCCTCGCCACCCACCCTAATGGTGATCTATACCTTGGTGTTGATGGTGTCGGTGTTTATAAAGTTGTACCTAAATCGTAGGTTGGGTAGAGCGAAGCGAAACCCAACAAGTTAGCGAGTTACAAGGAGAAAGAGTAAAGGAGTACCGTAGGCGTGAAATTTATTTCGCGCGATGGTTTCTGTCCACACTCTTGTAGGTCGGACTTTGGTCCGTCACTGTTTAAGAATTAAATGTGTCGCCATAAATAACGACCTATGTTTCAAGCAATAAAAAACCACAGACTTCTCTGTGGTTTTTTGCATATAACTTAAAGCTTACAGCTATTACTTATAAAACAATAATACTCGTCACTAGGTAAGCGATGAAGGTTAACGCGCCGCCAAATAAGGCGTATGGCATTTGGGTTTTTACGTGAGTTAATAGATCACACCCTGATGCAATAGCCGATACCGCACTGGTATCTGAGATTGGCGAGCAGTGATCGCCAAACACGCCACCGCCTAAAATAGCAGCAATTACTAATGAAGGTGGTAAACCTAAAGCTTGAATGAGCGGTACACCAATTGGAATAAGAATCGCGAAAGTGCCCCATGAGGTACCTGTGGTAAATGAAATTACCGCACCGGTTAAGAATAGCACTGGCACAACCAAGTAAATAGGTAAGAAATCACCCACAAGACCAGCTACAAACACACCCGTACCTAGGTCTTTTAAGCTTGCCCCTAAGGTAAGTGACAGCAATACAATTGCTACCAGTGGTAGCAACTCACCCATACCTTTAAAGCCAATATCAACAAGCTTATGATGGGTAAAGTCACGAGAGCTAATCATTAAAAAGTAAGCCACAACACAGGCTAAAATAGTTGCATACAGCACTGATTTAGAACCACTGCCACTGGCAATATCGCCATCGCCAGTCCAGAACATAAAGCCAACCATACTAGCTATTAAGGTAATAAGTGGCACAAGCATATAACGCGCTTTAGAGCCCTTTACTTCTTCAGCCAGCTCGGTTTCTTGTTGTTCAAAATTATCTTCTGCTTGCTTTAATGGCCCATGTACCTTATCAAAAGTAATGGTATAGAACACGATAAGTAAAGTGATAATGGCGTAAAAGTTATAACCTATACTGCCCCAAAGTACTGATACCGCAGACTCTTCCATTTCGTAGTTGCCAAGTAGACCAAGCACGTATGCGCCCCAACCATTTAACAAGATTAAGATACACACAGGTGCGCTGGTACTATCGATAATGTAAGCAAGGCGTGCTCGGCTCATTTTAAATTTATCGAATAAACCACGCGATAAAATACCCGAGGTTAATACACTTAAGTTAGATTCAATAAATACTGCAATACCTGAGAACATGGTTAAATAACCAACTTGACGCTTACTTTTAGCAACCCCTTTGTTCATTAGTAAATTAACGGTAGCAGCGACACCGCCAGATTCACGAATGTAGGCAAGTAATGCACCTATTAAGATACTAAAAATAAGGATACGGCTATTACCAGGGGAACTGGCGACTTCAACAACACGCTCAATGGTATTAATGAAGGTGTAAAATAAGCTATTACCTTCACCATTGATAGCAAGTAAAAACTCAGACGACGCAACCGCGACCAATAACGCCATGATCACTTCTTTGCGCCAAAACACAATTAAGATAGCAATCAAGGGTGGTAAAATTGAATACCAAGACATAAAAACCCTTTTAAATTAAGAACAGCATTTTATTTTTATTATACGAAAACTCGCTAAGCTTAATGGCTTTACCATTAAACTCAACTTAATTCGACTAGTGATTTAATATACTCTCATAAATCAGTGAGATAATAGAGCCATACTTACCCGTTTCGAAACGTTTACCGACAAACTCGTAATTTTCTTGCGAACCTTCAATAGGTGTATGACGCGCATTAGTTAATAGCACAATAGCAAGGTCGTACTCGGGGTCAATGACGGTCACAGTTCCAGTCCAACCAGTATGACCAAAAGCTCGCGGGCTGGCGTAAGGACCAAAATGCCAAGTTCGCGCTTGATGCCCCGCCCGTCGCCACCCTAACCCATAGGTTTCATCACTTGCTTGAGAGTTTGTGAATTGCTCAAGTACTTGTGGCGTAAAAATTTGCTTATTGTCATAACCACCGCCATTGAGTAATACCTGCATAAGCACTGATAAATCACCTGCAGTACTAAAAAGCCCTGCATGCCCCGCTACGCCACCTAAGGCATAAAAGGCTTTTTCATCATGTACTTCACCTTGCAGAACATCGGTTCGAACATTTTCAAATTCAATGCGTCCACCTCGGGTATTGCCATTAATCTCTGTGGCCGCAATTTGTGAGGTTAAAAAGCCTTTTTGCAATGGATTATAAACCGTATGTGTTAAACCAAGCGGTTGATAAATTTGGCTCTCAACATAAGTATCAAGCGCCATACCACTGATGCGTTCAACCAGTACACCTAACAACATATAATCGATATCAGAATATAAGTGTTTTACGTTGCGCCCAGCCACGAAGGGAACGCCAGTTAATAACAGGTTTTTAGTACGCAGACTGTTTTGTGAAAAAAAGCGCTCACCAAATTTATTGTCTTTACGATGAAAATCAACAACGGCAGGGTAACCAGCACTATGGGTAAGTAAGTCTTTTACTAAACGCTGCTCACGGCCGCTGCCCCTAAATTCTGGTAGGTAATAAAACAGCGGTTTTTCTACGTCGAGCTTTCCTTCGCTGGCAAGCTTCATCAGCGCAAAGTTAGTGGCAAACATTTTTGAGTTTGAGGCTATATCAAACAAGGTATCGTTTTGCATAGCTTGTGGGCTTTTGAGCTCACTGCCATCAGCGTGGTACTTTTTAGCTGCGCCATAATGGCTTAATTTAATCAGTTTGCCATCTTTAACAACGGCAAGTACCGCGCCCGGAAAGCCCTCTTTAATTTCTTGATTAATTAATTCATCAACGGCACTAAAGCGCTTTTGACTGCTGTTTTTATCAAGCGTTGGATAAGGAAAGCGTAGGGTTAAGCTTGCCCCTTCAGGCAATACATTCCCAACTTTATAGGTGTTGATGCCATTGTGAGTACGTTTAGCCAAACTGTATTGATATATTTTTTCGGCAGTTAAAGGCGAAGCTATATTGATTTTTTCACCATTAATATAAATGTCGGCGCTGGTTGCGTCTTGGTTTTCAATGATGATCTCACCGCGACCTTTATAGGCGACAAAGGTGCCTCTGTCATTAACAAGCGCGCGACTACTCGGCTCAAGAGCAGGAATACGCGCTATCACTTGTGCATTAGCCAGTGTTTTTGGCTCTGGCTCAACCGCTTGCTGTTGCTGCTGATATTCTTTAAATAACAGCTCAAGCTTTTTAGGGAAGTATTTATCTAATAAAGCAAACAACACAGCGGCACTTCTGGCATCACTATTCCCACTTACATGCCAAGGCAAAAAGTGCATTTGAAAAGCACTTAAGGCATCTAAAGTTTGCGAATCAAGCTGTCCCGTAGCAATCACCTCATAGCCGTAGCTACGCAGTGCTTTTTGCATTAACTCAACAGAGGGTTTTGATGCACTAAATAATTGCCAATATTTATCAACAGTCTCGCTGTCGTACCACGCACCGATACCCGCTTTATAAAGTTGGTACCAAGGAAAACGCGGGCCTGGGTCGTTCTTACGGCTTGGCGCAATATCTGAATGGCCGATAACTTGAGTTGGGCCAATATCTGGGTTTCGCGCCAAGATATCTTTGCTAAGCTCAATCAACAACTCAATTTGTTTGGCATCATAGTCTGGAAAAATACACAATTTGCTGGCATTGTTTTCCATTGCTGGCTGACTTTGCTCAGGTATATGACAGGTTGGTACATTCACGATTTCAATGCCAATTGAATGATCATTTAAATCTTCTCGGCCTTGCCAAAAGCTGCGGCCGGCGTGCCATGCTCTGTCTTTTTCATCAACCAGCTGAATAATTTCTAAATCGTCTTTTGGATAACTTGGATCGCCTGATTCTGGTAATAAATAATGTGAACTTAAGCCCCCTTCATCCACTAACGCACGCATCGACTTTTCGTAATCAATGGCGGTGTAATGCATTACTAAAAACTTTACACGGTGACTGTAATTAGCTGATTGTGTGAAGGTATATTGATGACTGGCACAGCTTACTAAAAAAGCAGCACTACTGAGATAACACAGCTGTTTAAGAAATTTTTTTAAAGGGGTAAAACTCATAACAGATTCATACCTGATGATTTAAGCGTTGACGATTCTCAGCAATACAGTAGCAACACCCACTTAACATGTAAAATATTTTATTTACTAAATAAAGAATAAACAGCATACATTATCGCTAAGTCTCTAAAAATGCAGCTATCTCAACAAATAATCTTGTATCTATTATGGAATAAAACTATATTATTCCATCTAATTAAAGAAAAATATTCCAAACTTAGGTCAAGTAAAACAAAAAATAAGTCGTGGTATCAAAGCAATTACGTATCGCAACTTAAGGTGTGTAGTACATTACTATGCAATGTGACTTAAGTTAATTAAACAAAGTGAGCCCTATGTCTACTTTTGTAAAAATTAAAGCTTTACGCCAGTCTTTATCGAGCAGCGAAGCAAAGCTTGCTGATTTCACACTAAATTCGGCGAATGCTATTCGTAACTTATCATCCGTTGAGCTTGCGAAAGTGGTTGGAGTGAGCCAGTCAAGTGTGGTGAAGTTTTCACAAAAATTAGGTTACAAAGGCTTTCCTGCTTTTAAACTTGCGGTGATTGATGCGCTCAATGACGAAACAAGTGAACCAAAACTACATGGTAAAATCACCCTTAATGACTCACTTGAACAAATCGCAGAAAAATTATTAAGTAGTAAACTGGCTGTACTCACTGAAACAAAGAATCTCAACGAGGCCGTGGCAGTCGAAAAAGCAGTAGAGCTTTTAAAGTCAGCAAAGCGCATACTGATCTGTGGTTTAGGTGGCTCAGCATTAGTTGCAAAAGACTTCTCTTATAAATTACAAAAACTCGGCATGCCTGCAATAGCCGAGCCAGATGGCCACGCGCAGCTTGCATACGTTGCTACCTTTTCAAAAGGTGACTTGGTGATTGCGATAAGTGAGTCAGGTATGACCCGCGAAATTGCTGAAGTAGTTAAACAAGCGAAAAAGAATGACAGCTCAGTGATCTCAGTCACAAAGTTTGGCAGTAGCCCTGTTGCTGACTCTGCCGATGTAAAACTTTACTCAGTGGCTGAAGGTGAGTCTGTGCGTTTATCGTCAATTCTTGCGCGAACAGCACAAGACTTTGTT
The DNA here is from genome assembly GCF_024124645.1 of Pseudoalteromonas sp. Ps84H-4. Lineage (NCBI taxonomy): Bacteria > Pseudomonadati > Pseudomonadota > Gammaproteobacteria > Alteromonadales > Pseudoalteromonadaceae > Pseudoalteromonas > Pseudoalteromonas sp. Ps84H-4. The sequence goes on along the minus strand of NZ_JAMXSK010000008.1, from coordinate 49,546 downwards.
ATTGATATTCTGTTTATCGCTCTCACCCAGTCAAGTCGCCAAGGCCGTAAACTACTGGAACATTCTAATGAAGTTGTCGGTGAATTTAAGAATAACTAATTTCTTAATAAATAACATTTAAGAACAAAAAAGCAGCCTAGGCTGCTTTTTTTATGATTGAAGCAGACTTTTTCCTCTTACCATAAATCACATCTTTTACTCTTTATCTTTGGGATTAACCCACTGAGTATACAGTCATAATTTCTTACAAAAATAACTTTCTGATAATTGAGCCACCGCTAAAGCGAGCGATTGCTGAACTTTACCTAAAACAGGTTATATATTTTATTCCTAAAAAAAGGTACGTTAATAAAAAAATATTCTTGACCATAGTAAATAACACCTGTTTAATATGTGGGCAACATAATATTAAAGTTCATAAGTCTCAACTGGGTAAGCAGTCCAACAAAGCATATAAATATAAGGACGGGAAACAATGAAACAACATGCATCCACACTCGCAATTAGCTATATAGCCAAAGCGACAAGCAATGCACTTCGTGCAAAGAAAACAGCCTTTACCGGCGTTGTTATGGCCGCGGCTCTAGCCAGCGCACCAGCCTTTGCAAATCTAACCGGTGGTATTAAAGGTAAAGTATCATCACCAGCGACACAGCAGTCACTGGCTGGGATCACAGTAACTGCAAAGAGTAACGTGATGCCAAAACCTCGTACCGTTGTTACGCGTGAAGATGGTAGTTATGACTTACCGCAGTTAAAGCCCGGTACTTATGAACTGACTTTCACCGATAAAAACGGTGTAACGCAAACCATGACTGTCGACGTTTTACTTGAGCAAACATCAAGCTTAAACGTCACTATGGGTGGTGCTAACGAAAACGTTGAGGTTATCACGGTTACCGGCAGTAAGTTATTCCGCGAAGGTAAATCTGCACTCACTAACTCATTAGGTGAAGAAGCAATCAATAGCGTGCCAGTTGGTCAAGATTACCGTGACCTATTAAAACTTGTTCCGGGTGTTGAGCTATCTGAAAACGCAACCCTTGGTCCATCAGCAGGTGGTTCGGGTGTTGATAACTCGTACGGCTTTGACGGTGTTGATGTTTCACTCCCTATGTTTGGTAACTTAGCATCAGAGCCATCAACCCATGACGTTGCCTACGTTACTATGGATCGCGGTGGTGCAAAAGCCGTTGGCTTTAACCGTTCAGGTGGCTTCTCAATCAATACCGTATCAAAATCAGGTACTGACGAATTCCACGGTAATGTTGAATACAAAGTTCAACCTAAGAGCTTAGTGGCGACTCCAACAGGTCAAGAAAGCTATGAGCTTGATAAAAGCTGGCTTACAGCGAGTTTAGGCGGCCCGCTTATTGAAGACACTTTATACTTCTACACTTCTTATTATCGCCCTGAAGAAACACGTACTAATAAAGATACAGCCTATGGTGAAGTAAAAGACTATAAAAATGTCCGAGATGAATACTTTGGTAAGTTAACTTGGGCACCAACAGACGATATTTTAATTAATATTTCACAGCGTACCTCAGAAAAAACCATCGAAGGTCGCTCTGTTGGCGCTTACGAAACTGACAGTGTTTCTGCAGGTGATAAAGCCGATCAAGATATCTTTACCTTAGATGGTTCGTGGCTTTTAGGTGATGCAACAACTCTTTCATTCCAGTACAGTAAATTTGAACTTGAGTCTGGTACCACACCTGATACAGAGCTATCTGTAGTGCCATCGTTAACGGGTCAACTAGACATCAGCAATCTCGCTGAAATGGGTTACTTCAGTGTACCAAGCTTATTAGATGCTGATGATAACTACACAGCAGAGCAAATTGCTGCATATAATGCAGGCGCTGCACCACTCATTGCGCAATATGGTTACACCGAAGATGGACAAATGCGAGGTGGCGGCGGTGTTGGTGCGTATTACCAATACGATAATATCGACTTCTACCGTGATAGCTTTGAGTTAAACCTAGAGCATGAATTTAGCTGGGGCGATAGTTACCACACGTTACATGTAGGTGGCGAATGGAAAGAAGGTAAAGAAGTACTGTCTCGTCTTTCAAATGGTTGGGGTAGCATCTCTTATGTTGGCGGCCTCGACGAGAGCTTAGAAGAAGGCAGCTCAGCACCGGTTATTTACCGTGCTCGCGTGCAACAAATGAGCTTAGTAGCAGGTGGAGATGCGGTTTCTGCTATTAACTCAGAAATGGAAACGCTGAACTTCGAAATCAACGACACCATTGAAGTAGGTGATTGGACTTACAATGTGGGTGTGCTTGTGAGCCGCGATACTTGGTATGGTCAAGGTCTTAAATCAGCATCTGGTACCCTCTCTGGTTATGAATTAGCACCTGGCGAAAAGTACAAAATGTACCAAACAGATTGGTCAGACATGATCCAGCCTCGTTTAGGTGTGAATTGGAATTATGCAGATCAAGACTCTGTATTTGCTAACTTCTCAATGTATAACCCTGAAGCAAGCTCATTAGCGCGTGCAGCCTCTTGGGACCGTAATACCCGTGCCGAAATCGAAGTTGAATTTGATGAAGCGGGTAACGTAATTTACGCAGAGCCGCGTCAAGGTTCATCTGGTAAAGTATTTGCTGATGATTTAACGCCTCGTCAAATCAAAGAGTTTACTCTTGGTACCACTAAATATGTGGGTTCTGATTTAGTATTACGTGCTCATGTTCGTCACCGTAAGGCATCGCATTTCTGGGAAGATATGCCAAATAACGCGCGCTTAACTGACTACTCTGGCGTTGATGCTGAAGGTGTGCCACAACATATCGCTGATAAAGGCTTATACGTAGATAACCTTGACGCGATCCGTGATGAGATCGGCGGTTCATCATATGTTATTGCCGAAGTAGATGGTGGCGAAACGAAATATTGGGAAGCGAGCATCGAAGCTGAATACTTAGGTGAAAACAGCTATATCAATGCTTCTTATGTTTGGAGTCATTACTACGGTAACTTCGACCAAGATAACACTACCGCAACAACAGATGCTAATACCTTCATTGGTTCTTCGAACTATGGTGATGGCCGTGGCCGCTACCCTTGGGATTACAAATACGGCACACTATCAGGTGATAAACCGCATAAAGTAAAAGTGTATGGTTACTATACTGTGCCATGGCAAGCAAACATCGGTGCATACTTTGTATTCCAGTCGGGTAAACCTTGGGAAGCATGGGATGGTTCAATCTATGGCTACTCAAGTGGTACAGCACGTTATGGAGAACCTGCAGGTAGCCGTCGTAGCCCTAGCCATTGGCAGCTTGATTTAAACTACACCCAAGACTTTAAGTTCTCAGGTGACATGGAACTACAATTCCGTGCTGATATCTTCAACGTATTTGACCGTCAAACAGGTTATAACAATAACCCATATGTATCGTCAGAAACCTTTGGTGAGTATCGTAATTACTACAGCCCACGTCGTGTGCAGCTGTCGTTTAACTTCAAGTTCTAAGTTAATCAATCCTGTTGGGGGCCGCTATTGCGGCCCTTTTTTATGCCTCAAGAACAGACTTAAATTGTACAAAATGCTTTTGCTGCATCTATATTAACCGCTTCTTTCATAAAGTAGTCTAGCTGCACAGTGCGAATAATCGCTTGCGACTCGCTGTTACTTGTACTTGCCTGCCACTGCCAACTTTTAAGCGACTCTCGCGATACATCGACAAACAGCCCTTCAGGGAAGCTCTCGACAAAACGGATATCAATCGTATTGCCCTGATTATCAATAGTTATAACAAAGCGCGCACAGCCCGTCTGTTTGGCAATTAAAGCAGCTTTGGGATAGATAGGCTTTGTTGCATGTTTTAGTGTCCACAGCTGCTCTGCTGCGTTTTTATTATCACGTAGATCAAGCGCATCGGTTGAGTTACTTGTTGAGGTGTTGGGGAGTTGTGAGCAGCCAGCTAGTAAAGCGAAAGCAGCAATGCTTAAACTGAAATAAGTCTTCATGGTATATCCTTATAAATCAAGCCCCTGAATATAACACAGCTTTTTATGGATATAAAAAAACGAGGCAAGCGCCTCGTTCTTATTTTCTAGTTACCTAGCTATTATTGATAAAGCAAATACGGGGCTCGCTTTCGTTTAAAAGTACTTAAGTCAGCTTGCCAGCTTTGCTTAATTTGCTGCTCAGTTTGACCTGCTTCAATGGCTAAACGCAATTTATCAGTACCCGCAAGTTTATCCATGAAGCCAGCGCGTTCAAAAAATTCTTGATTATTCGCAGTTAGCTTTTGATATGCTGAAATAAATAAACTTAAATCTAGACCATGAATATCAGCATCTCGTAAATCTTGACCAAAAACTTCAATCTCTTTGAATTTAGGGTTCATTGATGCGCCTTCAATTGCACGAGGGGTAAAACTAAACTCCCCTAGTTTTATTGGCGAATAGCCCACAACTTGAAACGGAAAATCCGTACCACGGCCAATGGTAATAGGCGTTGCCTCAAAGAAACAAAGTGATGGGTACAACTGAATCGATTGAGCATTAGGTAAGTTAGGGCTTGGTTTTACCGGTAACTCATAGCTCATTGTGCGCTCATAATTAGCAACGGGAACCACTGTTAAATTAAGTTTATCTGCATTGTTTATCCATCCCTCACCTTTAATCATTTGAGCCAGTTCAGCCACTGTCATACCATGTAAAACAGGAATTTCATGCATACCAACAAACGAACGAAATTGTGGATCAAGGATAGGCCCATCAACATAAGCAATATTCGGGTTAGGTCTGTCTAATACGATAAATGACTTATCATTCTCAGCTGCCGCTTCCATCATGTAGTGCATTGAGCTGATGTACGTGTAAAAGCGCACACCAACATCTTGAATATCAAATATAATGACATCGAGATCAGCAAGTACTTCAGGAGTTGGCTTTTTATTGCTGCCATAAATAGAAACAACATCAATGCCTGTTTTTGCATCAACAGTACTTTTTACATGTGCGCCTGCATCATGATCGCCGCGAAAGCCATGCTCAGGTGCAAATATTTTACTTACCTTAACTCCTCTATCGAGCAATAAATCAACTAAATGCTGACCATTAATCTCTGAGGTTTGATTAACCACTAAACCAACGCGTTTACCTTTAAGGGCTGGTATATAAGCGTCGTAATTTGCAGCACCAACTTGCAATGGCAAGGTGTTTTCAGAGACTTGTTGTGGAGTCTCTTTACAGCCTAAAAGTGATAAACAACTGATAATCATAACAACTAAAAAGCGCATTATTCCTCCACCGCTTTACGTAAAAAACCATCAGCTTTCGATAGAAGCTCTTTAGCATCAACTGCCGATTTTCCTGTTAGTACAATTAAAATAGCTAGTTTGGCACTTTGCTCTGCTTGCTTTAACGCATCAACTGCTTGCTGCTGCGTACAATCAGTCGCTTGCATCACGATACGTATAGCGCGGGCATGCAACTTTTCATTGCTGGCATTCACATCGACCATTAAATTTTTATACACTTTGCCTGTACGTATCATGCTGGCGGTACTTAACATGTTTAATACAAGCTTTTGTGCTGTGCCCGATTTCATTCGGGTTGAGCCTGTTACAGCTTCAGCTCCGACCACCGGACAAATGCCAATTTGTGGTAAACACATGACCGCTGAATTAGGATTACAAGTCACACCTACAGTTACACAACCTATTGATTTTGCATATTCAATTGCAGAGCACACATAAGGTGTGCGCCCACTGGCAGCTATGCCGACAACAACGTCGCGGCTCGTTAAGTTGGCACTTTTTAAATCTTCAATAGCTAAGGTCGTGCTATCTTCAGCGCCTTCAACAGCCTTTTTAAAGGCCGTATCACCTCCTGCGATAATTCCTTGCACTTGCTGATCATTCACACTGTAAGTAGGAGCACATTCAACCGCATCCAAAATACCTAAGCGACCGCTGGTGCCAGCACCAATGTAAATCAACCTACCGCCTTGCTGAAACGCTTCTACAATGTGATCTACCGCAGCACTTATTTGCGGAATAACAAGTTTTACTGCCGCAGCCACTTTATGATCTTCATTATTGATTTTAGTGAGGATCTCAGTAGTGCTGAGCAAGTCAATATCCAAAGTGTCAGGGTTTTGTCCTTCTGAGACAATGCCATTTAACTCTTCGAGTAATTCACGTTGTTGCTTAAATACGTGCTCAGGGCTCATTGGGTTGTCCTTCTTCAATAATGTCATAATAATGCTTTGCCGCTAAAATTGAGGCGCCAGTTAAAGAATCTCCCTTACAAGGAGATAGTTCATTTTGTAAGGCCTGTGGTAATAATGGTTGGCTCACCTTCGCAAGACCACCTATTAAAATTACCGGTAAAGGTGAGTTGCCTCTGCTTTTGCTAATTAACTCAACCACTGACTGTGTGTGTTCTGCCAAAACACTTTTTGCCACCTTACATTCATCTTGTAAGCTAAACACCAACGGACTAAATGCTGCGTAATCTGCGGGTTTAGCAAGTTTAAGCCAATCACTAATTGCTTGACGAGTACATCCTAGCTGCTCACTCAAGCGAATCGTTAAAGGGCTTTTTGGTAAATCAAAACTATCTATATCGTTTAATAAATGCTGTACAGCCATAAGGCCAATGCGGGCACCACCACCAAAGTCATCAACAGTGAACCCCCAACCCCCAACCAATTTAATTTGATTTTGAGCCGTTAATCGTGCCCCGACAGCTCCCGTGCCAAGAGCTACGACAACGCAAGGAGCACCTAAATTTGCCCCATACAGTGAAGTAGTCGCATCACTTGTAATCTCTAAGTAAGCAAATTCGATTTCATAAATAAGCTTGAGCATTACTTTAACTTGCTCAGCAAGGCTTACTGACGAACCACCAGCAAGCCCCATAACGGTAACCATATCGCTAGGCTTAGCATTGCTTTGTTCGCACACCTCGCGCGTCACTTTAACAATGTTTTCAACTGCTAAATCAAGATCATTCGACAGTGATGCAGAGCCAGCCTGAGCACGAAATTGCTTACCCGTTGCCAGCTCTTTAAGCTCAGCTACCACCTTAGTGCCACCGCCATCGATGGCTAAAATATATGTTGGCGCCATTTATGCCGTTGCCTCATTGCTTGCTTTTCCTATACAGCACACTAATGTGGCAAGCAAGGTGCCAATACATAATTGCCACGTAAACCCTAAGTAAAAGCGCATAGATTCAGGCAGTAACCAATCAATCATGTAAGGTTGCATGAATAGGGTCACCATAAATCCTGTAATTAAGGCAGCTAATACTGACCCTTCACTGCCACGCTTGGTAAATAAAGTTGTAAAGTACACCCCTAATAAACCACTGTAGGAAAAGACCATTACGCTTAGAGCAAATTTTAATAATGGCATATCGCTATACTGCTGCCAGAAATAACAAAGGATAGCCATTAGCGCTAAAGCAAGACTTACCAGCGCCATACCCACACGACCTGCTTTAACAAAGTGCTGATCGCTCACTTGCTTATTGGCTTTCTCTAAATATGGGCGATATAAATCTTGCACGATGACTGAAGACATCGAACTAAGCCCAGAGTTCAAAGTAGAAATAGCGGCTGCAATAATACCGACACTCACTAAGCCTTTCACTCCGGCTGGTACTTCGTTTAATACGTAGTACATAAAGATAGTGATTTTTTCACCGTTAAACTCTTGAACAACCGTTTGCCCAGCTTCGCTATTCATTAATGCTGGTTGCTGATAAACGATGTAAAGCAGTAAACCAATAAAGATAAAAATAGCCATAACCGGGATCACCATGACCACTGAAAGTAGTAAAGCTTTACTGCCCTCTTTAGGGCTTTTACAGGTTAACAAACGTTGTGTCATATCTTGGTCAAGACCAAACGCGGCAATATTTAATAACACAAAACCAGTTAGAACAGAGGCCATGTTGAACACCCCTGACGGGCCAAAGTCTAAATCAAACTTAAACAATGCCAGCTTTGAGTCTGCCCCTGGGCTTGGTTCATTTAAGGTTGCAATAATGGTTGAAAAATCGGCTGGAATAACGCTCAGCAAGCTCCAAATAACCGCAATAGCCGCACTCACATAGACAATGCTTTGCAATACATCAGAATAAATAACACTGCGGATCCCGCCCAAAAAGGTATACAACAAACCTGCTAGTGCCAGCACTAGAGTGGCTACAACCACACTGTCTGCATCGATATTTCCGTATAAAATCATCGCAACAGCAATCGCTGCCATATATAAACGAGCACCACTTGCAAACACTCGGCCAAATAAGTACATCAAGCCGCTGCGTCGCTTTGCTTTAGGACCAATGCGTTTTTCTAATAACTCATAGACCGTATAAACTTTTTGCTGATAAAACTTTGGAATTAAGAATGCAGAAACAATAAACGCCGCAATAAAGGCACCAATATTGGTAGCAATATAAGAAAAGTCTCCTTGATAGCCTTGATCTGGCCCACCAATAAAAGTGGCAGCTGACTGCGAAGTAGCCAGAACAGATATCGCAACCATCCACGTTGGCATGCTATTTCCGCCTAGAAAAAAATCTTGGCTTGAGTTAGCACGTTTGCGATTAAACCACCAACCACTTAACAACAAAATTGCCGCGTAGCCTGCGAATACTAGCCAATCGAGTAAAGCGTAATTTGCACTCATTTATTATCCTAACCCAAACCTTAATGGAATATATTATTCCATCATTATGACAAAATTAAAATACTTTTATTTTATTATTTTTAGTTACCTAGGCTAGGTAATTGCCACTGACTTTGTTTTTGCTGATATTGCGCTTTGGTCAGGCTTACCAGTAATGGCTTTTTACGCTCATCAAGCCAGGCTAGTAATGTGTCCATATCGCTTTCAGTCATCGCTGTACAACCCGCAGTTGGTTTACTAGGTGCTCGCCACAAATGCATGAAGATACAGCTGCCCGCGCCATCAATATTGCTTGGGTTATGCTTAACAACAATGCCTTTTTTATAAAGATTATCTTGGCTATAAATATCTCGGCGCATCCACTCCGAAGAATCCTTAACCGCCTCTTCACCAACAACCGCCTTATCAACTAGTTGGTTATAAAAAGGTGAGCCTTTCACATCGATACAATAGTCGTTAGCGGTCATTGCTTGATAGTTAAGGTTTGTTTGCAGTGAATCTAAATAACCGAATGCAGTACCTAACTCAAAAATGCCCGCAGGCGCTTTACCATCACCCTCTTGTTTTTGCTGTCCAGGTTGTGGCGGATGTAGCCCTACCCCCCAAGCAAGCCCTGTGCGGCCAAGCACCACAGCATGTTGCTGGCCTTGTTGTTGCCAGCTACCAGCATTTTTTTCAAAGCGATACAACGTGGCATCAATAGCATCACTGTCATTAGCGACCACCACCACGAGCTGCTGATGACTGTTATCAATGACTGGTTTAGGTGATTCTACGCTTGCACAAGCGGTTAAACTCATAGCTGCAATAAGACTGACTAGTTTTTTCATGCTGGCCATACTCCGTTTGTTATTAGTTCTAGACCGTTTATTGATTCAATACCAAGGCCGGGGGCATCCGATAAGTTAATTTGTGGACCGTTAAATACAACCCCACCTTGAACTGGGTCGTATTGACCAAGCGCTGGACCGTCGAGGTCTATTTTGCTTATTTGTTGCGCTTTGGCTGAAGCTAAATGCGCTGCACCTGCTACAGCAATACTGCCCTCTAACATACAGCCAATCATACACTCTGCTTGGTATTGGGCAGTGATATTAGCAATCTCAATTGCTCGACTTAAACCGCCCGTTTTCATTAATTTAATATTGATAATATCAACTGCGCCAAGCTCTAAAAGTTGTATTACTTGCTTAGGTGAAAAGGCGCTTTCATCGGCCATGATCGGGGTGTTCACTCGCTCAGTAATATATTTGAGACCTTGAATATCACTGCTTTTTACTGGTTGCTCAACCAACTCTAACACCACGCCTGCTTGCTCAAGTTGTTGCAGTGCAAACACTGTTTGTTTGGCATTCCACCCTTGGTTTACATCTAAACGTAACTGCGCCTTAGCAGCAAACCCTGTGTGAATTGCCTTTACACGTTCAATATCTTGATTAAGGTTATTGCCGATTTTTATTTTTAATACATCAAAACCTTGCTCAACCGCTCGCTGACAGTCACTAAGCATTTTATCTATGTTATCTACGCTGATGGTAATATCAGTCTTTAACTCTGACTTACCACCACCGAGTAATTTGTATAAAGGCGCTCTGTAGAGCTTGCCCCACAAGTCGTAAACCGCTAATTCTAAAGCCGCTTTTGCGCTGCTATTACCAATCACCGTTGATTGAATAATGTGAGTAAGCTGGTTGATGTTTTCGATTTCATGCCCTATCAGTTTAGGAGCAATAAACTGCTGAATCACCGCTATCATGCCTTGATGTGTATCACCTGTGATAACGGGAGTTGCAGCAGCCGAGCCATAACCGACTTGACCACATTCGGTGTCTATTAAAACCACTAGGTCTTCAATAAAACTCACTTCTCTAAGCGCTGTTTTAAATGGCGTGACCAAAGGCACTTTGAGTTTCGCAAAACGAACTGCTTTAATTTTCATACAGGCCTCTATCGAATACGCTTAATGTTATAAACACGGTCTAGGTAACTTGTTTCTTGAGATAATCGCAGGGGTAACAAGGGGGTAACCGATACTCCATTAAGCGCACTACTATAAAAGCTGCCATCGCCTTTGTTATAGCCTAAGCCTTTCACATCATGAATAACATACGGCTCGCCTTGGTGCTCTCCTAAATACATCATCACGTGACCTGGGATATAAATAAGATCGCCAATCGCCATATTTTTAACCACCGGTAATTTTGCGTCTGCGGTCGTATTTTTATCAAAGCGATTATTTTGTCCGTATTCACTACTGCCTTGCTGGCCTGAATTACGTGGCATTAATAAGCCAAAACTTTTATAAATTTCGCCTACAAAACCTGTACAGTCACGGCCATTGTAATCATGTCCCCAGCCATAACGTTCACCTAAAAACTTAAAACCTTGTTTTATTAGGTTTTGCTCGTTGTATTCTAAGTAACCTAAATTTACGTCGGCGGTTTTACTGATCATCGCCGGTTTTATAACAAGCTGGCCTTGCTCATTACGGGTGGGCAGCTGAACAACATGACTTGCATACGTGTTTTGACCATTGAGCAAATTAGGTACTTGTTCGTTATCAAGTAAAGGTAAACGCACACCCATATCTAGTTGGACTTCTGAGCTTGCAGTGTCGTTAGGCACATAGGCGGTATTTACCTTTGCGCCGGTTACAATCAAAAAGTTATCTTGCTCTCGATAAGCTTTAATTTCATCAGCGTCAGCAAAAGCGATATCTTCACTAGGTGCCCATGCTAAATAGTTGTAAGCACGAACTAAGAGCCATTTTTTATCTGCACTTTGATGCAATACAGCAACAGCTTCACCCGGGAACATGCCGCTTTCTTGAAAGCGATCTAAGTCTTGATCAAGACCACTATTTAATACTCGGTCCCAGGTTGGAAAAGTGCGCAGAGCAGTTCGCTTAACAACCATACCAAAACGAACCTTGTTACTACTGGCCACTTTATTAAGGTTTAGGTTAGCTTGATATTTGGCGAAGTCTTTGGCGGTTAACTGTCTACCATCAGTAAAAAAACGCGGGCTTTTAGGGATAGAGCTTGCAGAGTGAATCGCGCTTGTTAATTCCTCTTTACTCAATGTTGTTTGAAATGACAGTGGATCAACAATGTATTTATTTTCTTTAATCAGTTTTTCGTTAAAGGCTGTAATTTGCGCCTCTGTCATGATCATTTTTGCCGATGCACCTTTCGCTAACCAGTAATTGGGCGAAAGTTGCGACTGAGTAACCGCAATAACATCTGATTGCCAGCCCTCAGCATGAATAGGTGCACAAAAGGCTACACCTAAGCTAATTGATAACGCGATAATTGAACGACGCATAGCTGTTCCTTAATTCTTATTGAATGCGTGAATCTAATAATTTTGTAAACGCATGCTGCAACTTTTGCTGCATTTGCTTACCGACTTTTGGCAAATTGGCTTCGTCAGCTCCGCCTATTGACTGCTGCACGCTGAAAGTAAATTCACGACCACCTTGATAATTTCCTAAACACACATGTGCAAGCATCACTGTTTCTGTGGTTGAGCGCGTTTCACTTGGACCCCAGCCTATTTTTTGCCAAACACGCCATTGTCCATTAGTTGCAGTGTCGAGCACCTCTTTGGCAGAGCGACTATCATTAGGGGCTATAACATTTGCTAATGCATTTGTAACAATGTGGCTTATACCCACCATCATACCGCCAACCCTAGCATGTTGATCGGTATGCCCTGTGCCGTTAAGTAGCACATCTACATCACTACTTTGTAAATTAGGCATTTGCGTAATTGGCTCACGTTGATGACTTACTAGTCGCTTTAACCATTCAGCTTGAGCAAGTGTGGTCATTGCTTTATTACCCGTTAAACCACAACTATCACAACGATACCCTAAATAACCGGGATCATCACTGCTTGCTGTGTAACGCTCTATCTTTACAGCAAACTCTTTATTTATCGGGTTATGCCAATAGTCGTCTGATGGGGCAAACTGCTCTGAGCCATATGCACCGTTAAACAACAAACGTTGATCCTGCAGTTTCAGCCAGCCCTCATTAAAAAGCCCACGTAAGTATTCTCGCCCTGCCACATTAACAAAATAACTGGCAATAGCATTTGAATTACCATCGGCTTTACCAAATGCTTCGTAGCTATTAATACTGCTGATCAAATCAGCCAGTGCTGTATCTCCTGCAAAGGCAGTTGCACCTAGCTCAGGGTGAGCTTGCCTCACTCTTGATAACGCGCCAGTAAATGCTTGAATTTTTGATGAGCTCCAAGGTTCATACAGCTCATTGTGACTACCATCACTTAAATAACGGTAAGCAAGTTGCCCACCCTTAACCTGATAATCTATCAATAACAACTTGCCTGGTTGCAGAGGATCTGCAAAGTACAGCCAGTCAGCAGCCACGCGAGATTGCCAATCTGCTTGTTGATAATTCACCTGCGATGCTGTTTTATAGTCTTTTGCATCATCATCATTATTTAAATTTAAACAACCAGTATTTGTTAAATCAGCAGGAAGAATTGCAGGGGCTAGCATGACCCTATCAAAGTACTCTTCATCAGACAAAACAACCTTACTTGCACTTGTTTGGCAACCCGCTAGCAATAAAAAACCACATGATAAAGCTAGCCGCTTTTGAAATGCAGCTTTAGTATTCATAAACTAAAATTCCCATTAGTTATTATTTTTGGAATATTTTATTAAATCTAACACAATTTGACCGTGAAGCAAGTTAACTGGGATTTATTGCTAAATATCAAGAAAATATGAAAGTAAAAAGGTACAAAGTGAAACGAGCAAACTTACCATGCACTTTTTGCTAGTGTCATTTGAAGCTACTTATACCGATACGCTTAATTAACTGGTCTATTGTTGTGAATTGCTATTAAACGCGGGATATAAAAAAATAATATGGCGGACGCGGGACGTATTTTGAAACAGTGAACCTTAGGCTGCGTGGTTCAAAGTTGCTCTAAGAGAAATGAACGCGATATAAAATTATTGCATCAAGTTTATATTGAGCATTCAAGCTTCTACGCGAATTTCAGGCACAAAAAAACCGACTTTCGTCGGTTTATGTCACTTTCAAGAAGGAAGTGGCGGACGCGGGACGTATTTTGAAACAGTGAACCTCCGGCTGCGTGGTTCAAAGTCGTTCTAAGAGAAATGAACGCAATAAAACGTTGTGTTTATTCGCAACTGAAGTCTCTCCTAAAACCAATCCTATGCGAATTGCAGGCACAAAAAAACCGACTTTCGTCGGTTTGATTCACTTAGCTCTACTTGAGAGAAAGTGGCGGACGCGGGACGTATTTTGAAACAGTGAACCTCCGGCTGCGTGGTTCAAAGTCGTCCAAAGAATAATGAGGTGCAATAAAACGGTATGTTTATTCACAACTGAAGTCGCTCCAACAACCACACCTACGCGGATTGCAGGCACAAAAAAACCGACTTTCGTCGGTTTATGTCACTTTCAAGAAGAAAGTGGCGGACGCGGGAGGATTCGAACCTCCGACCGCCTGGTTCGTAGCCAGGTACTCTATCCAGCTGAGCTACGCGTCCGCAGTGTGATTATGCATGTTTAAGTCTTGCATTGACTGTATCTTAAAGACACAAAAAAACCGACAGCTTGTCGGCTTATGTCACTTCCTAGAAGGAAGTGGCGGACGCGGGAGGATTCGAACCTCCGACCGCCTGGTTCGTAGCCAGGTACTCTATCCAGCTGAGCTACGCGTCCGCAAAGTTGCATTTTATAATCTTGCAATGATTTTTCAAATATGGCGGTTGCGGGACGTCTCTTGAAAGAGAGAACCTCCGACCAAATTTGTATCTTTATACTCGATTTGAGTTTCAAATATGGCGGACGCGGGAGGATTCGAACCTCCGACCGCCTGGTTCGTAGCCAGGTACTCTATCCAGCTGAGCTACGCGTCCACACGCACATTTGAACATTGCTAATTTATTCTCTTAGCAAGAGACTCAAGTTTATACTCGATGCAGAGTTAAAGTAAAAAGTGGCGGTTGCGGGACGTCTCTTGAAAGAGTGAACCTCCGACCAAATTTACTAACATCTTATACTCGATGCAGAGTTAAAGTAAAAGTGGCGGACGCGGGAGGATTCGAACCTCCGACCGCCTGGTTCGTAGCCAGGTACTCTATCCAGCTGAGCTACGCGTCCACACATATTACTTTCAAGACATGCCATTTTAGGAAAAATGGTGGAGAAGGAGGGATTCGAACCCTCGATAGAGCTACAAACCCTATACTCCCTTAGCAGGGGAGCGCCTTCGGCCACTCGGCCACCTCTCCGTCTTGTGGGGCGTATAATAAAGATTTCAGAAAATAAGTCAAACACTTTTCAAGGAATTTCGAGTAGATGGTTAGAGATTGTGCACAACTGACTCAAACTCCCTAAAATCGCTTAAGCTTTAGGCGTTTTTTCTTCATCAGCCAATAAATCGAGACCAGTTAAAGGAATATGCTCATCAGTTAATTCTGCTAGGTATTGGTCTTGATATCCTAACTTTTGAAATTCAAAGATACATGCTCGGTAAAAGCTTTCACGTTGTTCATCACTTTTTGCTACATCTGTTGGTAACTGCGCTGGTTTTGTTGTCATTTTAATTAATTCCATTTAAGCAGTGAACGGATTTTATTTAGTACATTAACATTCTGACTAGAAAAATGACTTTATCAACCTTAGTTTGTATTAAAAACGAACAAAGCAATAATTACGTAGCAAACAAAAACAACAAATACACTATATATCAATAATTTAAATTAAAAATAAAAACACTAGCGAAGAAAAAATCAGAAATTTCCTATAACAAAAACGCCGCTAAAAAAGCGGCGTTTTCTAATCCTAAAAACTGATTAATCAGCTTGAGGACGCATATGCGGGAATAAAATCACGTCTTTAATTGTTGGTGAGTCAGTGAATAACATAACAAGACGGTCGATACCAATACCCTCACCTGCTGTTGGTGGTAAGCCGTACTCTAACGCGCGAATATAATCTTCATCGTAGTGCATTGCTTCATCATCACCTGCGTCTTTTTCTTCAACTTGACGAGAAAAACGCTCTGCTTGGTCTTGCGCATCATTAAGCTCAGAGAAACCATTTGCTAATTCACGGCCGCCTACGAAGAACTCGAAACGGTCAGTCACAAATGGGTTTTCGTCGTTACGACGTGCAAGTGGTGACACTTCCCATGGGTAAGCTGTGATGAAAGTAGGTTGAATTAACTTATGCTCTGCAGTCTCTTCGAAGATTTCACATAAGAACTTACCTGGGCCCCATACACAGTTTTCTGGGATCTTAACGTGTACTTGCTTAGCGTACGCTTTAAGCTCTTCAAAATGATTTTCAGGGTCATTAAATACCGCAGCATCAAAGTCTGGGTTGTACTTAAGGATAGCCTCGCTCATTGTTAAACGAGCAAAAGGTTGACCAAAATCGTACTCTACTGAATCTACCACTTCACCGTTTTCATTTTTAGTTGTGTTTACAACAATTGGTGAACCTAGTACATCTGTAGCAACAGTACGTAACATGTCTTCAGTGATGTTCATCAGGTCAATATAATCAGCGTATGCTTGGTAGAATTCGATCATTGTGAATTCTGGGTTATGACGTGTTGATAAACCTTCGTTACGGAAGTTACGGTTGATTTCGAATACACGCTCAAAACCACCTACCACTAAACGTTTTAGGTAAAGCTCAGGTGCAATACGTAAGTACATATCGATATCAAGTGCATTGTGATGTGTTACGAATGGACGAGCAGACGCACCACCAGGGATCACTTGTAGCATCGGTGTTTCAACTTCCATGAAGTCACGATCAGCTAAGAAACGACGGATACCTTCAACAACTTTTGAGCGAATACGGAAGGTTTCACGCGTCGCTTCATTGGTAATTAAATCAACATAACGTTGACGGTATTTAGTTTCTTGGTCAGATAAACCGTGGAATTTTTCTGGTAGCGGACGTAATGACTTAGTTAGTAACTCGTACTCTGTCATTTCTACGTATAGGTCACCTTTACCTGATTTATTTAGTGCACCTTTAACACCGATGATGTCACCGATATCAAGTTGACCGTATTTTGCTTTTAATTCTTTTTGTACGTCTTTTGACGCGTACGCTTGAATTTGGCCTTTCATATCTTGTAACGCAAGGAAAGGACCACGTTTTGCAAGAATACGACCCGCTACTGATACAACGTGCTGCTCAGCAACTAATTCGTCTTTCGATTTATCACCAAACTCAGCTTGCAAATCAGCCGTGTAATGTTCACGACGGAATTGGTTTGGATGACCGTTGGCTGGGCAATTTTCGCGGATTGCGTCTAATTTGCCACGACGCTCAGCGATTAACTTATTTTCGTCTTGGATTTGATCAGTCATTTTTTAGCTCTTTTTTAGCTCGGTGGTTATAGGCCAGATTTAAGGCTGGCTTCAATAAATTTATCTAAGTCGCCGTCAAGAACCGCTTGAGTATTACGGTTTTCAACGCCGGTACGTAAATCTTTAATGCGCGAGTCATCAAGTACGTATGAACGAATTTGACTACCCCAGCCAATATCAGATTTAGCATCTTCTTGGCTTTGCTTCTCGGCATTTTGCTTTTGAATTTCAAGTTCAAACAACTTCGCTTTTAACTGCTTCATTGCTTGGTCTTTATTCTTATGCTGTGAACGCTCATTTTGGCACTGTACAACAGTGTTGGTTGGTATATGCGTAATACGAACCGCCGACTCTGTTGTATTTACGTGCTGACCACCCGCACCAGATGCGCGGTAAACGTCAATACGTAAGTCTGCCGGATTAATATCAATTTCGATATTATCGTCGATTTCTGGGTAAACGAATGCCGATGCAAACGAGGTATGACGACGACCACTTGAGTCGAACGGGCTCTTACGTACTAAACGGTGAACACCGGTTTCTGTACGTAACCAACCGTATGCATATTCGCCAACAAAACGCACTGTTGCGCCTTTGATACCAGCCACATCACCATCAGTTGCTTCAACAAGTTCAACTTTAAAGCCTTTCGCTTCACCCCAACGTAAGTACATGCGCAACAACATGTTACACCAGTCTTGCGCTTCAGTACCGCCAGAACCTGATTGTAAATCAAGGTACGCATCGTTTTGGTCATGGTCACCCGAGAACATACGACGGAATTCTAGCTTTTCAAGCTGTGCGTTTAAATCGGCTAATTCAGTTTCTGCTTCGGCAAAGGTTTCTTCGTCTTCTGCTTCAACAGCAAGCTCAACTAAGCCTTCAACATCTTCGGTACCGGCCACTAAATTATCAATGGTCTCAACGATAGCTTCGAGTGCCGACTTTTCACGGCCTAGGGCTTGAGCTCGCTCTGGCTCATTCCACACTGCTGAATCTTCAAGTTCTGCGTTAACTTCTTCTAACCGCTCTTTCTTAAGAGGGTAGTCAAAGATACCCCCGAAGCAGTTCAGTACGTTCGCGAATTTCCTTGATTTGATTAATCACAGGATTCACTTCAAACATGTACATTACTCCAAAATGGCTGATTTACCGCGCACCGCTTTCGACAATAATTACGGTAAATTATCTACAAATATTAAAAACGCCCGATTTTAACAAAAAACCGAGCGTTTTATTAGCCTTTTATGTCGATTATAACGATATTTTTATGTGGTTTTTTGTAGCTCTCGGATAATTAGTTGTAACGAGAATTTGCCACGAAATTCATTTATATCGAGTTGGTATGCCGCTTTTACATAGCGTACTTCGGTGTCGGGCCAGGCACGCACGTCAACAGCAAATGCTATTGCGTCAACTAACCTTCCAGATTGATGTTTTAAAACTAGTTTTAAGTGTTTTTCACCAACAATACGCTGCTGCACCACTTCGAATACATGTTCAAACACTGGCTCTGGAAATTGTTGTCCCCAAGGCCCTGCATTTTTTAACAGGTTGGCAAACTCCATCGAGAAGCAATCATTTGGCAGTTCACCATCGGTAAGTAAAATACTTTGCTTATGCTCTTCACTGAGTGTTTGTGCCACCATGTGTTCAAACACTGTTTTAAATTCATTAAAACATTGCTCGTTAATACTTAAACCTGCCGCCATAGCATGACCACCAAACTTGCTGATCAGATGAGGGTGTAAGGTATTTATGCGCTCAAGTAAATCACGCATATGCAGCCCTTCAATGGAGCGACAAGAGCCTTTAATTTCACCGTTATCGCCGGCTGCAAAAATAATCGTAGGACGGTGATACTTTTCTTTTAAGCGACCAGCCAAAATGCCAATAACACCTTGGTGCCAATCAGCTTGATACAAACAAATGGCATCAGGCAATGAATCTGTTTTAAAGGCTAAACGGTCAAGCACGGCTTGCGCTTCAGTTTGCATGCCCTGCTCTATTTCACGGCGTTCATGATTGAGGCTGTCGAGCTCACTGGCAATGCGGCGGGCTTGATTTATATCGCTCGATAATAAACAGGCTATACCTAAACTCATATCATCTAAGCGCCCTGCTGCATTTAAGCGTGGTGCCAATGAAAAGCCAAAGTCACTGGCACTTAAGCGCGCTGCATTACGATTTGCCACTTCAATGAGAGCACTAATACCTGGACGTGTTTTACCGCTACGAATACGAGCTAAACCTTGATGTACTAAGGTACGGTTATTGGCATCAAGGGCGACCACATCGGCAACGGTACCAAGGGCAACAATATCAAGTAATTCGGCCAAATTCGGCATTGGCTGATGTTGAAAATACCCTTGATCACGTAAGTGACTACGTAAAGCGATAAGCAGATAAAAAGCCACCCCAACGCCTGCTATTGATTTCGATGGAAATTGGCAGTCATGACGATTCGGGTTCACAATGGCATCGGCATTAGGTAATGCCTCGCCCTGCAAGTGGTGATCAGTCACCAGCACCTTAATACCCGCATGCTTTACAATTGCAATGCCATCTATGCATGAAATACCGTTATCAACGGTAATCACAAGCTCAGGCTGCATAGCCACAATTTGCTCTGCAAGCGCAGGACTTAGGCCATACCCTAAACTGAATCTATCTGGCACTAAGTAATCAAGGTTTTTCAAACCAAACATGGCAAGACCTTGCATCAAGGTTGCTGTACTGGTTGCACCGTCAGCATCAAAATCTCCCACGATTAATACGCGGCTTTGTGCTTTTAATGCGTCTTGCAACAACAACACGGCTTTGTCGATGTCTTTAAACAACCGAAAGTCATGTAACGTTGCTGCACTGTTATCTAACTCTATTGCGTCTTGCACCTGTCTTGATGCGTAAATTTGTTTAATGACTGGATGTAAATGATTTGGCAGGTGTGAGTCATCAACGCGAGGACGAACTTGAATTATTTTTTCCATGTTGGAAAGTGTACTTCTTAACTTAAGGCGAATAAAAAAGGCCTACGACAAATAGGCCTTTTCGTTTAAAAATAGTTATGACGATGTTTTTGGTAGAGCATCAAGTGCTTGGCTGATTTGCGCAGCTGATTGATAACCTGGGATCATCGTACCATCTTCTAAAATAATTGCCGGTGTACCTGACATACCAAAGCTTTGACCAAGTTGGTAATGCTCTGCAATCGGGGCGTTACAACCTGGGACTGCAGCTACTTCTGCGCCCGCTTTAGCTTCTGTTAACGCTTCTGCTGGGTCTTTAGCACACCACACATTCATTAAGTCTTGGTAACCTTTGCCCGCTAAACCGCCTCTTGGAAAAGCTAAATACTTAACAGTAATACCCGCCTCTAAAAAGTCGTCTAATTCGCGGTGTAATTTACGACAATACCCGCAAGTGATATCTGTAAATACTGTGATTGAATGCTTTTCGTTTTTTGCTTTGTAAACAATCATCGAGTCTTCGTACTCTGCAACGCCTTGTTTACGCACATCACTTAACGCATGCTCGGTTAGATTTACACGGTTGTTTAGGTCAATCAACGTACCTTGCATTAAGAATTGGCCATCAGGGCTTGCGTATAACACGCCTTTATCGGTAATTAGCTCTTTAAGACCAGCCACAGGGCTTGGGTTAACTTGCTTAACCTTTACACCTAACTCGGCAAATTTTGAAACAATTGGTGCGTCAGCGGCTTCTGTCGTCGATACGCCATTTGCAAAAACATTTAAGCTTGTGCCAAATAGTGCCGTGGCTAAAACTAACTTTTTCATAACTATCCTATATCCTGAACATTTTTTACATAGACCGGTACATCTTAAAAAAAGTTGCACTATGCACGAGGGTGATGCTGCTCGTGTACCGACTTTAATCTTTCATTCGCTACATGCGTATAAATTTGTGTTGTTGATAAGTCACTATGACCTAACATCATTTGCACAACACGAAGGTCTGCCCCATGATTCAAAAGGTGCGTCGCAAAAGCATGTCTGAGCGTATGCGGTGATAATGGTGACTCTATTGCTGCCAAAATAGCATAGTGTTTGATGCGATGCCAAAAAGTTTGTCGGGTCATGCCAATGCCCCGCTTAGACGGAAACACAAAGTCGGTAGCGTGTTTAATCATCTGCGAGCGCCCTACTTTTAAAAACTGTTCAAGCCAGTACATTGCTTCTTCACCCAAAGGGACTAATCGTTCTTTATTACCTTTACCTTTTACGAATACGACTGCTTGGCGCAGGTTTATTTGCTCCATTCTTAGCCCTACCAGCTCAGTAACACGCAGCCCGGTGGCATACAACAGTTCAAGCATGGCTTTATCGCGAAGCCCCATTGGATCTTCAATATTAGGAGCTGCAAGCAATGCTTCTACTTCGGCTTCAGAGAGAGTTTTTGGTAACGATTGCCCCGCCTTAGGTTGCGCAATATTAACCATTGGTGAGTCGGGGATTGCTTTTTCGCGCACAAAATACTGATAAAAACGCTTGAGCGCACTGATACTTCGAGCCGTGCTGCGCGACTTTAGTCCTAAATCGACACGGTATGCTAAATAAGCTTCTATATCTTCTGCTGTTACTGCAAGTAAGTCTGTGTCTTTAATAAATTGGCAAAACTTATCGAGGTCACTTCGATAAGCGGCAAGAGTATTCTCACTGACTCCTTGTTCTAAATACAAGGTATCTAAAAAAACCTCTAAATGCTCTGCATTTTGTTCCGTCATGACACCTGCTTGTGCTTGTGAAGTATTATCCGCCACGGTTACTCTCATCCTTATCAAGGTATCAATTAAATAGGCCTTACGGTAAAATATTACCAAACTACATGAAGGTAGATACTTCAAGCGGCTTGAGTAGCTATCATATCAGGCAAACACACGGTGATAAATACGATGCAGATTGGTTTATTTTATGGTTCGACTACCTGCTATACAGAAATAGCGGCAGAGAAAATTCGCGATATTATTGGGCAAGACGTTGTGAGCTTGCATAACATCAAAGATGAACCATTAAAAAATGCAGAACAATTCGATTTCGTTATCTTCGGCATTTCTACATGGGATTTTGGTGAGCTTCAAGAAGACTGGGAGTCTATCTGGGATGATATCAAAGATGTTAATCTAAATGGCAAAACAGTGGCTCTGTTTGGCATGGGTGATCAACAAGGTTATGGTCAATGGTTCCAAGATGCTCTTGGCATGCTGCACGATGAAATTTGTGATCAAAGCATCACCTTATTAGGAAAGTGGCCAAACGATGACAGTTACGAGTTTGAAGCATCAAAAGCGCTGACTGAAGATGGCAAACAATTTGTTGGCTTAGCCCTTGATGAAGACAGTCAATACGAACTCAGCGATGAGCGTATTGCCAACTGGGTTGAGCAAATAATGACTGAATACAGCGAAAGTTTGTAAAAGTCGCTTGTCAGGAAAAGCCAAGCAATGCTTGGCTTTTTTTTATTCAACGCGTTGCCAATATTGATTACGATAGAAAAAAGCAATATAACCACGCACTTCAAGCACCTTACCTTGTTGTTGTGGTGTCAATTTTAAGGTGTAGGTTTTGCCATTATTAGGGTCAAGAATTTCACCATCTTGCCAACTTCCATCTCCGGCATCCTTTGCGCCTTCAATAATCTGCAACCCCAAAATAGGCTGATTTTTCTTATCACCTTTACATTTTTCACAACGTGCATCTTGCTTAGCTGGATTCAATATTTTTTCAACATTGCCAACCAGCACGCCGTTTTGTTCACTAATACGCACGAGTGATTTCGCTTCATTCGTTTCTTCATCAATTGTTTTCCAAAGCCCTACCGGGCTGATTGCTGCAGCGCATAGTTGAGAAAATAACATCGCAGCGAGTACAAACGCTAAACGGAACATAGATCACCTACTTTATTAAGAATTTATTACTACAATTAATTTTTTTAGACGCATCATTTTGTTATGCTTGAGGTGGATGGATAACCAATTGAAAGGATACACAATGAAACAATTCACTTTAGTGACTGGTGATGTTATTCAATATGACAATCATCAAATTAACCCACTTCACGCCAAAGGCGAAATTACAGTAAATAGCCTTAACGAACAAGTATTTATACCACAAAGCGTGAAAACAGCGAATGAACTAGGCAAACTTAAAGATAACCTATTTAACATCGAAAAATTATTACACTCTGGTTATGCCGATCCCTATCCCACCATTCGTGTATTAATTGAAACCACGCAACCACTGCCTGACATAACGGGACTGAACATCAAACGACAATTTAATATCATCAACTTTTGTAGTGCTGATATTGATAAACAACATTGTAAAAGAGTACTAGATGCTTTACTTAAACTTGAATATGTTCAGCAAATTCAACTTGATGAGGTGATACAGTTACGTCCACCTGCGATCCCCGAACAGTAATTAGAATCGCCAAAAATCTTATATTAGCGTTACATTTTCAAATAAAAGGCTTTGCAAAGCCTTTGATAATCGGCGCTGTAACTACCATCCTGAGCATGAATAACCAACTGCGATTTTTTGCACTCTATAGCCTGTTGGCTAAATAACATTAAGCAGCGGCTCGGCGCTTTTTTGGGCGTTGTTTGTATTAAACATTGTTGATTTAAATGCCAACCTAATTGCTTTGCAATAGCAATAAATTGCTCAGCTTCCGGACAAGGTAGAATAACATTCAACAACGTTTTGTCATGACTAAGCCTGCTACATGCAGCTATTAATTCGTTAAAACTAAGGCCATCAGTATGACGTGCAGCATTACGTGGCGCATTCTCTCCTTTGAGGCTGGCGTTAAAATATGGCGGGTTAGTGATGATAACATCAACGGGCTCTGGTGAATCAAATGACTGCACGGCACCTTGATAAAGACGGATATCTGACCACGGGCTATTGGTAAAATTAGCGCGGGCGTCAATACAGGCATCATGATCAATCTCGATCGCCATCACTGTTGCTTGTGGCGCTCGCTGTTTTGCCATTAAGGCCAGCAGCCCTGTTCCAGTCCCTATGTCTAATATACGTGTGGCATTAGTAAGAGTGGCCCATGCGCCTAACAGAATGCCATCCGTTGACACCTTCATTGCAGCACGAGTTTGCTCCACCGAAAATTGTTTAAACACAAAGCCTGACATTTTTTCACCTTTTCATTCACCACAGCCGCGTTAACGCGTATAATTAGGCCTAATTGTCCTCTATTTACGTCACTCTATGCAATTTTCTGAATTTGATATCGATAACAAGCTGTTAAATGCCATTAATAAAATGGGTTTTGATACACCAACCAGTATTCAACAACAAGCGATCCCTGAAGCGCTAAGAGGCCGCGATATTTTAGCATCTGCGCCAACTGGTACAGGTAAAACAGCCGCTTTTTTGATCCCTGCAATTCAATACTTGCTTGATTTCCCTCGTCGCGATCCTGGCTTTGCTCGCGTGCTGATCATGACACCGACTCGTGAATTGGCTTATCAAATTCATGAACAATGTGAATTACTTGCTGCGCAAACACACCTCAAAATTGGTGTAGTAACCGGCGGTATTAAC
Organism: Pseudoalteromonas sp. Ps84H-4; assembly: GCF_024124645.1. Lineage (NCBI taxonomy): Bacteria > Pseudomonadati > Pseudomonadota > Gammaproteobacteria > Alteromonadales > Pseudoalteromonadaceae > Pseudoalteromonas > Pseudoalteromonas sp. Ps84H-4. Next base: position 24,884 of record NZ_JAMXSK010000008.1, on the reverse strand, counting down.
TACGGGACACATAAAGAAATTTTCGAGAGTAATAACGACATTTTAATTGCCACGCCAGGGCGCTTAATGGAATACCTCGAAACTGAGAATTTCCATGCTGAGAATGTTGAACTGCTTATTCTTGATGAAGCTGATCGCATGCTAGACATGGGTTTTCGTAAAGAAATGCTGCGAATTTGTGACGAAGCACGTAATCGTCGCCAATGTTTCTTATTCTCAGCAACACTTGAAGGCGACAGCGTTGAGTTATTTGCAGAACGAATTTTAAATGACCCTGCACTACTTGAAGCAGAGTCAACCCGAAAAGAGAAAGCTAAAATTCATCAGTGGGTTCATCTAGCTGATGACTATAACCATAAACTAAAAATGTTGGTTGAGATCCTAAACGGTGAAGACATACATAAAGCAATCGTGTTTGTTAAAACCCGTGAACGCTTAGAAACCTTGATTGGTGAGCTTAACAACGAAGGGTTACGCGTTGCATGGCTACGTGGTGAAATGCCACAAGACAAACGCATGAAAGCGATGGAGAACTTTCACTCTGGTCGCAATAATATCTTAGTGGCAACCGATGTTGCTGCACGTGGCATTGATGTCGCCGATATTAGTCATGTTATTAACTTTGATATGCCGCGTACTGCAGATATCTATGTACACCGCATTGGCCGTACTGGCCGTGCTGGCAAAAAAGGGATTGCGATTTCATTTATTGAAGCTCACGATGTGGCTATTCTGGGCAAGGTTGAACGCTACATTGAGCAAAAGCTTAAACGTCGCGTAATTAAAGGTATTGAGCCTCAACACAAAGAAGCAAAGATCCCATCTAAAAAGAAAAAAGATCCTGCAAAGATCAAGGCTAAGAAAAAAGCCAAAGCAAAAGTAAAAAAGAAAAAATAGCTTAATATCTTTACTTGAAAATGCCGAGCTCGTCTCGGCATTTTGCTCTCTGCTGCATGTACTTTTTTACTAATTACCGTGTAATTAGTTCATACCTTTTAACCTATCAAGCATAAAATCACTTTATAATCAGAAACTTAAGATTGGAATGATAATTGTAACGGGTTCTGCAACAGAGTCTTCGCGAGGGAATCGTATGAACCGCTTTAAATTAACCGTAGTACTGATCTCATTAAGTTGTTTATTTTTACTAGCTTGTGCGACAAAGGTGAGTGCAAATACCAGTGTTTTAACATCAAGCACATCAGCACAACCTAGATTGCAACAATATGCTTTGCAGAAACTAACCAGCAACCCTAACTTTACTATTTCTAATCTACAGGTGATTGTAGAGGGTGATACGGTTGAGCTTATCGGCTCTACCAAGACAGGATTTCAACGTGCTTTAGCACAAAAGTTTTTGGAGCATAACCGAGGCATCCGAAAAGTTAAAAACAACCTTAAAGTAAGCTCACAAGACGGAGCAACACTTTAAGGTTGTCTGCACCTTAGCCTTATTTACCGCTTGCTTGAAGGTTAATAAATTTGGCAAGTTCTTCAGGTTGTCCCATTAGCGCCATAATTTGCTGATTGATTTGCATCATAGACTGACCTTCTGGCAAGTTTGCCGAAACCGATAATGATGATAAGCCTTGAGCAAAATTAGTAATAGCAGTCTCTAAGTCAGTGCTAACCGGCGCTTGTTGTAACTGCATAGCAACAACCTGCTGGAACTGCTCATGAGTCATACCTTGCGCTTGCAAGAAGCTCTCTACAACCGCTTTTAACTCACCTTCATCAGCAACTGACAGTGAAATACTTCGTGGCTCTAACTGGCTCATGGCCGCCATCATTTTTGATTGCTGTTGCAGTTGCTGCTCTAATGTGAGCTGGCCATTTTGTGTTGAGTTTTGCATCTTGCTGATAGCCAATGACGCTTCCATTAAAGGAGTTGATTTCGCCAATCCTAAATTAAAGTGAACATCGGCCACTTCATTTGCAGTCACGTTAACTGCAAACGCACTATCACCAGAGTCTTTATTGTAATCTAGCGAAGACTTAACGTTATAGCTTGTAGACGCTAATTTGTTGTTGGCGTTTTGCGGTAACTGAGCAAGGAAATCATCACTGAATCGAAAGTTTGTCATCACAAACCCAGTATGAGGTGGAATACTGTCTTGCTCATAACCTGATACTTCAATCGTATCTATAGTTGCAATAGCTTCATTGCTATCAAGGCTTTGTACTTTGATACCCGAAAGCTCCATGCTGCTATCAAAAACACTCGCTGAAATATCGCTATAAGTAATATCTACACCACTTTGTGCTGATAAAGCACTCAGCTGCTGATCAACCACTGTTTTCACTTCCTGTGTCACAGCATAGTTTGCGTAAGCTACGCCACCGACTGCCGCAGCAACAACCGCCGCAATAATTAACTTTTTCATTTTATTTCCTTTAATTGGTGTAAATTTTTTATCAGTGTATCAAATTGTGTTTAGTTAATTAACGACAGTAATTCATGCACAGTTTTCACTGGGGTAATTTTTGCGCCTAAGCCTTCCATTGATTTATGGTAATTACGATACGGAATAAAGATTTCAGTAAAGCCATGTTGCGCCGCTTCTTTAACTCGAGGTACGCCACTGTCTATTGGTCTTACATCACCATTTAAACTCAACTCGCCCATAATACAAGTAGTCCGTGGCACCACAAACTCATTCAAACTACTTAAAAGTGCTGTAACTAACGCTAAATCAATGCAGGTTTCTGACTCATCAATTTTTAAACCACCAACTATATTAAAAAACGTATCATGGAAGATTTTAGTTTTAGTGTGTTTTCGTAAAATCCCAGTAAGCATCTTGATACGATTCATGTTTAAACCAACACACACTCGTTGAGGGAATTCAGCTTCGGTTTCTGTGGTTAGACATTGAATTTCGAGTAGTAAGTTACGATTGCCTTTACGAATACAAGTAATCGCAGAGCCCGGCGACTCAGTCGTTGAGCCTGATAGGAAGATTTCGCTCGGGTTATCAACGCTCAGCATACCTCGCTCACACATTCTAAAAATGCCCACAGTGTCGATATCGCCAAAACGGTTTTTATTGGCACGTAATGTCCTTACTTGCCCATCATTGGTGTCAATGTGTAATAACGCATCAACAATGTGTACTAAGGTTTGTGGCCCAGCAATTTCGTTATTTTTGTTTACGTGAGCGATAATAAACATGGTCACATCATTTTGCTTACAATATTGCGTGAGCGCCTGAGCCGCACTTTTCACTTGTGAAGGTGACCCTGGAGTACCATTTGCCGTTTCTGTTACAACAGCCTGAATTGAGTCGATAACAGCAAACTTTATTTTATGTTTATCAAGTTCTTCAATGATTGCTTCAACGCTGGTTTCAGATAGTAAGTACAGCTCATCTTCGTTGTAATCTAGGCGTAAGCGGTTAACCCGATTTTTAAACTGTGATAACGACTCTTCTGCTGTACAGTATAAAGACGGCATTACTTTTGACATACGTGCAACTAAATCTGACAACAAGGTGGTTTTACCTGCCCCTGGATCCCCAGAAATAATATTCACTGAGCCTGTGGTCACGCCGCCACTTAATACCCTGTCTAATTCACCAATTTCTGTGAGGCGCTTTTCAGCTTCAGTGGTTGCAACTTCATTTATTTTTTTTGAACCGCCGCCCACATTACCGGCATAGCCTGCAATTGCAGCTCGACTTGCAGCTTGCTTTGACTGCCCTGCTGACGGTTTAAACTCTGCAAGGGTATTCCATGCACCACATTTACACTGCCCTTGCCAGCGCTGATAATTCATGCCGCACTCAGTGCAGACAAATTCGATTTTTGCTGATTTTGCCATTCGGCCTTACCTGTTTGGATAGCTGGTATTTACTGAACCACTATTTTCAAGCATCTAGTAGACAAAGTAAAACTGACTACTAAGGTAATTGATGTATAGTAGATTTAAAAACATCGAAGATAATACATGGTAACTTGCTCCCTATCGACCTTCTTATATGTTAACTGTTGACTAAAGAACAAGTTAAGGGCACAGTTTTTGCTTAATAATAAATACCAGAGAACTTGCCATTTTATTGGCTAGTACTTATAACAATAACTAATAAAACAACAAAGTAATTACTACTCGCATAGTGAGCTGCAAAACACCGCCGAGTAATACTACGTTATTTGATAGACAGTGATGGTTTTATAAATGCCTGAAGATATCTTGCTTAAATACGAAAGTCTAGTTGAAGAACTAAAGGCGAATTTAGGCACACCTCAATTCGACAAGCTTTTTAAAGCAAAAACAGCCAGCTTAACTAAGCCAGAGCAGTTTTTGATCAAAATGGAGATGTCGCGTTTATCTCAGCCTGTAGCACGCTTTATCGATTTGCGTGGTCAAGTCACTGGACAAGTAAAACCTTACGAGTATGAAGGCAAACAGCACTTTATGGATGACACCGCCATTGAAGTGTTTGAAGATGCGATTAAACGCCACGGTGGCTATACCCTTGCAGTCTATGAAGCGGTGATGAATACCGAAAACAATCACCGAGTGATGCAAAAAAAAGCCGCCGAGCAAGACCTCATTAGTGATGACAGTAGTAATCAGTTAACCGCAAAAGTTATCAAATTTGCTTCTTATGAAAGCCGCTCTGAAGAGCGCATGAATTACTCCATAAAGATCTCGGTTGAAATTGATAAAGAAACGAAAGTCTCAGCATCAACTTCTGATATCTCGTTAAGCGGTGCAAAAATCAAACTTGCCCCCCGATATAAATTAAAAAAAGGCCAATTAATTGGCTTACGCTTGGTTGGTCTCGAGCAAGACTTTGAGCTAGGTCTGAAAAATGGTATTCAATATGAAGTCATTGCCGTCGAAAAGGTATCGCGTGAATATAATCATGTGCGCTTAAAACGTACCTTTATAGAAAATAACAAGCAGTTTGACGACTTTTTAAATAGCTTTATCCACGGCAATAAACGACGCTATAAAGTTAATTTAGACAATACTTTAGATGCTGTTGTCTCTAAAGGATATGAGCAATACTATATTCCTCGAGTGACTTCGCTCTATACGTTTTTAAGTTTGCAGGGTGACAAGCTTTACCCAAGTCTCGCCTTAACAACAGAAAACAATATATTTATTCAGCGTTACTTTTGTGATGAGCGAAAAGTGTCATGTTTATACAGTATTGTTAATCAGCAGCGCATTGCTCACTTACTCAGTAGCCCTGATGCCGTAAAAGAAGACTATATTTACACTTTTACTCATACAGTATCTGGCAGAATATATTACTATTCAGCAACTCGCTCTGAGTTAAATAATCAGCCTCATTTAAAAGATTTGTTTTTAGGGTTTGGTAGTCAAAAAGATAGCTGGCAGTGTTTTAAACTTCAGCTAATGCCAAGCCATCCAGAAGATTCATACATTCCATTGACGTTACCAAGTAGCGCAGGTAAAAACATCGAAAAGCTCAATAAGCCACCGACCCCGCGTGTGCAAGGCATGCTAAAAGACGTTAAATACTTGTTGATTTTGACTTCAGTGGGTAGTGAGTATGAGCAGAAAAAATACCAACAACGTGTATTTGATAAAACTGCGGTTAATCAATTAAAACAATTTGGCCACAGTAAACACAAGACACCGCCTCATCTAGAGCCTGTTGCCTTAGAGTATGTGAATTTAAGAGCGCATAAGCGATTCTTGTATAAAACATCTGTCACGGTTAAGCATAAAGAGCAACTTGTGCAGGGCTACACACGCGATCTTTCAGTTATGGGGTTACAAATTGAATGTGAGAAACCTGTAGACTTTAAAAAGGGCGATATCATTAAGTTAAGCTTGCCTGAACTACAGAAAATCACCAAAAAACACGACCTAAGTGATCTTAGCTATGAAGTTATGGCAATAAGTAAGTCGCTTACAACTGTGAATTTAAAAGTACATCGAGTAACCGATTTGCCTCATATGGCAATAACCTTTTTCACGGTGTTGATTGATAATAATAAAGATAAGCTAAAAGTGTGTGAAGAAACCCCTAAGATTCCTGGGCTCTCTACTGCACTTAGAAACATGGTAACAAAAAGTGTTTGCCAATTTCCGCTTTATCTCCATAAAGAATCAGCGCATTTTAAAATAGGTGCTATTGGGCAAGGCTTATACCCAAGTCCATTACATGTGCTTTTACAAAATTTTGCACTACTTAATGAAAGCACCAGCATTGATGGCTTGTTGTCGACAGACCAAATAACCGAAGTGATCACCCCACTTATCAAAGATCGCAGTCGTCAAGATGCTCCTTTGCCATTTACACTTTTTGTTTGTTTTAACCCACGTTTAGGCACAATTGCTGACTCAATTACCAGCCGCTGCATTAGCGATGAGGATTACACATCACAAACACTATTTGTAAAAAAAGCACTGAAAAACGACTTAGTGTTTGTATTTCGTTTATATGTATCACGTACAGGCCGGCCTGATATTGATTACTTATCAAATGAGCTTAAGTACATCAGCCAATATGCTTTACACAAAGCAAAAGATTTAGAGGAAGCATTATGGGCTGTTGCTGGTGTGGGAGATTTAATTGATATAACCGAAGAAGCGCTTACCCATTTTGATATTGACCAAAGGCTGATCGACGAAATGAGTAAACGCAAAGCTATCTGGTTAAAGCGAGTAATCTAACGGTAGGCCTAACAAGTAAGCAACTTGCAGCAACGAACCTTCGTTAATAGCCGTTTGTGCTTGCTCAACCACTTTAGGTTTACCGTGAACAGCCACACCAAGCCCTGCCGCAGCCATCATTTTTAAATCGTTAGCTCCATCACCCATGGCAACAGTTTGACGATTATTTAAGGCAAGCTTTGCTTCGATTCGTTTAAGTACACGGGCTTTTTCTTCAGCATCAACAATAGTGCCAATCACTTTACCTGTTAAACGATTATCTTTGAACTCAAGGGTATTAGCGTGCACTTCATCTAAACCTATTAGTGTTTGCACATGCTCAGCAAATGGTACAAAACCACCTGATGCAATGGCTAAATGCCAATTATGTTGTTTTAAGTATTGGCATAATTCACTAACACCCGGCATAAGTGGTAAACGTGCTTTTAAGCCATCGATTAGATCAACATCAATACCTTCAAGCTTAGCAACACGCTGTTTTAAGCTTTGTGCAAAATCTAATTGCCCAGCCATTGCTTGGGCGGTCACAGCAGCCACTTCATCATATACATCAGCAAGTCGTGCTATTTCATCTATACACTCGATAGTAATCGCGGTAGAGTCCATGTCCATTAATAATAGACCAGGCTCATCAACCGTTGGTGGATTAGTCAACTGCACCAGTTGAATACCAATTTGCTTGGCAAACTCAACTAATACCAGTGGGCTGAGTGTTGTTGTTGCATCGCTATGAAAGCTCCATGCCACTGGCATGTCTGCGATTGGCTGATAACAACATAGCGATAAGTTGCTAAACCCTTGTGCCGCTAAAAACTCACTAATAGCCAGTATTTGCTCAGCATCAAGTACTTTACCGAATGCTACGCTAAATACGCCCTGACTTGCTTTTGGCGTAAAGTCTGTTGTAATAAGGTGTTTGTTTTCAATTTTATACCAGCAATTTAGGCTGATTTGTTCAGCTAAATTTGCTGAAGGTGTAGCAGCTAGGCTAAGCTGTGACATAGTGGCTCCACATTAGACTTATGTCTGTCCTTGCGCGCGCATGAGCTACTCGCAATCAATGAACTAATAAGGTTATTATACTGGTTTAGTTGTACCATCAAATTGAAAAGCTGTCAGCAGCGTATACGGTGACTATGAAAAATAACCAACTAAAAACTCCATTTTCGGCTACATACCGCCAACGTTTGGTGCGTTTAAGTCTAGCTGCAGCCTGTTTTGTGCTGCTGAGCTGGGTTGCCGTTAATAGTAGTTTTCAAAGTCATCAGTTACTTTATGATAGTGCTGACAGCACAGCGATAAGCTTAACCAAGTTTATGGCCCTAAACGCTAAAACTCCACTACTAGAAAAAAACAAACCAGAATTAAAAGCGCTATGTAACCACATAGCTGCAGATGAGTATGTGTTAGCTGCAATAATTTACGACCAACAAGGTATTCAAGTAGCTGCCAGTGATAACTGGCAAAGTCACCATACCTTTGGTTTGTTACCGGATTCAACGCCGGGCATTAGTAAATTAAAAACACCATTTGTTGAGCCCGTTATTAGTGATAACGAGCGACCACTGGGGTTTGTGGCAATAACGTATCTTACGCAAGCATCGATAGCCACCAGCCACAGTAGCTTTCATGACTTAGGCAGACAAGTATTACTTATGCTCGTAATTACTTGTATTTTTACGTGGCAACTTGGCCGTGGCCTAAAACGCTGGCAATTTAATCGCTATATCAAAAAAAGCGCAGAGCAAGAATCGTAAAGTTCGGCAGCAAGCTGCTGCTTTGCATCACCTATCACGCCTTTAAGCTCACATAAATGTGCAAATACATCACGCACCTTAAGCGGCGTATTTACCTGCCCTTGAAAGCCTGCAAGTGGCATTGACGGCGAGTCGGTTTCAAGTACTAAATGCTGTGGCTCTATAGCGCTTAAGACTTTACGAGTTTTCGCCGCGCGTGGATAACTTATCACGCCACCGACTCCAAGCTTAAAACCTTGTTTTATATAACTTGAGGCTTGTTGTTCTGAGCCTGAAAAAGCATGAATAACCCCTCCATATTTGGGTTTGCAGCGCTTAAATGAGCGGGCAATTAAATCATGGCTTTGTCTGTGATGCACAATCAGTGGCAAAGCAAGTTGATTGGCAAGCTCTATCTGCCCTTCAAAAAGCTGCGCTTGTTTATCGAGGTTGTCGATACTGCGATCAAGACCGCACTCACCGATGGCAATAAACTGGCCTAAATTGGCTTTTGCTAACTGCTCTAATTCTGCGAGGTGATGAGCTTGGTGGTCAGATAAAAAATAAGGATGTAAGCCTAAAGCAACTGAAATACTTGGCTCTGATTTGGCAAAAGAAAGAAGTGCTGTAGATTGTGCCAAGCTCACACCTGGCACAATAAAATGCTCAATTCCTACTTGCTTGCATGCTTTGATGAGCTCTGTGCGAGTTTCATCAAATTCGCTAAAATCAAGATGGCAGTGGGAATCGATAAAACGCATTTACGGATTTAAACGACCAAACTGCCAACTACCGTCGGCTTGGCGTTGATACATAAAGCGGTCGTGCAGGCGGTGCGCACCACCTTGCCAAAACTCAATTTTAGTAGGCTCAACACAATAGCCACCCCAAAAATCAGGCAATGGGATTTCACCATCAGAAAACTTTTGCTTCATTTTCGCAAATGTTTCCATTAACACCTTACGTGATGACACAGGACGACTTTGCTGAGATGCCCATGCAGCTAATTGGCTTTCTTTAGGACGCGATAAAAAGTACTTAGCAACAGCAGTTGTTGGTAAGGGTTTAGCCTCACCATAAACAATGACTTGTCGCTCCATATGGTGCCATGGGAAATGCAGAGAGATTTTGTTATTACCTTTAAGCTCCTGCGCCTTGCGCGAGCCGGTATTGGTAAAAAACACAAAGCCATTTTCATCAAGATGCTTTAACAGCACGATACGTTGCGAAGGCTGGCCATGTTCATCAACCGTTGCGACTACCATCGCCGTAGGATCAGGCAAATTAGTGGCAACAGCTTGCTCAAGCCATTTTTCAAACTGCTTGATCGGAGACGCATCAAGCATGTCTTCAGATAAACCATCCTGTAAATATTCACGGCGAATATCTTCAAGTTTCATAAAATTCCCTCTATCGCTATCAGCTATCAGCTATCAGCTATCAGCTATCAGCTAAAGATTAATCAAGGTTGTTGAGCTGTCAATTTGTTGGGCTTCGCTTTGCTCTACCCAACCTACAAAGCGCATCATCTGCAAGTGTAAGAGTGCTTTCAAAGCGAACTACACGAAGCAGAATTCACCTAAGTAGTTTAGCCTAAGACAAGGCGGAAAACCGACTTATCCCTTTGAGTTCTTAAACTTTCTGCAAGTGTAGGAGTGCTAGCAAGGCAATGAGTTTATTTATGCCAAGGAGCATACGTGTTTTGTATGTGACTTAGGCTAAATAAACTCATTAACGCAGCTAAAGCGAACTACACGAAGCAGATTACATTTGCTCCATTACTTCGATACCTAAAAGATCCAATCCTGACTTCAGCGTCTTCGCTACCAAATTACACAGTACTAAACGGCTGTCACGAACGCTTGGCTCTACGCCTTCTTTTAGAACTGGGCATGCTTCGTAGAACGTCATGTATAGGCTTGCTAGTTCGTATAGGTATCCACATAATACGTGCGGTGTTGCTTCGCTGATCATTAGATCAAGTACTTCTTCTAACTGTAGAAGTTTAAGTGCCAGCGCTTTTTCTTGTGGCTCGTTGATTGTAACGTCTGCTGTTAATGAGGCAGCATCGATACCTGATTTACGGAAAATACTGCGAACACGCGTGTATGCATATTGTAAGTAAGGGGCTGTAGCACCTTCAAAGCTCAGCATAGTGTCCCAGTTGAAGATATAGTCGCTAGTACGGTGCTTAGACAGATCCGCATATTTCACTGCACCAATACCCACTTTACGGGCAATTTCGCTACGCTCTTCGTCGCTTAAATCTGACTCACGCTCAGCAAGTTTAGCTGCTGCACGAGTGATTGACTCTTCCAGTAAGTCTGCAAGTTTAACAGTACCGCCTGTACGTGTTTTGAATGGCTTGCCGTCTTCACCCATCATGGTGCCGAATGGGCAGAATTCATAACTTGTTTCATCACGTAATAAACCCGCTTTACGTGCTGTTAGCTCAACTTGATTGAAGTGTAAGCTTTGACGTGCATCTACAAAGATTAAGATACGATCAGCACCGAGTTTATTTGAGCGGTAATCACATGCAGCTAAGTCGGTTGTTGCATATAAGAAGCCACCACCTGATTTCTGTACGATAAATACTGAAGGCTCACCGTCTTTGTTAGCAAGCTCATCTAAGAACACCACTTGTGCACCATCAGATTCAACAGCAATGTTTTTGTCTTTTAATAGCGCGATGATGTTTGCAAGTTCGCTGTTGTAAGCACTTTCTGCCATGATGTCATCTTGCGTAAGCGTTACGTTTAGGCGTTTGTAAACTTCTTCAGAGTGCTTTACAGAAGTGGCAATGAATAACTTCCAAAGTTTTTCACAGTGTGCATCGCCGCTTTGCAATTTAACCACGTAGTTACGCGCTTTATCGGCAAAGCCTTCTTCATCATCAAAGCGTTTTTTCGCATCACGATAGAAGGTTTCTAAATCCGCAAGTGCAACAGATTCTAAATCAACACCTTGGTTAATTTGATCTTCTAAGTGCGCGATTAACATACCAAACTGAGTACCCCAGTCACCCATGTGGTTTTGACGAACAACTTCATCACCACGGAACTCAAGGGCACGAACAACCGCATCGCCAATGATAGTTGAACGTAAGTGACCTACGTGCATTTCTTTAGCAAGGTTAGGTGATGAATAATCAACAACTACTTTTTGTGCTGTTGCATGTGGCGCAACAGCCAGCTTTTCGTCTTCGTTTGCTGCTTTTAAGCTAGCTGATAAAAACTCAGGCTTTAAGTGAATGTTGATAAAACCAGGGCCTGCAATTTCTGTTTTTTCTGCGATATCAGCAAGATCTAGGTTATCGATAATTTTTTGTGCTAGTTCACGCGGGTTTGATTTTAATTTTTTAGCCGCGCCCATTGCGCCATTGATTTGGTAATCACCAAACTGCGGGCGTGTACTTTGTGTAACCGCTGGATTTGTGTCTTCTGGTAATCCAGCTGCAACCATAGCTGCAATTGCTTTTTCGATTAAAAGAGTACGAATATTCATTGTAATTTTTACCTTTATGGCCCGCAGTACGGGCACTTAAATTTGATGCAAGCTTAGTGTATTAGTTTTCGCGTGTATGATTAAACTTGATGTCTGGATAGCGTTCCATCGATAAGTTCAAGTTAACACGGCTTGGTGCGATATAAGTAAGATTATCGCCGCCATCTAATGCTAAATTGCTCTCGCACTTACGCTTAAATTCTTCAAACTTTTTAACATCGTCAGAGCTTACCCAACGGGCAGTGTTTACGCTGACACCTTCGTAAATGGCGTCAACGTTGTACTCTGCTTTCAAGCGCGCAACAACCACATCAAACTGTAGTACACCGACCGCGCCAACGATAAGGTCGTTGTTAATAAGTGGTCTAAATACTTGCACAGCACCTTCTTCAGATAGCTGAACTAAGCCTTTTAATAATTGCTTTTGCTTAAGTGGATCTTTTAAGCGAATACGACGGAATAATTCTGGTGCGAAGTTAGGAATACCACCAAACTTCATTTTCTCACCTTGTGTGAAGGTGTCACCAATTTGAATCGTGCCGTGGTTGTGTAAACCTATGATGTCACCGGCGTAAGCATCTTGCGCTCGCTCACGGTCACCGGCCATAAAGGTTACCGCATCAGAGATACTCACTTGTTTACCAATACGCACGTGGCTCATCTTCATACCTTGGCTATATTTGCCTGATACAATTCGCATAAAGGCAATACGGTCACGGTGTTTAGGATCCATGTTCGCTTGGATTTTAAATACGAAGCCAGAGAAGTTCTCTTCGGTTGCAACAACTTGGCGGTCTTCTGTTTCGCGTGGTAGTGGTGCAGGCGCCCACTCTGTTAAGCCATCAAGTACATGGTCAACACCAAAGTTACCTAATGCCGTACCAAAATACACAGGTGATAGTTCGCCCGCTAAAAACAGATCTAAATCAAATTCGTGTGATGCACCGACAACTAGCTCAAGCTCTTCACGAAGCTGCTCTGCAAGTTCACTACCAATAGCTTGGTCAAGCTCTGGGTTATCGAGTCCTTTGATTGTTCGAACTTCTTGAATAGTGTGGCCTTGGCCTGTGCTATACAAAATCGTTTCTTCACGGTGAATGTGATACACACCTTTAAACTCTTTACCGCAACCAATCGGCCATGTGATAGGTGCACAGGCGATATTAAGCTCGGTTTCAACTTCGTCTAATAACTCCATTGGGTCACGAATATCACGGTCACACTTATTCATAAAGGTGACGATAGGTGTAGTACGTAAGCGTGTTACTTCCATTAATTTACGAGTACGATCCTCAACACCTTTCGCAGCGTCGATTACCATTAGACACGAGTCAACCGCTGTCAATGTACGGTAGGTATCTTCAGAGAAGTCTTCGTGTCCTGGAGTATCAAGTAAGTTAACCAGACGCTCATTGTAAGGAAATTGCATAACTGACGTAGTAACCGAGATACCACGTTCTTTTTCCATTTCCATCCAGTCTGATTTTGCGTGCTGGTTTGAGCCACGACCTTTTACGGTACCCGCTTTTTGAATCGCTTGTCCGAATAACAGAACTTTTTCTGTAATGGTGGTTTTACCCGCATCCGGGTGCGAGATGATAGCAAAGGTCCTTCGCTTATTGATTTCATTGAGAAAATCTTGGTTTGCCATGTATAAATTCTTTTAGTTTGTACACGGATTTGTACACACTTTTGGAAGTACTCTCTTTTCAGTTCTTCGCTTGTCAAATCCGTCGTGTTAATCGTAATTGGCCGCTATTTTCGCTGATCTTGACTTTATAAACAATCAATGGTTATCTAATCGGTTACCATTTACTCTCAGCGTGCGCCAATGCTCAGTTGTAGCTGTTTGCAATCGTTGCTTCTTCAGCTCATGAACAACTGTGGCTAAACCACAAATTCCTTCGCTACCAAAAATCGATGATAGCTTGTCGTACTACACCAATGATGGTGCAGTTGCCGTTGATCGGTATTGCAGGGTATTGCGGGTTCAAAGGTTTTAGATACTTCTGTTCACCATCAATAACCAACTGCTTAAAGGTTGCTTCTTTCGAATCATCCAAACGCGCAACAACCAATGAACCTGAAGAGTAAGGTAACTCAGGATCAACAACGATCACTGCTCCCTCAGGTATGGATTTTTTTCCGCTTGGATTTTCCATACTGTCGCCTTTTACGCGAAGTGCGAAACAACCCTCATGTGCTTTCCCAGTGACTTCACGCCACTCCTCAGCATCTTCATGGGCAAATCCCTCCGCTATTTCAGTCCAATCACCGGCCTGAACCCAGTTAATGAGAGGAATTCTTCCCTTAATATCAGGCCCGACTTCTACATTACCGACCCCCAAGCCAATCTCGCCATCACCTGTGGCGAGCCAATGAGCATTCACGCGAAGCGCCTCCGCGATCTGCATGGTGTAACGAGACCTAGCCGATTTACCAGAGCAAATCTGGCTGATCGACTGCTGTTTAATACCAATGCGACGAGCCAACTCAGACTGAGTAACCCCAGTAAGCTGCAAGGCATGGTTTAGTCGTTCGGATAAAGTTTTCATAAGCCCGTATTCTACAAATAAAACTGTAGCCTTTCAACAATTTTAACTGTTGACTTATCTACAGTTTAAACTGTAACATTCAATCTTGTAACAGTTTTTATTGTAACAGGAGACGGTATGGAAGTGTTCAACACGACACAAAAACATCTCCGCCGTGCCATTGACTTGGTCGGCGGGCAATCAGCATTAGCACGAGCCATCAACTCAAAGCAGCAAAACGTCTGGTTTTGGTTGAATAAATCAGGGCGTGTTCCCGCTGAATTCGTTTTACCCATCGAACAAGCTACGCAAGGACAGGTAACCCGATCCCAGTTAAGACCGGACATCTATCCCGAATGCCCAAGCGAGCTGAAAGCCAGTAACCAGTAGGATTAAGGGCAAGTAATGGTCAGCATTTTACGTAAACACAGAAGCGAGTACCTCCATGCGTGATTATGGCAAGGTCTATACCCGCTTTTGGCTAAAGCAAAATGTTTTGTCCTGGAGTGACTCAGCGAAGTTGCTAGGACTGTATTTGCTTACATGCCCACACTGTAATTTGCTTGGCTGCTTTCGATTGCCGATTGGTTACGTTGCTTCTGACTTGAACTGGGATGAGCAACAAGTTGCTAAGGCTTTAAGTGAGTTAGAACAAGATAAGTTCCTGATTCGTTGCGAGGAATCCGGTTGGACTTTGATTCGGAGCTTTCTGAAGCACAATCCAATCGAAAACCCAAACCAAGGTAAGGCTGCCTTTCGGTTGCTTAAAGATGTACCTGCCGACTTCGTTGGTATGGCATCGCTTTTGAAGTCACTTGCCGCTTTCCAAGCTCGGCTTCCAGAAGAATTTTCATCATTGTTTATGCCTGATGGCAACCCGGTAAGGGACTCTCAACGGTCGGATGACTCTGAGAGAAGCAATAAATCAACAGTTAAAACTGTTGCCCACATACAGTTTGAAGACTTCTGGGATGTACAAATACGCAAAGAAAAGAAAGCGAAAGCTAAAGAAGAATGGCTACGCATGGGCCTCAATGAAGACCATGAACTCGCCTTGGAAGTGCTAACACGCTGGAAAGAGCAACGAGACAACCGATTACAGTATCAAGATCGGACTAAGACCCCTATGCCACATAACTGGCTTTTAAACCGGCAATGGGAAGACGAGTACGTTCGCATTGATGAAGTACAGCAATCATCGACGAGCCTAAAGGGCAGCAATCACCAATTGAATATTGAAGAAAGCAATCGTCGCATCGCTGAAAGCTGGGCCGGACCAGGTATTCGGGAGGTTCGTTCAAGTGCAGGAGGTTGATAAACGCGAGTTTGCTGAAGTTTGGGGAGCAGCTTGGGCCATGTATGGCAAAAGCGTATCACCGCAATTGCTATCCATCGCATTTGAAGCCCTTCGTGCTTATAGCATTGAAGAAGTGAGAATCGGTCTGACTCGGCATATTCAATCACCGGATACTGGGCAATTTTTTCCAAAGCCCGCTGACGTCATCAAGCATATCGACGGCAACTCGGGTTCAAGAGCCATGGTTGCTTGGAACAAAGTTGACAAGGCTGTTCGTCAGGTTGGCGCTTGGACATCCGTGATGTTTGACGATGCGCTTATCCACCGCGTGATTTCAGATATGGGTGGATGGGTTGAACTCTGCAAGGTTGATGACAGGGAATACCCCTTTAAGCAAAAAGAGTTTTTAACACGCTACCAGGCTTACTTGCTGCGGGACGAAGTGGGTGAATACCCAAGGCTATTACAGGGTATTGCCGACCATCAGAACCAGCAAAAAGGATTTGATATGCAAGCGCCGGTTGCCGTGGGCGACTGGTCAAAAGCGGCACAAGTTTATACGAGAGGCATCGCTGACTTTAGCGCAGTGCCTTTAAAAAGAATAAGCCCGAAAGCCATTCAGGCGCTTCTCGGAAATCAATTAGAGGACAAAAATGAAAACGATTAAAGCAAAAACCATTGCCCTAGTGATAGCCATGTCCGCAAGCACTTCAGTCTATGCGTTTCCGGGCTATCAGTGGGAAAAAGCAGCACAAAGTGTTGGTATTGATCCAGTCATGCTCTACGCCGTTGCCTTGGCTGAGTCGGCCGCACATCGAGGTCTTAACATGACCAGTCCATGGCCATACGCAATTCGCAATGGTTCAAACGCAACCTACGCCAAATCTAAGACAGAAGCGGAGCAACTGTTAAACCAGGCACTTCAAGAAAGTGAAAAATACCAGCTCGATATTGGCCTTATGCAAATCAATTTGCATTGGCATGGGCATCGAGTGAGCTCAGCAGCCGAACTGCTAGACCCCATCACCAACCTTACTGTCGGCTCCAGTATTTTGGCCGAAGCAATCAAGTCTTCACCAAACGATTTAGAGCTTGGCATAGGCCGCTATCACAGTTGGAACGAAGATCGTGCACGCTGGTATGGGCAAAGAGTGCTTTCTATCTATCGCAATATTTTACATGAACTGGAGGTCCGTCAATGACAACCAATCAACAAGACTTCTATCAATTAAATTTGGCGTACCTACACGCAGCACGTGAATTAGCGCGAATTGATCCGCAAGAGGCGGTCTTGCGCTTTGGACTTACACGCGACGTGGTGGATGCACTGATTAATGCCGGTGTTGACGACCTGCAACGAGTGGCGACCTCATCATTCATGCTGTTTCAACCAAGGGGTAACCAAAGCCAACTGATTGAGATGGTGAAGAGCAAAGGCACAGGTATCCCAAGAATCGCTTATTTATTATCAACCCTAAACAACAAGGGGGATGCATGATTGATAACCTGTCCAAAAGTGAGTTGTTTACCCGAGCCTCGCTGCTTATTAAATACGGATTTCGAACGACCATTATCGCGCTCGATACAGGTTTGCCAATCCACATTATCAGAAGGCTGCACAAAGAAGTGACTGGCAAGTCACCTTGTCCTGGTCAATTGCCAGAATCTGATGCCATCGTTAAAAGCAGAAGAGCATTAGTTGAAGGCTCCCTGCTTATGGCGCTTTATGTCAATATTGGTGGTGATAATGTCTACAAGCAATTAAATATCGATGCTTTGATGAAGGCTTACGATGCGTATTTGGTTGCAAGAAAAGAAGCAGATCTTCCAGCTGAGATCCCCTGGAAAAAACTGACCATCAATGAAGGTTGGGTTCTAGCTCGTGATTTAAGATCACAGCTAGCATCCTTACACCGGTGTCGATGCGGCAGTCTGTATTTGACGGTATCTCAACAGCGCATTCAGCTTAAATGTCCTGTGTGCGAGATTATGGCCGAGCAAACCACTAGAGCACTTTTTGAGAACTAAAATGCTGATGCATGATTTGATTGTGCACCGCCCGTGCACTTTGAGAGTACTAAGATGATAAAATTACTTAAATCTTTACCAGCACGCTGCTGGTTTATATCACTGGGGCTTTTTCTGGCGACTTTGGCTGCGGCTCATTTTTTTCCCTCAGAAATATTAACGGCATCTGCCAAGTTAGCGGCTCTGCCATTTCTGTTCTGCACCGTCGTTTTTTTCAGCTACTTGGGATTCAAAGCGACCTGTAATCCCATCGGACTTATAGCCATCATCACTCTGCTTGTAGCAATCGCATATTGGCAAGCGAGTTGGACAATTGTTGGATTGGGACTCTTTTTCTTAGCTATTTGTACTGGAATTAGATTCTTGAGCAGCCAAGTTAAAGATTCGGGTAGAACTTTAAGCATTGAAGAAAAATGGTATTGGTATAAGCTCCATTCGTTTTTTGATGGCTTTTATCCAAGGTATCCCAAAAAGCCAAAAAAATAGCCAGCCCACCACAAGCTGGCTACCTTCTATTTTCAGTTCCTTCCTGATGCTTGGTTATAGGCCCTAATATCGATCAAGTTGTTCTGAGCATAATCTCCCGCAAGCGATGCATTTGAGATCACCGCTATCTGCTTATCCACAAATGCTTTATCTTCTTCAGACACACTGTCAGGGATGTAAGCGCCACTCTCATCCTTTTGACGATACTCATTTAGCATTTGCTCCCTTAGACCTAGCATTTCAGGCGACCAACTCGATGAGTCTTCAGAGTTGAATACGCGCCCCGCCAAACCTTCATTGAAAGCTTGAGCGAACACTTGGCTTTGAATCGGGGTCAATCCCATTCTCTGCCCTTCGCTGTATGCTTCCTTTTTAAAATCATCAGCATACTGCTCTAGGAACTCACCATATCGATTGTTAACTGCTGCACCGAATGCCCCCGCCAA
The DNA here is from genome assembly GCF_024124645.1 of Pseudoalteromonas sp. Ps84H-4. Lineage (NCBI taxonomy): Bacteria > Pseudomonadati > Pseudomonadota > Gammaproteobacteria > Alteromonadales > Pseudoalteromonadaceae > Pseudoalteromonas > Pseudoalteromonas sp. Ps84H-4. The sequence goes on along the minus strand of NZ_JAMXSK010000008.1, from coordinate 6,195 downwards.
CATGGCTTCAGACTTAGTGCCCCAGTTTACTTCGGAAGCATACTGCGAACTCGATCCACTGTATGCATCATTAAACGCCGTCAATGGGTTTTCCAAAGAGGTTCCTGCATCAACGGCGGCTTTTAAGCCATCCCAGGTTGATTTGCTGGCCACCGTAGCGTTGTGCAAGAAACCTCGTGAGCCAGGATCTTCAAGCGCTTGTTCTTTGTAACTCTCATAGTCTTCGCCAAAGTAATTCAAGGTATGCAGTGCTGCATCAGTATGCTTGCCACTGAAATCACCAATTGCACTGGCGCTGTTGAAGAACATTTCAGCACCAGAAACTCCGCTATCATCAGCCATAATGCGTGATCGCCACTGAGATCCAGCTTCACTGTTTAGTCCAGATTGATAGGTACTTGTGTCAGTAGCTACGGCCTGCTGAGCTTGCTGCTGATGCGCATTCAACTGTCCATCTATACCAGACAGATTGGTTTGGTAAGCCGATTGAGCTGCGTTGAACTGAGTTTGAACTGTTGCTGCATCCTCGTAGCCGCCCAATACACCCGATTCAACTTGGCTTTGAGTACCACCAAAAGTAGGTGCAGTTGATGACAAGCCTTCATTTGAGCGCGGCTGAATTGATCGTAAATCGGCTCCGGTAGCCATGGCCATAACAGTCATTGCTGCTTGATAATCATTGTCCCGTTCAGCGGGCGTTGAAGAATTGCTATAGGTTAAAGACTCCATAGCTGCGGCCACATACGCCTGATTATCATCAGGTAACAAGCGCTGATACATTGGAAGGTTTTCACGTAATCGGTTACCGGCTTCAACATGCTGGTTCATATAGCGACCTAAATAATCCATGACTTCAGGATTATCCGCTGCTAATCGAGTTAACGTCGCACCATCCGTGTTCCTTTGTCCTGATAGACTGTAGCTGGCCTGATCAAGCTCACTAAAGCGGTTTGATGCCGTGATAACGTCTTGTGCTGAACTCTGAAGTGACTGATAGTCTTGATTAGACAACGACATCTCAACGCCAGAGCGTCTTGAATCTGAAAGGTCTTTAACCATCGCATCGCGAAACTCAGCACGTCGTGAATCACTCGATGCCAAGCTTTGCATCTCCCCAGTGAGCGTATTTGCGGTCGTAGACCGAGAACTGCCTTCTGACGACTCAACTTGGCCACTAAAGTTACCACCTAAATCCAACCCAGCTCGTACCCTTGATAGTTTTGGTACACGAGATGAATCTGGCTTATCCATTCCTGGCAAGTTGCCCTGTGGAGAATCATTGCCGCCCGTACCAAGAAGCCTTCCAAGAAAACCCTTATCAGCAACTTCTTTCTCACCGGGATTAGTAATAGTTCCATCGCCGCCGACCCTTAGGCCTCCCGATAACACGCCAGATACCAAGCCACGTACAGCATCTTTTTTATCGTCTCCGAAACCATACCGAGTTTGTAGGTCATCAGTAACCTGATTAACAACGGCGCTAGATGCGGAATTAGAAGAACCGATTTGACGTCCAACCGAAGAAAGGTTGTCGTAACTTAGCTTTTCACCAAAGGTTCGGCTCATGGTATTGCCAACCTGACGACTAAAGGCTTGAGTTGCCTGAGTCATGGATTCTTTTGTAGAGCCGACCATTGAACCCACTGCGTTTCCGACAGAGAAACTGCTTAGTAAGTTTGACGCACCGGTCATTGCAGAACCAGTGAGGGCTGAATTTTGGAACATTGACTGTGATTGCATCACCGGGGCATTTTTTGAGACATCTGGACTAGCCAGCTTTTCATCAATGGCATCGCCGTTTTGAAGACGTCCAGCCAAGTGGGTTGCGGTTATTGCTGAGCCATACACGAGCATGAGCGAAATTGCCGGAACACTCGACGCCAACATGCCGCCAGTAGCTATCCAGGTTTGCAGCACTGAATCCATCTGCATCATCCCGGCAAAAGATGGCACTTCTGTACCTGCAAAGGCATCAAGCGCCGACATTTTCCCTGCAACGGTTAAATGAATATACAGGTTAATGATGGCCATGACAGGCATCCAAAGTTGAATCCAAAGCAGGATTAACAAGTACTTCCCGGCCATTCGCATCCCGATTTGGCCAAGGGCAATCACAAAGGCCATCAAAGGGGTGATGGCGTAAATGAACCCCTCAAAAAACGTCATCATCGGACGAACGATACTTTGGAACAGGGTCTGCTCCGCCGCCCATTGTGTATTGCGCTGCTCAATCGCTTGGTTAACCATAACGGCTGCGGTGAAAGCTTGATCATCCATATACTTGCCCGTCACGCTTTGCTCATAAATAGGCAAAAGCACTGACGCGGTCATGTACTCTTGGGTGTTAACCGAAGCCAAACCAAGGTTATTCAGCGCATTTCGGATCACGTCATCAGTGTCAGTGGCTGATGAAGTCCCCAATGAGGCTGACAGAACCTGTTTAAGCCTCGGAATGAAGGTTGATTCTGTCATGAGTTTCAGTTGGCTATAGGCATCGGTGCAGTCCAAATCGCTACTGCTACCACTGAGCATGATGCGCGTGCCATAAATGCGCGAATCAAACCTAATCGCAGTCATCGGGTTAGGATCACTCAGCACCTGATCGAGGTTCTTTTGGCCAATGTCGATACCAATCAAGGTGCACTCTTTAATGTAGTTAAACCATGATTGCTCGATATCCGAGCCGCCGACACGATTTGCATCACCCAACCCAGAGCGATCCATCACCTGTTTTCTCACTTTAATCAGTGACTGTAAACTGGATGCAAAGCCGTATTCCGTCATCGCGGGAGTTGAGAACGCCGTTTCAAACAATCGCGTGATTTGAAAGCCAACAGTTGAAATCGTACTACCTGCGGCAGCAACACCGATGGGTACATTATCAACCACTCGAACTTGCCCCGTGTACGCATCCTCAATGCTCACTCGGGTACTGGGTCCAAACATGGTTGCAAAGACTAGCCATGAGACTAAAACGTGTTGAAAGTTAATCCCACGACCACCTTGCATCAATGCCTGAACAGAGACCATCAATACCCCAATGAGCAAGCCAATACGAACCATTGAAGTAAAGTCGCCTGTACCAGTGATCATCGCGACAGCGTTCAAGACCTGCTCTAAAAAAGCCGAATCCCCGATGGAATAGATTTCCCACATTATCTATTCCCCCAGCGCCGTAGATTTAACGGTGTAATAACGCTGTTTGCGAATGGTCTGAATCACCTGATTAAAATGCGCCAGCAATTCTTGCTCTGAACCGTATCTTCGCTGTAACGCGGCGTATTCCTCATTGATTTGGCGACGTGCACGTTCAAGGTCTTCAGTTAACAACTTCGCATAGGCATGATCTTCCACACCAGAGGTGCTTCTAGCAGCATTGAGCATGTCTTCAACCAATGCTCGGGCCATCTCAACAGCAATAAATGGCGCAGCTCTTGAAGCAAACGACCTTGCAGCCCCTTCATTTAATGCAGAAAGTGTTCGAATCATGCCCCCAATGCTCGCAGGAGCCGAGGTCATAAAAGCCTTTTCGGTGGTGCTAGCAGCTCCTGTATTTCGAGCAAACTTAAAAATAATGCCGTTACTAGAACCTGTACCAAGAAGTAAATTTTCTACCTGGGTTGATAACCCGGTTAGGGTCACGTTAGTGATTGTCGGATTCAGACAGCCGTCTTGTGTCACTGTGTCACATAGGTACATAGCGACGTTACCGCCATGAATTAGATGCTCAATAGTCACTTTATTGCCATTCAGTCTGGTCAGTTTTGGGGCTTTACCTTGGCCATCAGCGGCATTAGCCAAATCACCAACAATGATCGAACCCGTCACTGACATAACCGCTTCAAGAAAACGGTCATCCCCCGATGCAAACCAGCTTGATGCCGAATGACGTTTCAGTGCTCGCCAGACCAAGTTGCCTTTAATCGTTTTGTTCACATCAGATGCCGCGACACTCGAAGCGTTCTCATATGGGTTCTTACCATTGGACTCACTCCAACTGGTAAAAACGTCTCCAGCCCCTTTAAGTGAGCTCAACATGCTGGCTTCTGTTTGCCCCTTTTTACCAAAAGCAGCTAGGGTATCGTTCACGACTCCCTGAGCCATTTGACAGGAATTGCCAAAATACTCGTTCAACTGCTGGATTTTCTTTTGCAGTGTCTCCATGTGCTGGGAGCATTTCTCACACATAGCACTGAGCGCCAATTGGAATGCGTATCCCTTGGCATTTGCCGCTACAGAGCGAAGTAATTGAACAAACTGATCTGCATTAACAAATGACAAACTTCCAGCGAACATATCAATGCCGCCACAACCGGCTTGGAATGACGGTGGCACCATAGAGACGAGGTTCTCGTTCATGATCCTGTTACGGACAACAACGCTTCCACCAGATATAACCCCACGCCGCTGACTTTCAAATACACCAGGCGCAGTGCTGTTGGTCATTGAACCAAACAACTGGTTCATCTCCTGTTGCAAACTTGCTTGGGTCATAGACGAAAAACCAATCGCACAGGCGATTAGCGATACTTGAAATACTTTTTTCATCGTTATAACCCTCCTTGTGCACGCAGATAGCGAACAAGGAACTCAGGGTCCTGTAATATCTTTTCGTTAAGCTCTTGGGCTGACATCGCGAGTGAAACGCCGGGCTGAACAGGTCTGGTGGCATAGTAAGTTTGATCGTCAATCCAACCGGCTTGATGGGCTGCAAGAATGATTCGATTATTGAGCTCATCAAGGCTCATTGCGCCCTGGCCAATCGGAGTGATGACATTAGGCGGCTCTACTAAGAAGACCGCTGGAACAGTCGTAACGGACAACGATCGTGCTTGTCCTGAATCGACTTTGTAGTTTGGAAACTCTCCACCCGGTAAAGGCAAGCCATCGACAGCAATAGCAAACACCTCGAAACCGTAGTTCAAAGCCATGGATTCGATGATAGGCGCTTGAGCATGGCAGTAAGGGCAATCCGAACGATAGAAGAAGAACAAGCCAGCCCGTTTTGCTACTTCACCTAAAGCAATATCTCGTTGAGCGCCAGCCTCTCGATCCATCCGATTGGCAGCATAGGTAGCCAAGGGTCTGCGACTGATTTCATCCAAGACAGGATCGCCCATGACCACCTGCTGACTAACATCAGCAAACTGTGAGCCCTTATCCATCATGACGCGCTGGAGATACAGGTAGGCTCTTACGTTCTCATTCGTCGGCTCATCAATTGCCTTGTCCATGAACGACTGCATGTGCTCACGAAACCAAGCAGCACTGAAGGGCTTTAGCTCGTCCTGACTGGACTCAACGGAACCAAGTTCCGGCATTATAAGCTCTTCAGCTTCCGTTGGTTCAGGAATGACCTGATACCAAAACCAGCCTTCCTGACCACGCTGATAGAATGGACCATCATTGGCATGGGCGGGCAAGATGAATAGAAAGAAAATAATGATTGGGATGGTCACCCACAGGATAAACCAAGGTAACAAAGGGGTTCTCATTGTCAGCTCCAGAAAATTTCATAGAGCTAACATGCTAAAGATCCCCGTTAGAGCGATTGGACAGATAGATGAAGGAATTGTGTGTGTTTCTGACTAGCTGTTATGACTAGTAGCAACAACTAGCGTTAACGAGCCAAATTTATACTTGGACCGCTTTGAGCGAAAAGAGGAAATGTCATCCGTTCTAAAATGTTCTTGCTAATGTCCGCTTTGTTTTCGCTGTGAACATGATGCTTAAAAGAAAAACCTCAAGAGCTCAGGATTTCAATAAAAATGTGAAAATTTATCGGGCTAACCTGTCAGATCATCAGTATCCAACCAATTGCATTGGTTCATTCAAATATACTTTGGCCATATAGTTTTCCAGTTGCTCGTTCAATTGAGATACTTGTGAGGCCTTTTCACGTTTTAGAAAAATAACAAGGTTGGTAATACTTTGAAAAGTTGGCTTCTAAGACAAACGATATCAGTTGACAAGAATCACCGTCATTTATATGATTGACCACTCACTAAAGTAAGTGGTACTTTTATGTCTAATTTAGGTCGTCCAGTGAATTATGCAGCTCGAGAGGATAAAATCGAGGCTATTCTTGATGGTGCTGTGCAATGCTTTGTTAAAAAAGGCTTTCATGGCGCTGGCATGGCGGAGATTTCTCGTGTTGCAAAAGTCAGCCAGGCAAGTCTCTATCAATACTTCGCC